>JBDTXM010000230.1:0-5850 GCA_040006215.1 Acidobacteriota bacterium
CGATCTGCGGATACCATTCTTTCCAAAAGAATCTCGTGATCGCCTGCGTCTCTTTCAGGTTCATCATGAACCAGTCGCGATTGTCATCGTGTCCCGCATAGTAATGATAGAGCTCGGGCGGCGACGTTCCTTCGTATTTAGTTCCGAGCGTTTTCCGATACCAATCAGCCACGATCTGAATGCCGTCGGGATTTGGGCTTGGGATAAGAAGGAGGATCGTGTTGTCGAGAATTTCTTTCGTGCCCGCGTCGGTGGCCGTAGCGAGGTCGTATGCTAGATTCATCGACATCTGAGACGCCACGATCTCCGTCGAGTGGATCGAACAAGAAATGGCAACGATCGTCTTGCCTTCGCGAATGAGTTCATCCGGATTTAGATGGGCGACCATGGCGGATGGATTCGCAAGCGACGAGCTGATCGACCGATACCGCGAGAGATTTTTAATATTGTCCGACGACGAGATGAAAGCGACGATCAGCGGTTTGCCCATGGTCGATCTTCCGATCGCTTTGACCAGAACCTTGGGGCTGGCTTTGTCGAGCTTGGCGAAATAGTCAGTGATCTGTTTCCAGTCCGCGATCGTTCTGTCGTCGGTCGGATGAAAGCCGAGCACGGACTGGGGCGAAGGAACTTGGGCCTGCGCGCCGATGACGGCGGATGCGATCACAGCCGCACAAAACCAAAAGTCCATCCATCGTAATTTACGGAATCGCATTGAATTACGCATAATCGTCTTCTATCCCGACTGTAATGAAAGAATCTTCGAACGAGGCGATCAGGGAAAACAAAAAGCTGACTTTTCCTGTCAGAGAGTCTAACAAATCGCGCATTGCGGGAAAACTTCGCTACTGGTGGTGCTGGTGTGTCGCCGCCGTGCTGCTTCTGTTTATCGCAACGCCGGCACTGCTATTTTTGTGGATCATCCGGCGACGTATCTGGCTGTACCCACTTGCGAAATGGGGAGCCGCGGTATGGCTGCGGTCAGCGGGCGCACATATCGAAGTGAAGGGCTTGGAAAATCTAGAACCCGACCGATCTTACGTTTTCATCTCGAATCACCGATCGTATCTCGACACGGCGACTCTATTCTTCTATTCGGGCCGCCGAATGGGTTTGGTCGCGAAAAAGGAGCTGCTGAAAATTCCGGTGCTCGGGCAGGGATTGAATTTCGTCAACATCATCGCCATCGATCGCTCCAATCCCGAAAAGGCGATCTCGTCGATGACAAAAGCCCGAAAGGTAATGGACAGCGGATCTTCGTTCGGCGTGTTTGTCGAAGGCACCCGTGCGATGCCCGGCGAATTACTTCCATTCAAGAAGGGTGCATTTCATCTCGCTCTGCAGACGGACGCCCCGATCGTTCCCGTCGCGATCAAAAATTCAGACTGGATGATGGGCAAGCGTACCGGCGTCGCGTATCCGGGCACGATCGAGATGGTGATGCTTCCGACGATCGAAACGAAAGACGAAAACGGGCTTAGGGATCTGATGGGACTCCTGATCGAAACACGCCAGGCGATAGCCGCAGAATTGGCCGCCGACTAGCGCATTTATGTTCAGCCCGAAACAAATCTTTGCACGGATCAATCGCGGGATCATTTTGGACGTAGTAGTGCTGATCGCCAATACACTCTTGATGACCGTGCTTTCGGGACGCCTTTCAAACCTTTTCGAGGCGCGCCGAGCAAAGGAACCATTCGCGGAGATCACGACCTTCTTTTACATAGCGTCGATATGCATCCTTCCCGGGATCGCGGCCGTCCTGAAATTCATCGCTGGCAACCGGTTCAAACCATCCGATTACGAGGATGCGGCCCGCGAAGCATTCCCAACACTTCTCAAGATAATTCTCGGCGGCCAATTCATCCTCAACGCGATGTTTGTTTTCGCGTTGTACGAAACGCGCGGCGATCTGCTTGAGCAACTCGACAAAAATTCCCTCGTCTCCGGCCTTTCGCTCGCAATCATTACACTCGCTATTGTATCCCTGTTCATCTACCCGATCTTCACGTTTTGTCATTTCTTTGTAGACACGACCAGCCGTAAACCAACCCAGCTTCGCTTCGTGTCCGAGGTGCTCGCCGATCTTTGCATTTTTACAAACGTAATTCTGTACCAGGCATTTTGGGGCTTGCTGATGAACGATCTGCCCCACGACATCCACAATATCGTCGGACGTGTATTTCAGTTCCTTTTCTCGGCCGCACTCATCTATATCCCACCGCGAATATATTATCTGGCTGACGATGGTGGGCGATGGATAACCTGGGTGATGATCCTGCTTGCTAATTTACCCGTGTTAATACGAATATTTTTCTTCTAGCCGATGCTCGAAAAAAAGACAAACGACCCCGAAACCCCTTCCCTGCCGAAATACCATCCGGCGAATCTATTCCTGCGTTCGAATCGTGGACTATTACTTGACCTTGTGGTTTTCGTTTTGAATCTCTTCCTTATGCGCTTCTTGGCTGCTCGATTCGCATATTTCTTTCGGTCGGCGTTCGCGGGAGACTTTGTATCCGAGGTGGTCATCCTTATATTCAGCCTTGGGCTTTTCTTTCTGCCTCTGCTTGGCGCGGTATTAAAACGCTGGCCCTTTCACCATCGCCTCCAGCTGGCCGGAAAGGACTTCGATCGCACCAATACCCTTTTCGGCGGCTGTCTGTTCAACCCTATCCTCTATCTTTCTCTTAATCTGGTCGTCTTTTGCGTCATAAACGCTTTCGCCCAACAGCTCGTGTACGGCGATGATGAACCCGGCGGAGGGATCGCTGGTTTGATCATCGTAGCCGGGATAGTACTTACCATCGTGCAAACCGTGATTGTGTATCGCTATTTCGTGCCGCCGAAAAAAGATCCGAGGCTGCAATTTCTCAAAAGCCCGGCCTCCGAGACGCTCGGAGACGCTTGTATTTTCCTCAATATGATCTTTTACCAGCTCGTGTGGAGTATGTTGACAATAGGGTGGAGCGGTCTTGTCTCGAGCGTCTCAGAGGTTTTCAGCAGAATTTTGTTTATCTGTACCCTTGCCCTTCTCGTATACTTCCCGCCTCGCGTATTTTATCTCGCAGAAGACATTGACAGGCGTCGCACGTGGGTCACGATCTTACTAGCCAATACACCTATAATCTATCGACTCGTCGTCGGCTCGCATGGTGGATGGTAATAGAAAAGGGCGATATCGAACTATCGCCCTTCTTAGTGATGAAACCGCTAAGGCTTCTTGGGTGTCGGAGTGGGCGATGGACTCGCTTCGGGGACCGCTTCGTCCTCGCCGATAACGCGGACATCAGTGTGGCCTAGTTTGTAGGCATTGAATTTTATCCGAACGCGAAACTTGACGACCTGTCCGCTGCCGAATACGACTTCGTCATCGGAGCTGGCGAATGCTGGGAACCAATACTTGCCGTCGATGTTTTCGCGATACGTTTCAATGATCGGGTATTTGTTATTTTTCGTTTCCGGAACGCCCTTACCCTTCGATTTGACGATCGTCAGGTCGTCGACATCGACCCAGATACGGCCCTGAAACATTCGGTCATTGATCTTTTTCGGATCCGGCATTACCTTTGGTGCAACATCGAAAACCCAAAGGTTTAACTCGTCGATATGGTCCTTACCCATATAGGTAAAGTTGTATTTGGGGATAGAATCCGGCTCGATCGCAAACGGGTTGACCCCGCCCAGATCTTCGAGGTCCTGCGGGGTTATGCTCACCTCTGTAAGCGTATCCACCGGGAAAAATGTGATCTTTTCCAGCCGCGCTCCCTCCGGTGTGATGGTCATGTCGGAATCGCGTCGGTATGTGCCGGTGATATTTCCGCCGATCCCGACGGTCTGTATAGTGGCACTCCGTGAAAAATTGTAATTTGTAAGTGCCTGACGAAAATGGGTTTCGTTGATGGCGACCTTTGCAAGGATCTTGTCGATTTCCGTTTGGCTGAGAGCAACCTTTTGGAGGGTCGATTCCTGGCCAAATGCCCCAACCGCAAAGCCGCAGATCAAAAATAAGAAGAAGATCAAGTTTTTCATCGTTAGACTACCCTCTAAGTGCTTTCAAATAGATGCAGGAATAGAAACAAAAGTTGACCTTTTATCCACAAAAAAGTAGAACAGACCGCAAGGGTCTGTTCATCTCGCTGCCATTTTTAGAGTTCTGGGCGGTCTACTCGACGAAATCCACATTGACCTTATTCGGAATGATCCCTTTTTCAAATCCTTCGTCTAGCAGGCGTCGTACAGCCTCGCGGCCTCGGTCACCGTAATCCAATGTTAGGTCGTTGACCCACATAGCGACAAAGCGGTCGGCCAGCTCCGGCTGCATATCGCGGGCAAACTGCATCGCGTACGCCAGAGCATCCTCGCGGTTTTCCATCGAAAAAACGATGCTTTGGTGGAGATGCTTCGATACCTGTTTCATTAGGTCTTCGCCAAGATCACGCCTGATCACGTTCCCGCCCATAGGGAGCGGCAGACCGGTTTTTTCATGCCACCATTCGCCGAGATCGAGTACCTTATCGAGGCCCATTTGCTTATAGAAAAGCTGGCCCTCGTGGATAAGCAGGCCGGCATCGACCTCACCTTTTTGCACGGTTTCGATGATCTCGTCGAACGGAACGACGACGTATTTGAAGTCAGGGTTGTAGATCCGCAAGGCCAGAAACGCGCTCGTCAACTCTCCCGGAACGGCGATCTTCATCTTCGCGATCTCTTCCGGGTCCCGCGGTTCCTTTGCTACCAGGATCGGGCCGTATTTATCGCCGATGCTCGCACCGTGCGGAAGAAGCGCGTATTTGTCGGAAATATAGGCATAAGCGTGAAACGAGATAGCGGTCACGTCATAAACACCATTCTTCGCGTCCTCGTTCAGCGTCTGAATGTCCTTTAGGGTGTGTTCAAACTTTAGGCCATCGGTTTCGAGCTTGTTTGTGGCAAGTCCATAGAACATAAATGCGTCGTCCGAATCGGGCGAATGGGCGACGGTGATTGTACGGGTTTCAGGGGTTACTTCTGCTTTTACTGCCATAGATCAGATCGACGACCAGCTGACGGTCGTGTTATAGAAAATTTCAATTTTATCGTTTTCGGCGTGTTTGGCAAACAGCGATTCCAATTCACCGACCATCCGCGGAAAACACGGATCAGTCTCCGCAGGCATGTAGGAGGACGACAACACCCTGCCCTTTAGCCCATCAAAATCCAGTATCTGCAAGTTTTTGAATGCCTTCCGCGAGAACGGTTTGCCAAAAAATGAACCGAGCGCCTCTTCACTAACGTTTTCATGACGGACCTGCTCGTAGTCATTTGCGTAACTCAGAAGAAACTTCTCATATTCGATAAGGAACGGCGTGGTGTCGACCTGACGCTGGTTCCAGATCAGGGCGACAATGCCTTTGGGTATCAAGATCCGTGTAAACTCCTGCCTCGCGGCGGGTTGGTCGAACCAATGAAATGCCTGGGCCGACACGACAAAGTCAACCGAAGCCCGATTTAGGCCGGTATTCTCGGCGGTTCCCTTTATGCTGCGAAACGACGGAAACGCAGCGAGGTACTGCTCGGCGGCAACCCGCATCGCATCGTTTGGCTCGACTCCGAAGACGACATTGCCATTCTCCAGAAAAACTTTGCTTGAGATTCCCGTGCCAGAACCAATGTCGGCGACGATCGAATTTTTTTCCAGGCCCCGATCGTTTCTAAAAAGATCCAAAACCTCGGGCGGATAGCCGGGACGATATCTGATGTAGTTTTCGACGCGATTTGAAAATCTCTCGACAGTATTCATCCGATAAACCCCGCACGCTCAATCACTTACCTCTTCACCTGTCCACTGTGTGTTTTTCGCATGCGGGA
>JBDTXM010000231.1:0-5764 GCA_040006215.1 Acidobacteriota bacterium
GCGATGCCCAGGAAGCCCTGACCGCGGCCTCGGCCGTCGGTGACGACATGATCCAAAAACGCACTCAGGGCTACGTCGTTCCAGAATCCTTCACTCACGGCTCTGCTCAGCAACGAATGTCCTGGTTTGCCAAAGGCATGCAAACCGGCGACATGAAGCAGTGTCAGACCTTTAAATAAATTTTTAGTTTAATCCGTTGCTTCGAGCTCTTCTTCGAGGAGTTGACGTTCATAGAGGTCCGCGTATTCGCCCTCGATGGCGAGCAGTTCATCATGCGTGCCGCGTTCGATTATCCGACCGTTCTCGAGTACGCAGATCAGGTCGGCATCGCGAATCGTCGAGACGCGGTGCGAAACGACGAGCGTCGTCCGTTCGGAGCGGATGTCGCGAAGATTGTGCAGGATCTTTTCTTCCGTATAAGTATCGACCGCCGAGAGAGAATCGTCGAGTATCAATATTCGCGGGTCGCGCATCACGGCACGAGCGATCGCCGTTCGCTGTTTCTGTCCGCCCGACAGCGTGATGCCTCGTTCGCCCACAAGCTGCTCGTATTTGCCGGGAAATTCCTTGATGTCATCGGCAAGACCGGCGATGTCGGCCGCCTTCTCGACTGAGATTGAACTGCGCAGTCGCTGAGTCGAGGAATAGCCCGTAGCCACCACGCCCGGTTCTGACTCAACTCCGAAGGCTATGTTCTCCGCCAGGGTATCGCTGAAGAGAAATGTTTCCTGCGGAACGAATCCGATCGAGCTTCGAAGCTGTGCAAGAGGAAATTGGCGGACCGGTTTGCCGTCAAGCAGAACCGAACCCTCGGGCGCCTCCATCAGACGCGGGATAAGGCTAACCAGCGTGGATTTGCCGCTTCCCGTTTTGCCCACGAATGCTACGGTCTTTCCCTGCTCGATCGTTAGGTTGATGTTCTTGAGGACCGGTTTGCCATTGTAAGCGAAGTTCAGATCGCGAAATTCGATCTCGCCTTTTATCGTGGGCTGTTCATGCACGTCCTCCAGATCAGTAATGGCCGGCTCGGCTTCGAGGATCGCGTTAAAGCGCTTGAGGCTGGCGGTGCCGCGTTGGTAAAGGTTGACCACGTAGCCGAGTGCGATCAGATACCAGATCATCCGCTGCAGATACAAAATGAACGACGTGAAATTGCCGGCTGTTATCTCGCCCCGGACCGCCATCGGAACTCCGACCGCGACGATGATAACGAACCCAAGACCGATGAAAAAGAAGAGCATCGGACGCATCGCGGCCGCAAATTTTACCAGGCGGAGATTTTGATCGGCGTATCCATGATTCAGAACCTGAAACTGCTCGATCTCTGATTCCTCTTGAGCGTATGCGCGGACGACGCGGACACCGGTCAGGTTTTCCTGGGTGCGGGCCGTGATGTCCGAGAAAAATTCCTGGATCTTTTCGAAACGCCGATGGATCTGCTCGCCCAGATATTTCACCGTCAGGCTGACGAGGGGCATCGGTATCAGCAGCAGCAAAGTGAGCTTGACCGAGATGTTGAGCATGATCGGGAGCGAGATAGCGAGCGCGAATATCGCCTGGAAGCTATAAAGGATCATCGGTCCTACGATCTGCCGAATCGCAGCAAGATCATTGGTCGCCCGGGCCATCAGATCGCCGACGCGATGCTCATGAAAATACCCGAGCGGCTGATCGACCAGCGCCGCGTAAAAATCTTCGCGCATGTCGAATTCGATATGCCGTGAGGTGTTGATCAGAGTTCTCCGCTGGAGGAACAGAAAAATGCCGCTCATGAAATTGACGCCGAGAATGATGAGCGGATAGTAGAGCACCTTATTCCATGTAACCTGCGCGTTCAGGTCATCGATCGCCTCGCCGATCAGATAGGGAATCAGCAAACCGAACGCCATTGACACAAGGATGTAAAAGATCCCGCCGGCGATGTGCCACTTGTAGGGTGTGAAGTATTTAGCGAATTTTTTGAGCTGTTCCATGAGACGATCGTGGTTGATCGTGCGAAATCTAGATTCTCGTGTAGGTCGATATTCCGGTTGCGACGAGCTTTCCCTGGTCGTTGACGACGTCGGCTGAAACGGTGAAGATCCGCTTGCCTGCTCGAACCACCCTTGCAGTGCAGGTCACGACGCCTTCGACGTGCGGGCGGAGGTAATGAACGGTCAGGTCGATCGTGGCCGTCGCTTCTTCCTTGGGAAGCCGCGTGCGGACCGCAAACGCCATCGCCGTGTCGATCAGAGTTGCCGTGACGCCGCCGTGGAGGACTCCGCTCGGCTGGCGGAGATCATCTCGCATCTCGATCTTCATGACGGCCTCGTCCAGTCTTAGATCAACAAGCCGCATGCCCAGGAGCTTAGCGAAAGGCAAGTTATGCAGAACACCCGCCGCATAGTCGCGATGCTCGTCCGTTATAATTATTTCCTGATCCTCGGTCATTTCGGTTGCTTAGGAGCGGCTGAGAATTCGTTCCAAGACACTTTCTTTAACTCCGTCGGAATCGCGAACACTTTGTCATCGACGTCAGCCTTAAGCTCTCTCACTTCATAGACGTATTGAGGAGCATCGTTGTCGGTCTTTCGCGGAAGGCTGAAAAATTCTTCGCGAGTAATCATTCCCACAGTTTCGTCAAAATAAATTATCGCTTCGCTCGCGCCGTTTTCGCCAAGCGTCACTCGATATTTTGTGACAGTGCCGTCCCGGCCAAGCGTTTCGAATTTCGCGGCAGTCGACTGATTAAGCAAGCCTGCTGTCATGTCCTGAACGAAATCGGGATCGGCCGCTACCTGCCCGGTCGGCATCTCAGCAAACATCTTTCGGGCGGAAGATATCGAATACAGCCTGTCGCTTCTGATGATCGATACGGAATTCGGCGAGCCGAAATTCAGATCCAATCGCCAATTTTCACCTTTTCGTGCGTAGAACGAAACGGTCGACACATCTCCGACGGTCGAGACAAACTGTGCCTGGTAGACCTCGGGTTCCTTGACCGAAAACGGGACCGTGTTCCTGGTCTCACGAGCCGGCGCCGCATTTCCCGGGTAATTCTTGAAAAATCCACAGCCTCCGCAGATTGTCGTAATAAGAGCCGAAGCGAGAAACGATTTGGCGGGATTTGACAAAAACATTCGTGTATTTGAAGTTTATCATATCGATTTTTTATTCGATGTGAACGAACGATGGGCATTCGGAAATGGCAGGCGAAATTTCTAGTTGCGGGAGCTCTGATACTGCCGATCTCTCCTTTTCTATATCTGCAAGGGCAATACACCCGTCGAAAAGTAGGCCTTCTTCCGGACGCGGGCGGTGAGACGACAGGGGTCTCTGGTGTTGGTGGTGATGCCGTCGAATTGCTTGTGCTCGGCGAATCGACGGTAGCCGGCCTCGGTGCAGAAACGCACGAAAAAGGGTTGGCAGGACAATTTGCGATGGGCCTGTCCGAGCGGTTGAATAGGCCCGTGAGGTGGACAGCGGTCGGCAAAAGCGGAGTCACGGCCCAGCGAACTATCGAAGAACTGCTCCCTCGTGTGCCGGACCAACAGTTCGACTACATTTTGCTCGGCTTGGGCGGAAACGACGTGATGAAGCTATCGAGCCCCATAAAGTGGCGGCGGGAAATGCTGCGGCTGATTAAGATGCTCCGTGAAAAAAGTCCTGACACAACGATCTTTACCACGAATTGTCCGGCGATCAATTTGTCGCCGGCGATCCCTCAGCCGATCAAGGCGATCCTGTGGGAGCTCTCAAAAATGCACCAGGCCAACGCGCAGGAGTTTACCGGGGGTCTTGACCGCGTTTATTATTATGACCAGCCCGCATACGTTCCGCCGGATTTTTTCGCGGACGGCATTCATCCGTCCGAGTCGGGTTATGCGGCCTGGGCCGGATCGATGCTGAAATTCTTCGACGAAAAATATAAATGGTGAACGCGGCCGAAACCGCCGGCGAGATACGATCGCTGATCGACGGCCATTTCGAATGGCTGCTGGTCCGCGAAGAGGGACGTTCTTTCCCGCTTTCGCGAACCGAGATCGACGTCGAGCATGCGGGCGAAAAGATCATGCTCGGTATCCCCGACGACCGCGGATTTTTGTCGTGGCGCGTGAATCGTTTTACCGAAAACAAAGGCGAGATAGAGCTTGACGTTGCGGGAGCGTTCGGCAAGAAGCACGAGCAATTGCGCCTGGTTCCCCGAACTTCGGCGAAGGCTCTGACCCTTGAAATCGAGATCGCGCGGCTAAAACGCTCGAATGTGATCGCCGCGGCGATCGCAGGATGCGGCGAAAACGTGAAGCTTGTGCGAGTTGCACTCGCAAAAGAGAATGGCCGAATCGCCCATATTTTTTTCAAGTACGCGGGGAGGCAATTGAATGCCGTGATGGCGGATGTCACGGAAACCGCCACACCCGAGAGCCTCCTCGCGACCGCGTTGCTCTGGCAAGTCAAACTGGATCTTAGAAAAACGAATCGGGTAGAATGCGTATGGATCGCGGCCCCGGCAAAAACGGCCAGAAATCTTCAGAAACTTCTCGCCCTCGTGAAACCAGTGGTCCGTGAAACGGTTCACCTTTTTGAGCTGAAAGAAAGCGCGGGCGAAACGACCGCGGCCCCGCTGACGGCGCGGCCGATGAGTTCACTGTGGCGCGAGCGGGCGCGTAAGCTCGCCCTTCCGAAAACAGCTAGGCCGAGTGAAACGGCACAAACAATCATCGAGCTAGCTCCCGACGAGATCGATATCATTTATTCAAAGCAGGGCGAGACGCTACGGTGTGCGGGACTGCCATTCGCCCGGGTCCGGTCGCTGCTAGGGCAGGAAAAGGCGTGGTTCGGCGTGAATAAGGAACGCCATCTGTTGATGGATCAGTCGTGGAATTTGCTTTGTGAATTGTTAGACGATATAGCGGTTTACCGATGTGCTCATACTCCGAACAAGCATCACGAATTTTATCGATCATCGCCTGAGGCGTGGCTCGAATCGATCCTGAAACGCAATATAAAACTTCTCGATGCGAATTTGATTCTTTCGCCCATCTACAATCAGTTTCGAACGTCGAATGACAAGATCGACCTGCTGGCACTTCGCAAGGACGGGCGGTTAGTGATCATCGAACTGAAAACGGCGCCCAGCCGGGAAATGGTCTTTCAGGTGGCCGATTATTGGCGCAAGATCGAGCTTCAGCGGCGACAGGGAAAACTGAGCGAAGCGAACCTGTTTGACGGACGCGAAATACTGGACAAACCAGCGATCATATATCTGGGTGCTCCCGCCTGGAGCTTTCACCGGGATTTCTCATTCTTTGCGCAAATGCTTTCGAAGGAAATCGAGATGTGGCGTTTCGAGCTGCATGAGAAGTGGCGGGAGAGCGTGAAGGTCATTGCCCGGACGAGCTATTCTGAGGCGGGCCGCTGAAATTTGTATCCCACGCCGCGAACAGTCAGCAGGATCTTAGGATCGTTAGGTTCCTTTTCCAGATGCTTGCGCAGGCGGACTATGAAGTTGTCGATGGCGCGGGTGTCGGTATCTTCTTGGAGTCCCCAGACGTCCTCGAGGATAGTGTTTCGCGAAACCGCCTTTCCTTCTTTTTCTATCAGAAAACGGAGAAGTTTTGCCTCCATTAGCGTGAGATGAACGACCTCGCCGCCGGAGCGGAGTTCGAGATTTTCAAGGTCGATCGTCTTATCGTTTATGGTGACGATATCTGAGGTTTTGGTCGATTCGGTTTCGCGTTTGAACCATTCCCGACGCCTAAGTAGTCCGTTGAGCCGCGCAATG
>JBDTXM010000232.1:0-5728 GCA_040006215.1 Acidobacteriota bacterium
CCCTTGTTGATGGTCGGCGTCTGGCCCATATTCGTTTGCGATTCCCAAACGAACCGGTCGCCGTACTCAGCCAATATTTGCGGGGTCTCGTCTGTCGAACCGTCGTCCAGCACGATGTATTCTATATTCGGGTAATCCTGTGACAGAACACTCTCGATCGTGTCCCGCAAAAAGTCCGCTTGGTTATATGCGGGCGTAACTACCGTTACAGTGGGCAGGGCTGGATCTTTTTTCTGGTACATCCTACGCTCCCGCCGCCTTACCGTCCTGTGCCGCGACGATCTCCTCGCATATCTGCGGCAAGCTCTTTGTGATACTCCAATCGGGAAAATGACTTTTCAATTTTGAAAGGTCGCTGATGTAACAAATGTGGTCACCGATGCGATTTTGATCGGTATACGTCGTCGCGAGCTTTTTCCCTGTCATGTCCTCGACCATTTTGATGCACTCGATGAGAGAGGCGCTATTTTCACGGCCGCCGCCCAGGTTATAGACCTCACCCGGACGCGGGTTCTTGATAAACTCCTCGAACGCCCGCACAACGTCATAGCTATGGATCTGATCTCGTACCTGTTTCCCTTTGTATCCGAATATTGTGTAATGCCCACCCGAAACGATCTGTTTTACGAGATAAGACAAAAATCCGTGCAGCTCGACGCCCGAGTGTGACGGGCCCGTCAGGCATCCGCCGCGAAAAACGCCGACCTTCATTCCAAAATACTTTCCGTATTCCTGTGCCATCACATCGCCCGCCGTTTTCGACGCGCCAAACAGCGAATGAAGCGTCCGGTCGATACGGCATTCTTCGGTAATGCCGTTATAGTCTTTCGCGTCGGCGTATTCCCAACGCGTGTCTAATTCTTTCATCGGCAGCTCGTTCGGGCTGTCGCCGTAAACCTTGTTGGTGCTGACGTGAATAAAAACGGCTTCGGGTGAATTCTGCCGCGTTGCCTCAAGCAGGTTTACGGTCCCCACGGCGTTCACATCAAAATCCATCAGCGCGATCTCGGCCGCCTTGTCGTGCGAGGGTTGCGCGGCACAATGAACGATCGCGTCAAACTTGTGCGTTTCGAAAAACGTAAAAACATCCTCGCGGTTCCTGATGTCCAGATCGAAGTGCTTAAAGTTTTGTGTCTTTTCAATAAGGCGGTCGCGATTCCAAGTCGTATCGCCCTGCGGCCCAAAGAAAACCGCCCGCATATTATTGTCGACGCCGACAACCTCATTTCCCAGCCCGTCAAAAAACGACACCGCCTCAGACCCTATCAACCCACTCGAACCCGTAACTAAAATTTTCATTTACCGTTCACTCTTCACTTTCAACTATTCACTTTCAACTATTCACTAAACGCGCCTTTATCCGCCTGAGCCACAATGGGTATTTCGACCGGCAGCTTTCCATCAGAGGAAAGCCTGGGTCCGGCGTCCGCGGATTCGACCTGGCATCTGCCGCCGCTGTTTCAAAACAGCCTTCGTAAGCAGCTACCATGCGCTCAACGCTGTATTCTCTGCCCGTTTCCCACGCCTTTTGTCTGAATTCTAACAATTTATCGCGGTTAGCGTCTAAATACGAGATCTTTTCGATAAACGACCCGATATCGCCGATCGGCACTACAAATCCGTTCTCGCCGTTTCGGACCAGTTGTTTATTGCCGCTCTTGATATCGGTCACCAACGGAGCACACCCGTTTGCCATAGCCTCAACGAGCGCGATGCAAAACCCCTCATATGCCGAGGTCAACACAAATATCTCGGCCGCACGAACCTTTTCGATAACATCGCTGCTGTCCAGCCACCCAAACAGCGTCACCCGGCCCGAAGCTATCTCGGCTGACATTCCCTCTCGCACCGCCGGCATTTCTTCGCCGTCACCGACGATAGACAATTGAAAATCGACCCCGTTTTCATTAAGTCGCCTTACCACCTTGATCAGGTCCGAAGTCCGTTTCTGCTCCTCGTCCAGGCGCCCGACATATATTAACCTCAGCGGTCGTACGCTTCTGTCATCTGGCGCACATTCGTTTGTCTCCACACCGTACGGGATCCATTCGATTCGATCCGCCGCTATCCCGCAATCATTCCGGTACGTCTCGCAGATCTCATCACTAACCCCAACCGCCCGCGTCAGAAACCGCCGATAATGCCTGACCGGTGCATAAAATGTCTCGGAATCATTATGGCCGATCGTCAGAGTCGCGATCCCGGAGTCGATCAGTGGAAGAGTGGTCCAGCCGATATCAAATGAGCCTGAGATCACATAGACCTGGGGCGATAGTTTGTTGAGCCACGCCGCAAAGTTAGGAGAGACGTCTTCTACAATGCCACCGGTCCCCCACGGGGCGATATGTATTTGTATCCCCGAATTATGTATTCGTTCCGCGATCTGTAGATTCGGCTTTCCCTTCGTGACTACATGAACATCGTGACCGCGATCTGCCAATTCGTTCACGATCCCGGCCAGAAAAAGATGACCGCCTCCGATCTCTGATGCGTGGTTTGTTGTGTCCAGAAAGACGATCTTCATCGGGTAACCGGAGTTTCTATCCGCTCCTCACGAGAACCCGGATCCGTGGATGAAAGCTGAGCTACAGTCCCTGTCTTCGGTTCAATGTTTTTGATCACTTTGCAAGGATTCCCCGCGCAGATCACGTTCGCTGGAATATCCTTAGTAACCACGCTTCCCGCCCCGACGATCGAATTCTCGCCAATACTTACGCCCTTGAGAACGATACAATTCAGACCCAACCAGACATTATCCTCAATTACAATTCCACGAGCTGCAATTTTATCCGAGTTGTCCCTATCTGCCGGATCCATCGAGTGCCAGTCAAAATCGGTTATGTAGGTATTGGCACCGACCTGCACGTTGTTGCCTACAAGAAGGCTTTCTTTTATGCCGATGCTAGTGCCGCTAAACCCGCAATCGTCCCCAACTTTAATCACAGCATTCGCAGAATGAGTCGAAATAATACACCGATGCGCAACACCTATCAGGTTCGAGTCAAGGTCAGATCTAAAGACACAATTGCGTCCTATCCCAATCTTTGACCCCTGCGTCATGTAGATCACAGGCTGCTTCCAAAACCTGCAACCCTCGCCGACCGTCACGCCATAAAAATAGGCGAACGCATACATAAATCGCGTGTGCACCGACGCCCTAAACGATAACCGAACGTGCCTGAGTTTGTTTATTATTTTTATTGCGAGTTCCATCTATCAAATCTTGGCCGCATCTAAGGCTCAACTGCCGCGGGGCTCCGCCGAGGGAACCATTTATCGCGCAATTTAAGCATAGGAGTTTCGATCAGTTTTGAAAGTAGTACGCCTAGGAAAATGCTCAGAACGAAATAGATGCAGAAACTCAAGACAAGCTCTAGATACGTCCACTCACCGTTTATGTATTTTTGGTGGGCATAGTCTTCCCCGACAAGATAGCGAACCACATAAAAATGAAATAGATAGATGCCATAAGAATAGAAACCGATCTGCGTCGCGATCAGGCTGTAAAGTCTCGCGCTTATCACACGACCGACCTTTTCATTGATCCTACTTTCGAAAAGAAAGACCAGAAGCAGGCAGCAAAACGCGGCCGTGATCAGCGTAAACCCGATCGTTTTAACAAAAAATGATTCTAATACATTAACAAAGGGCGTGAAACCAAGAAGCGGAACTATCGCCAGCAATAGATAAAGGCGATATTTAGCGTAGAAATTCTTTAGTGGATCTAAGTGAAAGTGATAGAAGTACGACACGACAACCCCGGCAAAAAGCGAATCTATCCTCAAATGGGTAGCGGTAAACGTGATCAGATCTGAGGTATACAGATTTGTTACGATTCGCATTGATAGACAAGCTGCAAATATTGAAAGACTTATGCCTACAAACAACCTGGTATTCTCAAGAACCTTCTTTCTAACGAGCACCAGCAGCAATATAACGAGAAAAAGGTAAAAATGCTCCTCTACAGCCAGGGACCAGTGATGTCCCCAAAATCCAAAAAAGTAGCTTTGAAGAAATAAACATTCGATCGCCAGTCCCGCCAGGATCCCTTTGTAATTCAGTATCAAGAGGTGAGCATCGGGGAAACAAGAGAGATTTGGAAAGAAGAACAGAAGAACGGTAGTAACGGCTATCGAGAAGTAGAATGACGGATATATCTTGAAGCCGCGGCGAATAAGAAATCTTTTTACATCGATCGATCCGAACTTTTTATACTCATTGAACAAAAGCCCTGAAACCAAAAAACCCGAAAGAACGAAAAACAGATCAACACCGATCCAGCCCATTCTCTGCGTTGGATCTGTTAGCCAGTGATGGCTAAAAAGAACGAGTATGATCGCAACCCCGCGAAGGAAATCGATTTCGGCAAGTCGGTGAGCGCCGGGAGAAAATGCCATAAACTTCAAACCTTCGAAACTATCGGGTGAGCATACGCGAGTGAATCTTCTTGGAAACCAGTTTCGATCCGGCCTATTTTATATAGCGTTCATAAAGTTGACGATAATCGCCGATCATTTTCTCAACGGAAAACATAGAAATCGCCCTTTCTGTATTTCGTTCTCCGAGATCACGTCTCTTGTCCGCGCTAGCAACGAGATCGACTATTTTTTCAGCTAAACCAGTAGCGTCGCCGGTTTTCACTAATGTCGCGTCATTTCCCAAGATTTCGCTCAAGGCGCCTGTGTCGTACCCTGCGACGCACAATCCCATGCTCATGGCGAACGGCGTAACCTGCCCGAAGCTCTCGTCAAAGACGGGTGCAACAAAAAGAGACATCATTCGGTAATGTTGAGGGAGATTCGCATAGGCGACATAACCCGTGAAGGAAAAATTCTTACTGAGGCCTTCCTCGGCGACCCGCTGCTTGTACAAATCCAGTAAACTTCCGCCTCCGACAATATAGACATTTATACGCGGGTTCATCTTCACTGCCGAGATAAAGACCTCGATTGACTCTGCTCGCAGTTTGTCGCTTTCGAGCCTGTAGACCATTCCAATTGTTTTATCTGGCAAGTCCTCGGGCTTTGAATTGCCAAAATGCGAAAAATCCGATCCGGGATAGATCACCGAGCTTTCGATTTCTGACCTATCAAATTCCCGCCGCACGTAATGGCTGACAAACACGTTGTGTACGATCGATTTGCCTCGTAAAGGAGTTGTCGGGACATTTACGTTCTGAATTACCCTCAGATTTAACTCGTCACAGATCCGGCTGACCGTTTGGTACCAGATCGCTATCGACTCGAACTTCTCACAGTCGCGAGAAAAATAATGCATGTGAACGATCTCGGGGGCTTCTCGCTTCAAATGATCATAAAGTTCGGCCATCTGATTGATCGTGAACTCATGAATATCGACGGGCTGATAGGGCAGGGGATCCGGCTTCCTGGGAACGATAATCTGATGCGAATATTTATCCGAAGTTTTTTCAATTAGGTCGACGACAAGCTGTGAACTTCCCCCGACGATAAAATTGCCAATCAGATGTGTTATTTTTTTTCTATCGATTCCCTCTATTGGAAATGGACGGACACTTAAAAAATAGGGTTTGAAATTAGGAGAGATTCGCAGTACCTGGTCAAGTTTTTTGTGAACTCGAAGCGCGAGGCCGGAAATTTTACCGAGAAGTCTTCTTTTCATTGAGGGCTAGAATTTTAGACACGATAACAGGAAATATTCAGTTGCATATCGTAAAACACACCAGTTTTATCTATAAACGGATGCTTCT
>JBDTXM010000233.1:0-5653 GCA_040006215.1 Acidobacteriota bacterium
AGGAGGGACAAGGTAAATTTGTCCTCGAAGGTCGGACGTACACCGCGCAAGAGCTTGATGATCTTTTTAAGACAAATCCGCCGCCTGACAGGATCGCGACTCGCACGGGAAAAGATACCTTTGTTTATAAGCTCACCGATCCTCCCTATGGAACGAATACGATATGGGTCAACGCCGTGGATAACGGTGGCAGAAGATCGGGAGTGCCGGTCAGCATCATGGTCAAGGGGGATGCGTCAGTAAAAATTGTGTCGCCGAAACCGAGCCAGATTATCGCCCCGGGCTCACCGGTATCTATTGAAATAGTTTCCGAACTGCACGAAGGAAAACTTAAGGATATTTTCCTTGTCGGCGTTGAAATGTTTTCTAACGAAGGAAGCATGGATTTTCCTCGTCCTGTTCTCGTTTCGAAAGTGGGAAATGTCTATCGGCATCGTTACATTGTCAAGGCAATTCCGGCATATAGTGTTTACAGTAATGTTCGAGCGACCGTTGTCGAAGATTCGGGGGCAGTGACGGAATCTGAAACGGTTGGCGTGTTGGTAAGGCAGCTGCCTCAGATAATTATTACGTCGATCACGAACGGCCAGACATTTAATAGAGATCAAGATATCCAGATTTTATTTGAGGTCACCGACCGCGGGAACGAGGAATATCAAATTTACCTTGACGGAAATGACAAGGACTCTTTCGCGAGCGGGTACACCTGGCACGGCGCATCGCCCGGCACTCATACGATACAAATCGCAGCTTTTTTTTACGACGTTGAGTTGTCGAGGTCAGAGTTACTGACAATTCACGTCAAATAGTAAGAAACTTCCTTAACTTATTACTTATGAAATCTCGTTCGAAGGATGCAGATTCCGGAGGGAAGAGCCTCACCGATCACGCCAATGTTTTCCGATCTTCTTGGATCGTGGGCCACTTGGTCATGAGAGGCTGGATGCTAATAACGGCATATGTTTTTGTCTCTGCGGTTGGGAGTATGGCTTGTGCCCAGCGAGGCACTCGGGAGCTAACTCAACCAGACGATGTTTCGATCAATTTCGAGTTTGTTGGAAAGCGCGGAGAGACGAAGAAATACCTTGCAGATTTTAAAATGTTCCGAAATGTGCCAGCGCTACCGAACGGGTATCAATTGATTGACAATAGAAGCTAGTTCATAAAGACCGATGCGATTCTTTACGGAGAGACCATGGTGTCGTTTCGAGCTCCAGTCAACAATCCGGTAGATTTTGGAAAGGTAAAAATTCTGCAACTGACTTCGACAGAAGATTTCAATTCAAATGGGTTGGAATGGCGTGAATGCACCCTTTCAAGTATCGAAGAAGAAGCAAAGGCTTCGGGTGATGACCCAATGTCCGAGGACCGAAAAACCTGGCTGTCGCGATTTCTGCCCGATTTTAAAAATCGGTCTGTTTCTTGCGTTGCCGAAGAATTTACTTCGGAAAATTATTTTGCAGTTGTATTGGAGACAGAACCCCCGCCCAAACAACCATTTACTCATGTAGAGGCGCAATTGCTGAGTCAAGAGAAATCCGCCGACGGTACGAGCGTAAAATATTTGGTATCTTTCAAGAACACTGGCCCGAAACATCTGGACGAAATTACCATTTATTCGTTTTTTGCCGATGACCTTATGGCAAGCGTTTTCACGCCCAGTCAAGGACGTTGTCAAATGGGGAAGATAGGGGGAAATCTCGGAAGTATAGTTTGTTATTTGGGCCCCCTGGAACCTGGATCAAATGCCACTATCTCATTTATCGCCGCACCTTCGAAAATGTCAGGATTGAATATGTCTGAAGTTTCGAATAAGGGTTGGAGGATTTGGGTATTCCTGAAAGAAAGGGCGCTGGATCCAAACTGGCCTGTAAATCGCTTTACTTTCAAACCCTTGTCCGGTGACTCGCCAGCCTTACGATAGTTGAAATGATCTCCAGCTTGCCCGTCAACAAGCTCATTCCCAGGGTGCACCTGCATCTTGAATTCACCACTCTCTAAGCTTTCACTCTTGCAACGATATCCCACACATGATAGCATTCCTTCCCCAGCTAAATTTTTAGAGGAAATTATCATGGATAACGAGATCACGCGAGAGTCACTTGAAACTTTTCAGACGGACACATCGGAGCGGAAATATGTTCCGCGGCATAACTACGAGTACGCGACAAAGAAGGCGGAAAAGCCAGCCATTCGGCTCTCCTACGAGCATATTGCGCATATGCATAACAAGGATTTTGAACGGGCGATCTGCCGGAACGACTTTGTCGAAAAATACACGCCTTACTACAACATCCTGCAGTTTCTGCACGTCTTTCGCTCGCAGCAGGGCCTGAGCGCTTACGACCCGATGCCCGAGGAAAAACTGAACATCTACATCGCCGACAAAACACCCTTCGACAACTGGCGTGAATTCCTCTGTGCCGCCTACGAGCATCAGGCCACTGCCGACGAGATCGAAGCTCTGCTCGAAAGCGATTACCACACAGCATGAATCTGCCTCCTCTAACCTGTCTCGTATCCCGGCAGGTCGAGGACCAGCATTCCGTTTTCCGATTGCGGCGTGGCAAAGCGAATGCTGCGCTTGGGGCGGATGTTGTAGGTGTTGCAGAACGCCTTGAGGTGGACGATGCTCGGGCGGCTGCGTTTGTCGCTGCGGCGATGTTTCAGCCGGTAGGCGTTGGGCGCTCCGTTTGGGCTCGGGCGAAGGCCGATCCGCGAACGTGCCCTGTCAAAAAGCATCACCACCGACATCGGGTTTCCCAGCAGCTCGATCGCCGCCCGGTTCAGGCTAAGCTCGGCCCTCGGGCTCAGCGAGATCTGCGGTTCACTCGCCCGCGATCTCGGCCCGCCTAAAAACTCTTCCCATTCGTCGCTCATCTTGAAAATTTCTCCTCCGTTTCGATTTTGTCGGTCACGGCATTTGCCGCGACGTGGAAGAGGTTCTCACAGGTCCGGGGAAAAGTGTTATAGGCATTTTCCAGATATGCGTAACTTTCTCGATATGATGCAACTTTCTAGATATGCGTGATTTTCCAGGTCAGCAAACTAGATATGCACGCTTTTCCCGCGATCGGCGTATCTTGCACGATCGACTGGACTTAGCGGCACAAAGACGGCAGATCTGCCTCACGGCCACCTCTCTCGCAGCCCCATATTCAGGGCACTTCGTCAATGACGCAACGTCAAAAAAGTCGAATATCGTCCCTCTTTCACTTCCCCCGAAAACACAAAGGCGGGGAAACCGGACGCCCGGCATTTCCCCGCCTATTGTCTGTAGTAATGACCGTTGGTCCGGTGTGGCCGGCCCAGCGTCAGTCGTGATAGCGTTTCTCGCCCGCTTTGATCTCTACATCGAGACGATTTTGCGGAGGCGGGAGCGGACATGTGGCGAATTCGGTAAAGGCACACGGAGGGTTTTCAGCCTGATTGAAATCAAGCGTCACCTTGCCGTCGACCGGCTGCTCGGCGTAGAGAAAACGCCCCGCACCGTAGGTTTCGCTTTTGCTGGTCGCGTCGCGGAAAATGATGAAGAGCTTCCCTTCGTCCTCTACCGGCTGCACGGACACATCCTTGCCGAGCAGCTTGAAATGAAGAATGCCAAGGCTTTTCATCTTAAAAGTGCTGCCGAGAACATTGGGGATCAAGACCTCTTTCGGCTCGGCAAAACTCTCGAGCGTCGCCGTGACATGATACGCCGGATCGATGTCGTACCATTTCAGTCCGTGGAAATTGGTGCGGGACGGATTGTTCTTGTCCTTCAATCTGATGCCGAACTTGCCTTCGCGTTCGATCAGGAAAAACGATTGACTTCCGATCTGAACAACAGGGGGCTTGCCGTTCGCTCCCGGATCGAGAGCAAGCGACGTAACGCGTTTCCCGCTACTCACCGCCTCGACTCCATCGGCGACACGGAGAATCACTTTGCTGCCGGTAAAATTGATCTCGCCAAATTTGCCATGAGTGAAACTAGACGTTAACTGAACGTCGTAGCCTTCGCCGGAGCCGACAGTGTTGACGCCGGCCTTCAGCCAAAAAAGCCCCGCGACCGTAAACCAGCCATCGTCGGCAAGGAGCTCTTTCTGATGATCAGCCCGCCATTTGTTGACCTCGTCGGTGTAAGTGCTCGACTGACCAATAGCGATCGCAGAAAACAGGGAGACGAGAAGGCCGAGAACTACAGCTTTTCTCATATCTTCAATATCTCGGCACCGATGGATCGACATCATTCGACCACGCGCCGATGCCGCCTTTGAGATTGATCAGGCGTCCCTCAAAACCAGCATCTTTGAGATAGCCGATCGCTTTTGCGCTTCGTACGCCGCCCTTGCACTGCACGACGGTGGTCTTGCCTTTCCCGATCTCGCCGATGCGGTTCACGATCTCGCCGAGCGGGATGAGCTTTGCATTCGGAATGCGGGCGATCTCGTATTCATAGGGCTCGCGAACGTCGATCAGCTGAAAATCGGCTCCGCTGTCGAAAAGGCTTTTCAGCTCGGTTGCCGTGATCTCTTCGTTCACGCTGGTCTCGACCGGCGGCGTTTTCAATCCGCAGAATTCTTCGTAATCGATAAGTTCTTTGATCGTCGCGTTCTCGCCGCAGATCGGGCAGTTCGGATCCTTGCGGAGCTTGAGCTGACGAAACGTCATCTTCCACGCGTCGAACAGCAGCAGGCGGTTGAGCAGGATGCCCTCGGCACCGAGGATGACCTTGATCACCTCGTTCGCCTGGATCGTCCCGACAATTCCCGGCAGCACGCCGAGCACGCCGCCCTCTGCACAGGACGGCACCAAACCCGGTGGCGGCGGTTCCGGGTAGAGGCAGCGATAGCACGCGCCTTTTTCTGCCCAGAACACGCTCGCCTGTCCCTCGAACCGAAAGATCGAACCGTAAACGTTCGGCTTGCCGGTCAATATGCTCGCGTCATTCACCAAATAACGCGTCGGGAAATTATCCGTGCCGTCGACGATCACATCGAATTCTTTAAAAAGTTCGAGAGCGTTCTCGCTCGTCAGGCGCGTTTCAAATGCTTCGATGTTCGTGTTGGGATTGATATCTTTCAGACGATCAGCCGCGGACTCGATCTTTGGCCGGCCGATGTCTTTAGTTCCATGAATGATCTGCCGCTGCAGGTTCGATGCATCGACCACATCGAAGTCAACGATGCCAAGCGTACCGACGCCGGCCGCCGCAAGATATAAGCCAAGCGGCGAACCCAAGCCGCCGGTGCCGATCGTCAACACGCGGGCGTTCTTCAGTTTTCGCTGGCCTTCGAGCCCAACCTCGGGCAAGATCAGATGTCGCGAATATCGCGCGTATTCGTCCGGGTTAAGGTCCGGCAGAGCGTCCGCAGCCTTGGCCTCCGCCGCCAGGCTTCCGCCGGCGATCGACGGAACGATCATGATCGTCTCGCCATCTTTCACCGCCGTCGCCGGCCCGTCCAGATGCCGAATGTCTTCGTCGCCTACGTAAACGTTTATAAAATTGCGAAGATTATTCTGTTCGTTATAAAGATGCTTGCGAAGCTCGCCATGCTCGGAAGCCAAAGCTTCGAGTGCGTCGCCCGCTGTCGCCGCGTCAACCTCGATCTCAGATTTGCCCCCCGCGAACTGCCTCAGCGGCGTCGGTATCACGATTGTTACTGCCATATTT
>JBDTXM010000234.1:0-5521 GCA_040006215.1 Acidobacteriota bacterium
GATTTTCGGGAACTCCGGCTGACGGCCACGGCCATCATCAATTCGCAGGCTATCTAACGCCGATCGCCGTCAAGGCCGCCGCCGATCCGTCTCAGTTTCCCGAGCAGATCGCCGAAGGCCTTCGACCGTGGAAGGCACTTAAATTTTATCGTGGCCAAGGCTCCTCCCAAAATCAGCCATCACCAACTGTAACTCTGAACACGGGCGAATACGATCCGCTGCTTGGACGTACGTATTTCGAGATAGCGATGGAAGGGCGCAGCCAGCACAAGACCCAGGAGCAAGGCCTGATCGAGCTTCGCGGCCCGCAGACCTCGGGCGAGATGCTGATCGAGACGAACGTGCTGAAGGCCGACAAGGAAGCAAGTATTTTTGATGGCATCGATACCTCGATAAAAGGCATTGCCGCAATCACGAATAATACCGAGTTGGGATTCCCTGAAAAGCTCGCCGAACTCCAAAACACTGCTGAGACTAGCCTTCGATCCTATGATCCATACGCTCCCGAAAAACTCGTCTCACTTCTCGGCAAGGGTTATGGCCAAGCAAAAGCCGCCGCCGATGCCACTCAAAATATCGAATCCAAAGAATTGCTTGTCGATAAGCAGCGGCGGTTCGCTGATGCTCTGATGCTTGCTTCGGGGACTGTGATCGACGCACTCTGCGATACTGAAACGATAGTCGCCGGCGATTCTACCAATGTCTCAGTCAAGGTTTTCGCTCCGGATTCGGCCGGCGTCACACTTTCGAAACAGGAACTAAAAGCTCCGGCCGGCTGGAAGGTCGAAACGGTTCCCCAACCGGAGACGCCGCCGATAGGGCAGGGCTTTCGCCGACGTGAAGACGCGCGGTTTGCGTCCCTTTATAAGCTCACGACGCCCGCCGACGTGCCTTTGACCCAGCCATACTGGCTGCAGAAACCGCGTCACAATGCCGAGTTCGATTGGTCCGACATAGGCACCGCAGCAACCTTCCCATTCCAACATCCGAGCGTCTCAGCGGAAGTAACCCTGAATTTCGGCGGTCAGGATGTGGTTGTCTACAAAGAGGTGCAGTACCGTTACGCTGATCTATCCCGGGGGGAACTGAGACGCGAGTTAAATGTGGTGCCCGCAGTTTCCATCGGGCTGGATTCCGATCTGATAATCGCTCCCGCGTCGCAAAAACTTGAAAAATATCAGATAGTCATGACAGTGGCGAACAACAAGAACGGGCCGTTGAACGGCACTGCGAACCTGGACGTCCCAAAGGACTGGATATGGACGCCTGCAGTTCAGCGTTTCGACCTGAAGCAAAAAGGAGACAAGGCGGCATTGAATTTTGAGCTGAATATTCCCGCCGACGCAAAAACTGGGTCGTACAAGGTCCGTGCGATATCGGTTGTCGATGGCAAAAACTACGACCAGCAGGAACACGTTCTTGCGTACCCGCACATCCAAACGCACCGAATTTACACCACGGCGACCATTACGTCTCAGGTCGTCGATCTGAAAGTCGACGCGGTGCGTGTCGGTTACATAATGGGTTCTGGGGATAAAGTCCCACAGGCGATCAAGCGGCTCGGCCTCAGTGTGACGATGCTCGACGGAAATTATCTGGCTACCGGCGATCTTTCGAAATTCGACACAATCGTGGTCGGCATCCGAGCGTCTCAGGTTAGGCCCGACTTCGTTTCAAATAATTCGCGGCTGATGGATTTTGTAAGTAAGGGCGGAACAATGATCGTCCAATATCAGCAGCCCGATTTCAACCGCGTCGGCCTCGCTCCGTATCCCGCAAAGATCGACGCCAATGTCCGTGTGGTTGATGAGACGGCTGCGGTAAAGATCCTTGCGCCTGACAATGCTGTCTTCAATTTCCCCAACAAGATAGGGGAGACGGATTGGGCCAACTGGGTCCAGGAACGCGACCTCTACTGCATGACCGACCTAGATCCAAAATACGTACCACTGCTCGAATCCCACGACGAAGGCGAATCCCCCAGCAACGGCGGCATGGCCTACGCCGAGATCGGGAAAGGCCGCTACATCTACACCGCCTATTCGTGGTTCCGCCAACTCCCGGCGGGCAACCCGGGCGCATACAGAGTTTTTGCGAACATGTTGAGTTTGGGGAAGGCCAAATAGAATCGAGTATGTCATTTGTTGAAAATGGAGAATTGCTCGAGTCACATCCTAAAGCTGTCGGAAAATCGGTAGTTTTTGTGGCGGTAATGAAGTTTGCTCCAAGCGACGAGGCTCAGAAGTTTGCAGAATGGCTGAGAAGGCAATTAATGGAGCCGGGATCGGATTTAAATGGGAACAATTAATTCGCGACAAATCTCCACGGGCGAGCAGCATTAAAGCTTAGGTTGCGACGATCCTCAGTTCGGGAGCAAAGAAAACGGCCAGCCGCTGAAAGAGATCAACATGACCGTTACGGCATGGAATGTGAGCTATTCAATTACGACTAGGATTTCGCCCGCGTTGACCGTTGAGCCCTCAGTTACGCGGATCTCCTTGACGGTGCCGTCTTTTGGGGAGCGTATTTCATTCTGCATTTTCATCGCTTCGACGACGATGATCCCGTCCCCCTTTTTCACTTCGGCACCGGCTTCGACGATAATGCGGACCACCTTGCCGGGCATAGCCGTCTTGATCTCGGCAAGACCGTCGCCGTGTTCCTGATCGGTTCCCGCACTTCGCAGGCGTTTCGGATCGGTGATAAGAACCTCGAAGTCCCGGTCACCGATGCGGGTTTGAAACGGATCGGTTGGCGTAGGGGGCGGCTCGACCCAAGCCTCGTAGATCCGGCCTTCCTGTTTGAGGAGAAAGACGTTCGGCTCGGGCTCGGAAACTTCCAGTTCGTATCGGCGGCCATCGACATCCGCTAATACCTTGTCGCCATCGCGTTTAATTTCGACAGCGAGCTTTTGGTTAGATATCTCGGCACTCAGTTTCATTTTTTTTATTCACCACAGAGGCACGGAGGTCATTGAGGAAAATTCTAACAAAAATATCTCGGTGAACCTGTGGCTCAGTGGTGATGACGTTTATCTTCTTGTCGATTTTTCATACTCGCTTTGGAGCAGGGCCATAAATTCTTCGCGTCGGTGATAGAGTTTCTTTGGCTTTCGCGGTTCGTGCCGAGCGAGTGCATAGGCCGTGATCAAAGGCAGGGCAACGGTCGAATCGACATACGCTACGACTGCGTCCGGCAGTTTGTCGGGATCGACCTTTCCCCAGCTTACGGCTTCGGCTGGAGTAGCTCCCGAAAGGCCCCCGGTGTCGGGTCGTGCGTCGGTCACTTGGAGGAAATAATCATGTCCGCGTTCATCGATCCCGAGGACTTCCTGGATCTGCGGCTCGGTCTGTAATGCAAAATTTTTCGGGCTGCCGCCGCCTAAAATGAAGATCGCCGATTTGCCTCCTTTCTTTGTTTGCTTGCCGTTTTCGACCACGCCGCGTTTCGCCGCAAGCACGATCGAGGCGGTCTCGTTCACGTCGAGGTTTGGATTCAAGATCAGCTTTCCGCCCTGTAATTCTTTGGCGGCGATGTTCATCCCGATCGAGGAATCACCGGGCGAAGATGTATAGATCGGCAGGCCGTATTCGTATGCAACGCCAAGGATGGACTTCTCCTTAATCCCCAATTTCTTTTCACGCTCCCGGACGTACTTGCCGCAGAGATAATGAAACTCGGCGGAGGACATTGTCTTTTGAAATTCTTCATGCTCGATCAGCCGGCGAAAAAAAGAATCGGTATCGAGCAGGACCGAATAATCGAAAAAGATATCGTAGATCCGCACGACCTCTTCATCGCGAAGAACGCGGTCATCGAGCTTAGCATCACCCTGGTGAAGTGAAAGCCCGATCCCGAAATGCGTGTCGTGATAAAGATTGGCTCCGGTCGAAATGATCCAATCGATAAAGCCCGCTTTGATCAAGGGGATCAAGGCAGAGATTCCAAGTCCCGCAGGCGTCAAAGCACCAGTGAGCGTAACGCCGACGGTAACGTCCGGCTCGAGCATCTTTCGCGCAAAAAGCTGGCAGGCCTCGCGAATGCGGGCGGCGTTATACGCCATGAACGATTCGTCGATAAGGTCGGCGAGATTCGTTTTCTTCGAGATCGGCGTCGGATCGATTCGCTTGCCAGAAAGGAATTTACTTTGTTTTCTTTTCATTGAGCAATGAAAAGGCGGGCAAGCCCGCCTCTAAAACAGCTTTCGGGGTAACTTAGGCAGCTGATGATTCGCTCTTGACCTTGTTCGGTTGCGGAGTGGTTCGTAAATATGGCTTTATCGTCTTGAATCCGGCAGGGAATTTCACCTTAGCCTGTTCATCGGTTACGGACGGGACAATGATGCAGTCATCTCCATCCTTCCAATTTACCGGCGTCGCCACGCTATATTTTGCCGTCAACTGCAGCGAATCGATCACGCGAAGAATTTCATCGAAATTCCTTCCCGTGCTGGCCGGATAGGTGATCATCAATTTCACTTTTTTGTCGGGCCCGATCACATAGACCGAGCGAACAGTAAATGTATCACTCGCGTTGGGGTGGATCATGTCATAGAGATCAGAAACCTTGTGGTCAGAGTCAGCGATCATCGGGAAATTAACGGCAGTGCCCTGAGTTTCCTCAATGTCCTTTTCCCAGCCCGTATGCGACTCGAGCGGATCGACGCTCAGGCCGATCACCTTTACGCTGCGCTTATCAAATTCTGGTTTGAGCCGTGCCGCCATGCCGAGCTCGGTGGTACAGACGGGCGTGTAATCCTTCGGGTGTGAAAAAAGAACTCCCCAACTATCGCCTAGCCATTCGTGAAAATTGACCGTGCCTTGGGTGGTTTCGGCCGTAAAATTCGGCGCTTCATCGCCTAACCGTATTGTCATAGCGTTCAACTCCTCAATTAAGATGCAGGTGAATTATAGCAGAGTCATAAAGCTTTACAAACGAAGTTAGTCGGTCTCCAAAGGCCGGTCGCCATCGCTTCCTGATGGAGCTTTTCTTAATCTAAGCAGGCCGATCTTTTTCTCCTCAGCCTTTAATATCTCTACATCCAGGCCGCGAAACGACAGTGTTTCTCCGGGTTTGGGCACATATCCTACTTCACTAGTTACGAGGCCCGCGATCGTTGTAACGTCATCGGCATCGAGGTCTATGTCCAATTGTCGTTCAACCTTATCGATCTCGGTCGAACCGAGGACATCCCAATAGCCGTCCGTACCCTCGACGATATCGACTATATCTTCGTCCTCGATATCTTCGTCCTCTATCTCGCCTACGATCTCTTCGAGAATGTCCTCGACAGTAACGAGGCCGGCAACGCCGCCGTATTCGTCGATCACGATGGCTATCTGAACGTGCTCTTTCTGCATGTTTTTTAACAGCTCGGAAGCGGTCTTTGTTTCAGGCACGAGGAACGGATCGCGAAGGATGGACGTGATAGGGTCGTCTTCCTTTCCATCAGCCCACGCCTGAAGCAGATCGCGCACGTAGATCACACCTTCGACGTTGTCGATCGTTTCACGGTAAACTG
>JBDTXM010000235.1:0-5383 GCA_040006215.1 Acidobacteriota bacterium
CCGGGACCGATACGGCATTTGAGAGAGCCATGAGAAGGACAAACAGCACCGCCAGCAGAAAGCTTGCGACCGGTCCGGCTATTGCGATGCGAAACTCGGCGCGCGGCGTTCGCGGCTCGTGCAGCAGACGTGCCATGCCGCCGAAAGGATGCAGCACGATCTCTACGACCTCAACCCCCTCGATCCGGGCGATAAAAGCGTGGGCAAGCTCATGAACAAAAACGCACGCGAACAATACCAGAGTGGTCAAAAATCCGAAGAGTAGTCCTAGGGGAAAGAGTTCAGCCGGTGCGGCGACACTGTTCGCGGTTATGACCGACATCAGCGCGAGTACGAAAAACCAACGATAGTCAGCCCGCACCGGTATCCCAGAGACGTGCATGAGGAGAACACGGCGCTTGAATATCTCGAGAAAACGCATAGTTTCGGCCCGCGGATCACGGACAGATTAACATACGCGAAAACTAAAGCGAATTATTTGCGTTTTTGACCGCGATGCGGCTAGCCGCGTTTCTTTTCGGGTCTTAGTTTGTTCGCGGTACTTATGCGCGGGCTAACTACGGAAGACTTAAATTCTTCGCCTGCCTGCGTTTCACGCTCGGATTTGGCAGCAAGGAGTTTTGACTCCGCTACAGCTTTCTGCGCGGCTTTTGCTTTTTTACTCGGTCTCTTTTTTTCTTTCGGCATCTCTTGTTGATCTCTGATTTATTTTAATTCGTACAGTTCAATTCTTAACGATCCAGCCGCCTCCGACGACCTCGTCGCCATTGTAGAAGACCGTGGCCTGGCCAGGTGTAATGGCCCGCTGGGGCGTGTCGAACACGATCCTGGCTCGGCCGTCCGCCAGGGCATAAATGGTCACAGGAGCGGGTTCATGGCGGTAGCGCACCTTAACATCGGCACGAACGGGCTCCGACGGCTCGTCGAACGCGACCCAGTTAACGCCCCGTGCTACGAATTCCGTAGCATCCAATTCTTCGGCTTCACCGACGATGATCTGGTTCTTTGCCCGTTCGATCTGCAGCACATAAAGCGGCTTTTCGTTCGCGATCCCGAGGCCACGCCGCTGGCCGATCGTGTAGCGATGGATCCCCGTGTGAGAACCGATCACATCGCCCTCGGTCGTAACGATCTCGCCGCTCACCGGCAGCTCGGCCGAGCGGTCCTCATGACTGAGGTAACGGTCGATGAACTCGGAATATTTGCCGTCCGGGACAAAGCATATTTCCTGCGATTCCTGCTTTTCGGCGGTGTAGAGATTGGCGTCTCGGGCGATATCGCGGACCTCTTCCTTCTGCATTTCGCCGAGCGGAAAATAGGCACGCGACAGCTGCTCCTGCGTTAGTTCCCAAAGAAAGTAGCTCTGGTCTTTCCAATGATTACGACCACGAGAGAGGCGATAGCGGTCGGCGGCCTCGTCATATTCAACACGGGCATAATGTCCGGTCGCGACCTTATCGCAGCCCAGACTTACCGCCATTTTGTCGAGCGATGCGAATTTGAGCCGTGAATTACACGCAACGCAGGGGATCGGTGTTTCGCCGCTGAGGTAGCTTTGGATAAAAGGCTCGACAACCGCCGTTTCAAACTCGCGCTCGAGATTTAGAACGTAAAACGGGAATCCGAGCGATTCGGCCACGCGGCGAGCGTCGTAAACATCATCGAGCGAGCAGCATCTGCTGGGGAGCGGTTCGCCGTTCTCATCGACACTGATGCCGCGCCGCTGGTTCCAGAGCTGCATCGTAAAGCCGATGAGTTCGTGCCCCTGCTCCTTTAGAAGTGCCGCTGCCGCCGAACTATCGACGCCGCCGCTCATTGCTACCGCTATCTTCATAACCCGAAAACACGATTATAGCATTCGCGGGAGCGGTTAGTGATAGTGCTTGAAATCGTAAAGAAGTGACTTGGCAAGTCGTTTCCCTTCTATCTTTGGCTGTTTGCCGGCATAGCTGATGTCGGGGTAAACGGGTCCAAGGTTCCATATTCGCCGATCTTTTTGATTAACAAGCCACGCCTTGACCTCCCAGCGCAGTTGATACGACCGTTGGTGGTCTATATGCGGGTACCGGTGTGCGTCTTTATCCTTTCCTTTGTCTCCATCTTTGTCCCGGTGCCGTCGGCCTGGACGAGGAAACGTATCTCGCAAGGAATAGTCTTGGTCATAGATACCGAGCGTACCGTCGAGTATGGCCTCCGCGCCGTCTTTATTATCGACAACCGTAAAGCCAGATTTACCTAGCCAACGCTTAAGCGCCGCGAGAAAATCGACCCTCTTTGCGATGTCCTTGGCACATGATAAACGAAGTGTACCGACCGTCTGGGTGCACGGGGACCAGACGATCTTAAAAGCATTGTCATCGACGTAGATCGTATTAACGTCAGACAAATGGACGAGCACTCGCGTCTGAGCGTTTGTTCCAACGGATAAAAGTGTAAATACGGAGAGAAAAGCTGTGGAAAGAATGAACCTGTTCATTTAAGTTCTCCTAAACTGATCTAATTTTGTTTTTGGAGAGAGGCTTGGGACTAGCCAACAGTTTCGCTTTTGATGCCTGAGCGGTCCTTTTGGTGGCAGATCAATTTTGATATGTGCCAGATAAATCGCGAAGGTCGCTGCCAACGCAGTTTTTACTGATCCGACAGAGTATAGGCATTCGTTTGCTTCATTTGCTTTACATCGACAATATAGCGGTGGCCGAAATGCGGCCCGGTCCAGCGTTCGTAACTGAGCGTATGACTATCAAGCCATTTCAGATTGTCGATCAGGCGTCCGGATTCGATAAAAAGCTCCTCGCCGACGACTTCATACTCCGAGTCCGATTGAAGATCCGTAACAAAAACGCGATGAACGCAGCCCGTCACTTCGCTGGATTCCGAGCGCACGCAAAAAACAGACGCCTCGTAACGTTTATCGGCCGTTAGAGTCAGCGTAGACTTTCCAGTACTATCTCTTTCAACCTTTTCCGCGAGATCACCTGACGGCAGGTCGCCGCCAGCCTGTTTAATAGTGAGGATCTTCGCGGATTCCGGATCGCGAACTACCTTGATCTTTTGCGCATGGACGCTGTCGACACCGCCCAAAATAACGCTCAGTAAAAATAGATAAATTAACACGGATCTTTTCTCCTAAACGTCATCGGGCCGATGACGCGTTTTCGAACCGACATACTCAAAAACCTTAAGCAAAGATCCGTATTTTTATTTCAGCTTGCTCTGTTTTTTGTCTCATGCATTTCACAACTAAGAATCGCGTATGTTATAGTCCTGCCTATTATGAAGCCGGTCATCCGCTAACTTACTCCGCAACTTTTCTCGCGAGTCTTTCGTTAATTTAAAACCGAGACAAGCATTCCCGCACCTTTCGTGCGTCATTTTTCCAAGGGAAATTCCATATGTCTTTTGATACTAACGCGCCGTCCGTGGAGATGACGACAGATAATTCTTTTTGGCCGGTCCTGCGCGAAGCTGTGCGCGGATCTAGCCGTGATTTCACGCAGGGGCCTATCGGCCTCGCGATATTCCTGTTGGCGGTTCCCATGATCCTCGAGATGAGCATGGAAAGCCTTTTCGCGATCGTCGATATATTTTTTGTAGCAAAACTCGGTGCCGATTCTATTGCGATCGTTGGACTTACCGAATCGGTGATGGCGTTGATATATGCGGTGGCCTTCGGCCTAGCGATCAGTGCTACGGCAACTGTAGCACGCCGCACGGGTGAAAAGGATGAAGAAGGCGCCGCGAGATCGGCCGCCCACGTTATCTATCTCGGCGTGATCATTTCCCTCGCGATCAGTCTCATCGGAATTGTTTTTGCCCCAAATATCCTGGCGGTTCTAGGAGCAAAACAACAGATCATTGCCGAGGGGTCGCGGTTTATGCGGATAATGGTCGGCGGAAATGCGGCCGTCCTGTTTATCTTTCTGCTGAACGCGATCTTTCGCGGTGCGGGCGACGCTGCGATCGCGATGCGCGTGCTGATCCTATCGAACGGCTTGAACATGATCCTCTCGCCGATGTTCATTTTCGGCGTCGGATTTTTTCCTGAGCTAGGTGTGATCGGTGCGGCTGTGGGAACGACGATCGGTAGAAGCTGCGGTGTTCTTTTTGCTGCCTCGATGCTGTTTCGGCCGGGCGGGCGTATCCACCTCGATCGCAAAAGCTGGAAACTTGACCCCGCTTTGCTATGGAAACTTGTAAAGCTCTCGGCAACCGGTGTTTTTCAGCTCCTTATCGCGACCGCAAGCTGGACGGCTCTGATGCCGATAATGGCGGGCTTTGGCGATGTGGCGATCGCGGGTTACGTGATTGCGCTTCGCGTCGTGATGTTTGCATTGCTTCCGGCTCTCGGGCTGAGTAACGCGGCTGCGACGATGGTGGGGCAAAATCTTGGTGCAGGGAAACCTGAAAGGTCTGAGGCTGCCGTGTGGAAAGCGGCGTGGTTCAACGCTGCCTTCTATTTCGCGATCGGCGTTGTATTCTGGCTGTTCTCGCACCCGATTATCGGATTTTTTACGACCGAGCCCGAAGTCGTTCGGTACGGGACCGATGCTTTGCACATCATTGCGTACGGTTTCGCGTTTTACGGCCTCGGCATGGTGCTGGAGACTGCATTCAATGGTGCGGGCGACACTTGGACGCCGACGTATCTCAACTTTTTCGTTTTTTGGGTACTGGAGATACCCCTTGCGTACCTGCTGGCTTACCATTTTGAGATGGGCCCGAGCGGCGTTTTCTGGGCGATAACGATCGCGTTCTCTACCTTAGCCGTTGCAAGCGGGCTCCTTTTCAAACGCGGAAAGTGGAAACTCAAGGTGGTTTAATTTTGCCCGCTTGCTTGCGGTAAGATAATTCGTGTCCTACATTTTCCCCGATCCGCGCACTTACGATTTTCCCGAATGGGTGCCGGTCGGGGATTATGTGTATTACGCGCACGACATCATCGCGTTCGACGTGCCGATGAATGTCGCGAATCTACGAGCGGCATATTCGAACGGGATATTTCCGTGGTATATCCGCGGCGTCCCTCTGCCCTGGTTTTGCCCGGAGAAACGGGCGGTCCTGGATTTCGATAAACTGACGATCCCTCGAAGCCTCGCAAAGGAGCAGCGAAAAGGCCGGTTTACTTTTTCTATCGACGGTGCATTTCACGAGGTCATTGAAAACTGCTCGAAAACGAAGCGGCCCGAACAAGGTGGAACGTGGATCACCAAGGATTTTATTCGCGCATATAGCGAGCTTCACGAAGCCGGAACGGCCCACAGCGTCGAGGCGTGGGATGCCGAAGGCGATCTCGCCGGAGGCCTCTACGGCGTCGATGCTGGCGGTGCGTTTTGCGGCGAAAGCATGTTTTACCGCCAGCCGAACGCGTCAAAACTCGCTCTTC
>JBDTXM010000236.1:0-5291 GCA_040006215.1 Acidobacteriota bacterium
CCGGGTCGATCGGCAGGATCAAGCGAATGCTCAACGCAACCTTCGCAAACGACCTTTCCCAGCAGCTCGCACTCGAACACGAGTGCCAGCTCGAATCAGGCCGCTCCGCCGATTTCAAAGAAGGCGTCGTCGCCTTCTTTGAGAAGCGTCACCCAAACTTTTCCGGCAAATAATCCCCATTTAGGCCTACTTCTTAGTTCGATCCCGAAAACATAACCGCCGTTCTTGACACCCCCTGTCTATGTATATATTCTTATCACTATTGAAAACGGTTTTCAATTTCAATAATAAGTAAAGCAATTATTTTTTACCAAATTTTGGAGGCAGTACCTAATGACATCTCTGGGTCTATTTAAACAATTCTGTAATGCGATCGGCGTCATTGCCCTCGCACTTTCATTTGCTGTGCTTACCCACGCAGATAGTGACGGAGTGGCTCAGGTGACGGGACGCGTCACTGATCCGAATCATGCTCCGATCGCGGGAGCTCAGGTGACCATCTCGTCCAGCGATGGGTCGGTGGTCCGCTCCACCGTTACGAATGCGCAGGGCGAATTTGTCCTTGTGGTAGGTGTTGCCGAGTACAGCATTAAGGTCACGGCCGCAGGTTTTGCCGACTCTGTCCGGCAAGGTGTAGCATCCAATGGAGCTTCGATCGAGATCGTGATGTCGGTCTCGGGTGCGAATGTTTCTGTGAATGTTGAGGACGTGCCCGAATACGTGACGCCCGCTGTCAGCAGCGCAACCAAAACCCTAACGCCGCTGAGAGATGTTCCGCAGGCCGTTGCAGTAGTGACCAAAGAGCAGATGCAGGATCAACTGTTGACCAGCATCGGCGATATTCTGCGATACACGCCAGGTGTCACAGTTCATCAAGGCGAGAACAATCGCGACGAAGCCATTATCAGGGGCCAGGACACAAGCTCTAGCTTTTTCCTAAACGGCGTCCGCGACGACGTTCAGTATTACCGCGATCCGTACAACCTCGAACGTCTTGAAACTTTGAAAGGCCCTAATGCGATGATCTTCGGACGCGGGGGCGGCGGGGGCGTGATCAATCGAGTGACAAAGGAAGCGAATTTCGCGGCACTGCGCCAATTCGAGGTACAGGGCGGATCGTTCTGGAACCGCCGCGTCTCGGGCGACATAGATCAGCTGCTGAATGACAAATTCGCTTTCCGTCTTAACGGCGTTTACGAAAATTCGGACAGCTTTCGCAAATTTGTTAATTTGAATCGCGTCGCTTTTAACCCGACTCTGACATTCAAACCTTCGGAAGACACGAAATTCACGATCAGCTACGAATTTGCCCGTGATCGACGAAGGGCCGACCGTGGCATCACTTCCTTCAACAATCTGCCGGCGGATGTGCCCATCGACACCTACTACGGCAATCCCGACCAGGCTTTTGTCCGGTCTAATGTAAATCTCGTTTCAGGAACATTTGAACAGCAGCTCGGTAAACTTAATATCCACAATCGCACTACATACGGCGACTACGACCGCATGTACCAAAACTTTGTTCCGGGAACCGCAGTCGTGCCGGTCGGGTCCACCACACCAACGCTGGTCAATCTGACGGGCTACAACAACGCGACAAAGCGCAAGAACCTTTTCAGCCAGACCGACCTGACCTACATTCTGAACACCGGCTCGATCAAGCACACGATCGTCGGCGGCGTAGATCTGGGCAATCAGCGTTCGGACAATTTCCGCAACACTGCATTTTTCAACAACACGACGACTTCGATCCAAGTCGATTTTAACAACCCGACGACGTCGATACCAGCGACGTTTCGCCAGAGTGCGACGGATGCAGATAACCATGTCGGCGTGGCTCTCGGAGCGTCGTATATTCAGGACCAGGCCCAGTTGAATCGTTTTGTGACTGTCGTTGCCGGGCTGCGGTATGACTATTTCGATCTGAAATTTCACAATAACCGTGATTCGAGTAATTTCCGCCGAATCGACAACCTGATTAGCCCGCGGGTTGGTCTCGTCGTCAAGCCCGTTCAGGCCTTGTCGGTTTACGGGAATTACAGCGTTTCGCATCTGCCGAGCTCGGGTGATCAATTCTCATCCTTGACCAACATCACCGCTCAGCTCGAACCTGAGAAGTTCACCAACTATGAGGTTGGGATCAAGTGGGACATCCGGCGGAATTTGATGCTCACTTCGGCTCTCTTCCGTCTCGACCGGACCAATACGCGTTCTATCGATCCCAACAATGCTCAGGCGATCATCCAAACCGGCGGCCAGCGTACCAACGGTTTTGAGTTCGGATTGAGCGGCCTCGTACTTCCGCGATGGATGATCTCGGGGGGCTATTCGTATCAGGATGCGTTTATCACGAGCGCCACGGCATCGGCCAAACAGGGTTTTCTCGTCGGGCAAACGCCTCATCACACGTTTTCTGTCTGGAACAAATACCAGCTTTTGCGAAAGCTCGATGTTGGGCTCGGAATTATTAGCCGGTCGGATATGTTCGTAGCGGTGGATAACGCTGTGGTGCTGCCGGGATATATTCGTGCGGACGCGGGCGTTTTCTATCAGCTCAACGAGCACTGGCGCGTCCAGGCAAATGTCGAAAATCTCTTCGACAAACGCTACATTATCAACGCCGACAGCAACACCAATCTGTCGCCGGGTTCGTCGAGAGCTTTCAAGATGGGTCTTGTCGCCCGTTTCTAAAGTCGCGAACGATGGCGGGGAATTGCAGATCTCGTGATTCCACGCTTCGTTCCAATATCTTTGACCACGACGGAGGTTTTTCAAACATGGAAATTGTCAGAAGTGCTCGACCCGTGAGGGAACTGCTCGATGTAAAGCTCTGGCATTGCGGCGGATGCCGCGTGGTGCATATGGCCGTCAAAGACGTGGTGCTCAATTTCACACGAGAAGAATTCGCCAACTTAACTGAGGCCGTTGTCGATCTCAATTACAGCGGCTGGGAAACAACAGGCGACGCGAGCATTGTCGATCTGATCGAACACGAGTCCGAAAAGTTCGCCGACGCCGTTGTTCACTAAGCAATAGGATTTTTAGACTCCGCTACGTTTGAGCCCGCCTTTGATACGGTAAAGCTTTCTCACAGATCTTGGCTGCCGCAGGAACAGGCAGCCTCTTTTTATTTTCAGCTCGTTGCGTGGAATTGGGACATTTGCGGCAAATTAGCTTCCATTTTGTCCGGCCGGTATACCTTTTGGGATAGTTTTGTTTAGCTTCGACTACGAAATTCATAAAATATCGAAGATAGCGGGCTATTCGAACTTTCTCCTTTCTTTGGCACTGCTATTGCAGACTGAAAGATAGATAGAAGCATCTAAGAGTTACAGTACAAGGAGGACCGGATCATGTATTTACCTACAACTTTACAACGAGTTTTGTTTTGGTTTTTTAAGACCCTGAGGATAGACTAATTATTGGACGGGCGTCCATAAGGTCGGAGTCGCCGCCTTAATTGTTGATCGCGAGGAGAGTTGACGGTGTCGAAGGTGTTCCTTCGTTACGACCGGCGGCTCTTTTTCTTTTTAACGATCGCTTCCCTATCCCCATATTTCCGAAGTCTTTTATCGTGTAAGTGGTGTTTCGCTTTCTTACGGCAATCCAATTATTCTAAAAAGCAATGGCCCTGACCTATTGGCAATTGCTTTCGCAAAACCGGAACTTCCGTAATTTGCTCGCGGGACAGTTTGTCTCGGAGATGGGGAACTGGTTCAACTTCATCGCGGGGTTGGGGCTGATCCGTGTGATCTCGGACGCGTCGCCGGCGGCGGCGGGGATCTTGTTTCTATGCAGGATGCTGCCGTTTGCAGTGTTTTCGCCGATCGCCGGAACGTTCGTTGACCGGTTCTCACGGCGGACGGTGATGATCGTGTCCGACCTGGTGCGTGTCGGCGTGGCGTTGCTGTTTGTGTTTGTTACGGCGCCGGGCGACCTGTGGATCGCGTATTTGGCGACATCGCTGCTTTCGATATTTGGGGCATTTTTCGAGGGTGCGAAAAATGCTGCGACGCCGAACCTGACTGGACGCGATGGATTACTCGCCGGAACGGCGTTGATGTTCTCGACGCGGTTTCTGCTGATGGCGCTCGGGTCGGCGCTCGGTGGTTGGGCTGCGGCGGTGTTCGGTTATCAGGTTGCGTTTGTCATCAACGCCGCTTCGTTTTTGGTTTCGGCGTTTTCGGTTTGGCTGATCCCGGAAGAGGCTGTACGCGAGAAGCAGACGGCTGAACGCGGCGATCGTGAGTCCTTTTTTACCGAATTAAAGGAAGGCGTTCGCTACACGACCACTAATCATTTCGCGGCGACGATCCTGATCATGAACGTGATCTGGGCGACGGGCGGTGGCGCTATCAATCTTGTTTTCGAGCGGATGGGCGGTGTGGTTTTTGCCCGCACAGAGAATTGGAATCCGGACCTGGCGGTTGCGATGATGTGGTTTGCATCCGGCCTCGGGCTATTTGCCGGGATGATGCTGGCACATCGGACTTCGCGATATCTCGACCTGATAAAAGGACATCGCGGATTTATCGGTTGGACGCTGATCGCTCACGGGATCCTTTTCGCTGCGGCGGGATATGTGGCGAACATCTGGATATTTGCATTCCTGACGTTCATCTCGCGGCTTATCATCGGCGTCGAATACGCGGTGCAGGAGACGATGTTTCAGCATGGTTTGCCGGACCACATTCGCGGCCGTATCTCGACGCTCGACCGCGGGGCGGAGCTGACGATGTTCGGCCTCTCGAGCTATCTCGCGAGCCTGCTCGTCTACGAGATCTCGCCGCAGATGCTGACGGTCATCTCGGGTCTACTCGCAGCGAGCTCCGGTGTCATTTGGTTTATACGCCAGAAAAAGGATGCAGTCTATCTGTCGCCGTGACTTAATTTCTAGGCCGTGATGATGACGGCTTTTGAGCCGGTGAGTTCTGAGAAGTCTTTGGTGTAGACGGTTTCGACGGCGCGGACTCGGCCGATGACTTCGGATATTTCCTGGGTGGACATATTGCCGTCTTCGACAAGGGCGATCGCCCATTTGCCGAGGTGTTTGGCGGTGAGAAGTATGTCTTCGAGAAGCTTTAGATACTGCGATTTGGTTTCGGTGGCGGAGCCGAGCTTTCCGGCGAAGTTTTGATCGAGGTCGTGCCAGAAATCGTTGCCGCCGCGCATCCATTCTTCGCGCCAGGCTGTGCGGCCCATCGAATTTTTCAACGGCTGGGAATGCGGCTGCGGTAGACGCAGGAACATGAGGTCGCAGTGGGCGGTTTCGGCGAGAAACGTCTCGGCGG
>JBDTXM010000237.1:0-5285 GCA_040006215.1 Acidobacteriota bacterium
CCGCCGTGATCATCGCCATCTTTGCCGCCGCACGGTTTGTCGCCTTTCGAGTCTCGAGGGCGACGTACAGCTTTCTTTTGCAGTCCTCCAACTCCTCGACCGACTCAAGCTCGTCAGCGATCAGGTCCGCGATCTCGTCCTGCAAGTCGCGATGGGTGGACATGAAGGCCGCACATTCGAGGCCGCCGCATTCCGAGGCGTTGTAGATCGCGTTGTAGGCGAGTTTCTGTTTTGCGACGATCTGATTTCGAACGTCCGCGACGTGAGTCTGTTTTTGCTCGTACTCGGCGAAACTCTCTTGGATTGTTGGGGTGTAATATTCGGGCATTTTGTTATCTCCTCGTTTCTGATAGTTGGGAGGAGCTTCTTTCGTTAAGTGCTTAGTTCAACTTGAAGAAGCCCCTTCCCTGTGTTCACCCTGCTTGTTCGTTCGGTAATTGCTTACCGTGAATACAGACTAACACTATTAGTGTAGATTGTCAACACTAAAAGTGGAGGAAATGAAAAAAAATTATTGGGGCGATACCGCAATGTCCTCGGCACGGACGCCGTAGAGCATCATCAGGCGTAGAAGCCCTTTAGCAGACGGGTTTTTGAGTCCGTTCTCAATATTGGCGATTTGGTTAGCACTAACGCCGATCTGCTCACCGATGGCGGCTCGGTTCACGGAACCCCGTAATTGCTTGAGTTTTCCGTGATCGATGGTGACGGTTTGGAGTTGTTTAATGTCTTTCATATCTAGTCCTACTAAAAGTGTAGTAAATTCCCACTCCGAGTGCAAGGGAAATCCCTACACTTTAAGTATGAGTTTTGGTAAATGGTTGGTTGCCCGAAGAAACGATGCACGGCTCACGCAAATTCAGCTTGCCGAGCGGGCCGGGATAAGCCCTAATTATGTGAGTGCTTTGGAAAGGGACGAACCGAATGCCCGCGACGGATCACCTCGGCGGCCGCGAACGGACAAAGTTGAAAAGCTGGCAAAAGCTTTACAGGTTCCCTTAGATGATGCTTTACCAAAGATTAGCAGAACGCCCCTTCCAAGCCGCTTTGGGTTTGGTGGGGGATGAATGCGTTCCACAGCATCGGCGTTTTCAAGCCGATGTTCTCAGAACGCGAATTAGAAAATAAGATTGAGTTATAACGGAAATTTGTAGTATAATTGAAGTCGAAACAGAGAAAGTTTTGAAGCCTTTCCCTGTTTCTAACCAAACGAACAGTTTTCGAGTCTTGTTCATTATGGCTAAAGCAATCATAAAATCTTTCAAATTCAGAATCAATCCAAGCAAAGCGCAAACCGCTAAACTTGAAAATACACTCAATCTTTGCCGCGAACTTTATAACTCTGCACTCCGCGAGCGCAAAGACGCTTGGACAATCAATCGCCTTAACATCAATCGTTTTGACCAAGACAAACAACTTCCTGTAGAAATGGAGGCCAGACGGCAAGAGAGATGAAAATCCTACTTATCATTCTATTACTCGCAATCGCTGGATCGGCTCAAACAATCCAAGACCGCATCAAAGCCCTGGATGATTCCAAAACCTATGCGGTCAAATACGATAAGTTTAAAGACGAGACGACGGTAACGGGCCGCGTCGGCTTTAGGCTCCCAAAGGGTCACATTATCGACACGATGGAACTGGAAATGAACGGCACATTTCCCGGCCAAACACCTAATCAGGATATCGCTGAATTTCAATGCTATTTCATTCAGCATTATTCACAGTCGTGGGTGTTTTTGCACGACCAACATTTAATCATGCTGCTCGACGGCGTTAAGGTTGACTTTGGGCAAGGCAAGCAAGGCGGCGAGGCCCGTCTCGGCGGCGTCGATGAATGGGTGTATTTTAAAATATCGCGGGAAGATCTGCAAAAGATAGCGGACGCGAAAACCGTAGAAATACAGCTTGCGTCTTACGAGGGACGGATCAGCCAGAAAACACAGCCGCGGCTAAAAGCCTTTCTCGATCTCACGAAAAAATAACTCTTGCAATTCCTAAAAACTTAATGTAACGTTTCTCTCGACTAAGCTAATTTCAGGAAGCCGAAACACTTGCGTTCTAAGAACACAGGTGTTTTTTCGTTTTTAAAATTAGGAGATTAAGTTACATGGCAACCAGTTAGATAATTTCCTTAAGAAGATATGACCGAAGTCGAAAAACTCATCAGGGAGATCGAGGCCGGGCCAGATGGCCCACTGAAAGACCTTACTGCGCAACGAAACAAACTTCTCGCAATGCTCAAAGAGATCAACGATGTGAGTTATCCGGTGCCGGAGTTGGACGCGCTCATCCGGGAATGCGAGGGACGGGAACAGGTGAAGCAGTCGGGGACGTTTGCTCTGTCTGTATTAGCACCTGTTCAAGTTGTTGGACCTCATCCGAGAATCGCTTGATCATCACCATGCGATCGTAGATGCGGGCTTTGATCTGGAGCTTTTTCATCTCCGTCTCGCTGACCACCGACGCCTCGGTCGTCGTTTGTTCTTTTACGTCACTCATATATTTTTAAGGTCTCGGCGTCGTGAAATTCCATTCGCCGCGGATGTAGTCGAGGGCCATAATATCGACGGTCGTCGTTCCTGCCGATCGGATCATTTGAAACATATTTCCCACTAGGTTTGCGGACCCGGTCGGAATGTGCGTTGTGATCGTCGCTACTAGCGACCCGTCAATGAAAAACGTGGCGGATGTGCCCGCGGCATTTACCCGGACTTCGAATGTATGGAGAGCTCCGGCAGATCCTACGCCAACCGCCACGGTGACACCGGTATCGACCGCCGTCTCGACGCCGTCAGTGCAGACAGCTTCCCATCTACCGCCATTGACGGAATGCGTGTACCGGAAAAAGCAACCTTTCGTCGGAGCGACAATGTGTCCGTTCGAGACACCGCAGCGAACCGTGTAAGTATTGGTTCCATCCGAAAGAGCTATAAACCCAAATCGCGACTTGAAATTCACGGCTCCCTGGCCTAATATCCCGAACTCTGCAAGCGTCGGATTTACGATTGACCTTTCACTGATACCGATATTATTTGTCGCTAGAGTTCTTAGTGTCAGGATGATCACACCGGTGGTAGCCGGATAATTTGACCAAGTGGGAGGTGTTAGATTTGTCATGCCGGCTGCCGATTGGACAACGACGAATCCGCTGTAGGCAAACCCGCTCTGCTCCTCCATGTCGTGGAAATGGACGACCTTCCTGGTGTAATCGAGTGACGCGACCGGAGAGACTTCCACAAGATCTCGAACAGCGTTTTTAGTCGGAACTTGCAGATTGCCGTCCCAGCCCGTCGGGCTATAAGCATCATCGGGAACGCTCAACGGACCAGATAGCAGGCTCGGACTGGTGGAAAGCGAATACATGAACCATTTCTCGCTTACCCCGACATCGATCGAGGCATCGGCATATATCCCGTAACTTTTCGTGACGACGCCGGCCGCTGTGTTTACCCATGAGTCTATTGAGATTCCGCGAAGCTCACTGAGAGTATTCAAGTCTCTATTGAGTGCCTGCACCCACAAACCACGAGCGAGAGTCACGCTTGCGGCCAAACCGCCTGCAGGCGTCGTGAATAGTGCCTGCAACGCCGTTGCATTGTCCTGGTGTCCGTTATGACCGGCAACGACGGCGCCAATCAGCCCGATCAGGTTGACGATCCCGGACGCTCCTGATCCACCGGCCTCGGCTGTGATCGTTGCTCCATACACATTCGTCGCTGTTCTCTCGCAATTTGCTAGAACGGCTAAGCCTTGCAAACTCCCATTGCCTCCGGTAGACAAGAGGTTATCCACGGCGAGCTCCATGCCGATTAGCAAGGCATTCGTGTAGCTCCCGCCGACCGACATCTTATGCAGCTCACCGCAGATCAGTTTTCCATCGCCGAGCTGATTGAGTAGAAGGTCGTGTGATTCGCCGAGGAAATTCACGAAATTATCGATCGTGGTCGCATTCCCCAGTGTGAAATAAGGCTTCGTTCCGGCGAAACCGAGAGTAGGAGCGTAATCCTTATCGACCAATTTCAGACAATTGTTCGTATTGTCGTAGAACAGCCCGAAATTGTCCTGAGCAAACCCACCGCTATCGATAAACAAGATCGAGCCTTCCTGCCCGCCGAGGAGGACCGAACCCATGACAGGCCCTGTGATCCCGGCAATAGCCGCATCAACGTAGTCCTGGAGCGTGTTCGTGATCCCCGTTGCCCCCGCAACGATCAAGTCCTCAAGATTCACAGCCGCCCCCGCACTTAAATAGAAATATCCATGCGAGATTCCGTTGATATTTGGTATCTCGTACCGGTATCTGATCGAGCCGGACGCTTTCACGGGCAAGTTGATCGTCGCAACTCCGAGAGCGTCCGTCGTAACCGAGTAATCCTTATTCAGTAAAAGCGTGTCATCGCCCAAACTCGCGAGGTCCGGGATGAACCGAACCTTGCGGGCTCTTGGAGTCTGCTCGATGAGAGCGATTGAAACTGTGCGAGTAGCCATTTATTTCACCTCAAAAGAACCTTATATTTCACCGTCCGCCGAATAATGCACCCCTACAAGATCGCCAACGGCTCCCGCGGCGTCCCCTGTCGATGTCACGACAAAACCCTGATCTGAAAGCTGTATGATCGCCGGTGCTGTCTGAACGGCTGGCGTCGTGCCGTCGATCCTCCACGGAGCGGCCGCGGCCGACGATGGCGAATAAAGAACAGGTGTCGCCGGTGTCTTATACATCGTCACAGGGAAACGGATCGGGATGTGAGAGGCTAACGCGGTCGCTGCGGCCTTGCCGATGATGTCGCAGCAGCTTCCGGCAACCCCGCCATTCTGTACGGGAACGGTAGCCGCCGGGAATGACTTTGCGTAGAATCTTTGGCATGCCCGGACGTCTAGCTCTTGAGGGACCGGCGACCAGTCCATGATCTCCGATCCGATGAATACTCCCGCTTCGGTCATTAGATTGTCGTCTAAGGCCGTCATTTGATTATCGGTCCACACAGCCACGGTCAAGTTCCGGCAATCTGTCGGCACAAGGAAAGTTCCGCTAAACCGCTGCCAGGCGTTCGTGACGCTGCATGAGAGCCCGTTACTAACTACCGTACAGTTATCAAGACCGGTCGAGCTTGGTACGATGTACGCGAGGTTTGTCCCTAACGTCGGGTCAACTCCATTTGCCCCCCAGGTCGGCACAAAAGACGCGGCCAGCACGTCGACCGTAGCCGCAGAGTTATTTTGGATCAGCCCGATCTTGAGGGTCTTATTGGATCCGACGGAAAGCCTAAATTTGAATTGCA
>JBDTXM010000238.1:0-5270 GCA_040006215.1 Acidobacteriota bacterium
AAGCGGCCCTGAATAACGTTCATCCATATAGCCGCTTTGGTCTGGTAATCTACAAACGATCGTTGCGCTGAACGTGCCAACGATTGCTGCTCTTGGGTATCGAAGGCCACGAAGTACTGTATCCAGTACATTTCTAAAGCCTCGAGATATTTGTTTACACCCGCAAACAGGCCTGCCGTTGCGATGCCGTCGGTGCGGCCTGCAAACGGGGTCGGGTCGAACGGGACCCAGACCCTTTCCTTTTGAAAATAGACTTCGACCCAGGAGTGAGCATCGCGCTCGCGAACTATCCAAACGTTGGCCGCATCGTTGTATTCGCCCTGCTGAAAACCGTTGACCACGCGAGTTGCGATCCCCTGCGTGCGAAGCATTATCGCCATTGCCGTTGCGAAATATTCGCAGTGCCCTTCCTTTACCTTAAACAGAAAATCGGCGAGCGGCTCATCACCATGTGATTTGAGTTCGAGAGTGTAGCCGAAATTGTTCTGAAGGTAGGCCTCGACCGCTTTTGCCTTGGAATAGTGATCTGGCACATTTGCCGTGACGTCCGCCGCAAGTTTCGCGATCCGCGGATCGATGCCGGCAACCGGAAGTTTAAGGTAATTCGCCATCTCCGACGAATTCACACCATTGTCTGCCCGGAGCCGGTCAGCGGACGGAACACTGCGGTCCGAAACAAGCTTGTAGCTGGTTCGCTCGGTACCGCGTGGTACGGTCAGGCCGCCTTCTGAATCTCTCTGAAGAAGCGGAAATTCGCCCTGAACCGCCACCACCTTAGACAAACCAAAAATTACGGGAGTTTCGAGCGGTTCAAGATATACCGTTTGCGTCACCAGTTCATCGCGGCCTGATGCAGCATCGACCAAAAAAAGGTCACGGTCGCCCCTAACGACCTGCTGTGTCGCTTTCTGGGAACGTGTCCAGTTTTGATTATCGAAGGTATCGAGGGCGATCCCACGCCAATGAGTATCACCGCGCAACGCCGAATTATCATCGAGCCTCACGCGCATCACGACAGCGTCGCTCTGCTGGATGGTCCCGATCCCGCCAAGTTTGATCGATTCGCCAAATCCCGAAGTATTCTTGATCCTTTCCTGATCCGAACCGAATCCGGCTCCGCCGACTCGGGGCAGCAAAAAGAACAAGGGAATACCCGCAACGACCGCAAAAAATATCAAGATCGCCGCGGCCGCCGGAAGCCGCCTAACGCGAATAGAATCTGAGCTGCCTTTGTCCAGGAAAAAGCGGTGGCTCGGTTCCTGACGCGAGGCGGTTACCTTCGCCGTCTTTCGCATCTCGAAGGCGATGACCGCGCACACGATCGTCAGGAGATACAGAACAAACGACCCAAGATACAAGGCACTGATGCTCAAACCGGCCGCAAGGAGCACCTCGAAAAACGACATCAGATAAAGGAAGATCCAATCACGTTCAGATTTTCTTTGAAGCAGTTTGATCGCCGAAAGAAAAAGGACCATCCGCGCCAGGATCGCGGGCAGCAGCGTTTCGGTATTCGAAGTGCCGAAATATTTTAGCTTCCAGAGAAAATAGAAAAGAGGTAGGGCAAAAATGATCAGAACGGAGCCAGGCTTTTCGGATATTTGCCAGCGTGTCCCCTCGAGAAGCCATGCCCCTGTCATTAGCACGAGAAACAGGGCCGTCCCCAGGGCGCCGAAAGTTCCTGAAACCCAGAGGGACAGAAAGCCACAGAATACGGCTAGATAGGATATTAAGGTGAAGAATTTCTCGAAAGTCATGCCCGTCTTTAAGTATAGACGACCTTGACCACCAGGCAATGGTTATGTTCGAGCGTTCGAGACGTTCGGACCGTTCAAAGGGCTCAAGGTGTTCAGTCTTGTTCACGCATGTTCACCTGTTCATCCTTATCAAATGCGAACAATAAGACGAAAAATGCCCGACAGGTGTAGGCAGGCACTGATTTTCAAAAATGAAGCCGATCTTACGGCTTAAATCCAACGCTCGTCCACAGTTTTGCGCAGTCGAACAGTTTTCCATTTGCGATGACGTATTTTGTGTTACGTAAATTGGAGATATTGTCGAGCGGATTACCGTCCACCAGGATCACGTCGGCGTATTTGCCGGCTTCGACCGTTCCCGAATCCTTATCTACCTTCATCACCTGTGCGGGGACGAGTGTTGCAGCCTGGATCGCTTCCATGGGTGTAAAACCCGCTTTAACATAAAGCTCTAGTTCCCTTTTAAGGCTGTGGCCCGGAACTGTTTGATCGGTTCCAGCGACTATTCGAAGGCCATTTTGATGAAGCGCTTTGATCACGTTGAGATACATATCGATATTGGCCTGACCAAACGCAGCCTGCTCGGGTGGAAAACCGGCGTTGTTGATAGGGCCGTAAAGAGCTTCGGGAAGCTTGGCGACGCCTGGCTCGATCTGGACGTAAGGTGTCGCGGCCGCGTGAAAGAGCCATTCGAATATCACCATTGTGGGATCGAAAACCGTGTTGTGATCCTTAAAAAACTGAAAGGCTTTCTTCGCATCCGGCGAACTAACGTCTATATTCGGCACGACACCCGGCTGCCGTTTGTAATCTTTTGGCAGCAAAACTCGCGGAATGTACTGAGCGTGGTTGATCTGGTCCATTCCGGCTTCGACGCCCTGTATCGCATCCATTCCATTCGGAATATGACCCGTTACTGTCATTCCGTATTTATGGGCCTCGTCGCAGATCGCTTTTACGACATCAGGTTTGACCGAGCTGTAGATCTTTATCTGTTGAAAATTAGCGTCATGATATCGCTTGACGACGGCAGCGGCTTCTTCGGCGTTGTTCGCCCGAACGATGCCCAGAGCGCCCGGACTGTCACCATCAACGATCCCCGCGAGAAGTAATCTCGGTCCTAACCCTTTCCCCGCAGCCACCGCGTCGCGGACCGATTTGATGAAATCGAATTCGTTTCCGACGTCGCGAGCAGTCGTTACGCCAGCGGCCAGATAAACCGGTCCCCACTCGACCTGCTCAAAATGGGAATGCATGTCCCAAAGTCCGGGCAGCAGATATTTCCCCTGAGCGTCGAATTTTTTCGCCCCTTTTGGAATGCTAACCGACGCAGCAGGCCCGACCGCTTTGATTCGTCCGTTTTCTATAACGACAACCGCATTCTTCACGACCGCTTTTCCGGTTCCGTCGATAAGATTAGCGTTTATGATCGCCAGTGAGCCGTTTTCCTGCGGACTCATTTTTTGGGCCATCTCGGCCAGTGCGGCCATTCCATCTGCCGCCGCTTTGCTTATAAATATCCCTAGCGAGTCTTCGTAGCCGTCGCGGATAGCCTCGAAATGATCGAATTCAGCATCGACACCGACCAAGGCAACAAGGTTTTGCTGCTTATCCATCCAGACCCACTCGCGTCCCCATATCAAACCGCCGACAATATAACGCTCCAGTTCCACGGGCTTTCCGTCAACCGTCACGCTGTCTTTTCCGCGGTCCTCGATAGAAACCGAACCGCCGGGCAGCGTTTCAGCCGTCGTGATCTTATTTTTCGCAAGATAACGCATCAGCATCATCTGAACCGAAGCCGGAGCGTAGCCGGCAATCGTAAAAAACCGCTTCGGCGTCGCAACTGTCTTTGTCGCTGTTCCCTCTCGGACGGCCGCCGACCCGACGCTAACCGTCACTTCGTCATCTATGGTCGATTCCCGGGAAACTTTTCCCTTGATCGAGTAACTGATGGGTGACAGATCGCCATCGGTTTTCAAACTTGTTGTCAGCGGGACGGCCGATCCGCGATCGACGAATTTGAAATCGTCTTTGAGTTCAAGCGATCCGCCAACTTTCGAGATCGAGTAAGTTTCGTCACCGATCGGCTGCTGAAATTTATGCAGGCGAAACTTTCCTGATTCGACAACCTGGGCGGCGAGGGGTGACACTGTAGCGCCAGTGACGAGGAACATAAGGACAGGGAGTAGTAAGGCCATGTATCGGCTTCGAGAATTAAATATTCGCGGCATTTGATTGATCTCCGTATGAGTTACTTTATAGCGGTTTAATTTGAGCACACGGCGCAAGTTATAGTAAAGTTCGCTTACACAGCGATTTAGCATATGAACCAAGCAGATCAGCAAAAAGAAAAATCGGCGGTTTCACCGGTCGAAGAGATCCGCTCGCACTTTCCAGCTCTCGAACGAATTCATAACGGATTGCCCGTTGCCTATTTCGATGGACCAGGCGGCACCCAAGTCCCCCGCGCTGTCGTCGAGGCGATGAGTAATTACCTCTACAGCCATAACGCCAACACGCATTGGGAATATCCGACAAGCGATGAAACGGACGCGATCATCGAGACCTCTCGCCAAACGATCGCTGAATTTCTGAATGCTTCGGCCGATGAGATCGTGTTTGGCCAGAACATGACCTCGCTCACCTTTCATTTAGCACGAGCTTTGGGACGGCAGTTTGAGCCGGGCGACGAAGTTATCGTTACTGAGCTGGATCATCACGCTAATTCCGACACTTGGCGGTCGCTCGAAAAAGATCGTGGCGTCGTAGTCCGTGTCTTGCCTATGAATGTTGCGACCGGTCAGCTCGAGTTTGAAAAGCTCGGTGATCTGCTGAACAAGAAGACCAAGGTTGTCGCGATCGGCGCAGCATCAAATATTCTTGGCACGATCAATGACTTCGAAAAAGCCTGTTCCATGGCGAAAGAGGTCGGGGCATTGAGCTTTGTAGACGCCGTCCATTATGCCGCTCACGAACTGATCGACGTAAAAAAGATCGGCTGCGATTTCCTCGCCTGCTCCGCCTACAAATTCTACGGCCCGCACATCGGAATTCTTTACGGACGCAGAGAACTGCTCGAAACCACTGATTTTCCAAAGGTCCGACCTGCGTCCGACGCCGCTCCCGACCGCGCCGAAACCGGAACTCAAAATCACGAAGCGATCGCAGGAGCTGCTGCGGCCATCAATTTTATTGCGTCATTGGCGAATTCGGGATCGAAACGCGAGCGGCTTGCCATGGCATTTGCTGAGCTTCATTCGCGGCATCATGAAATGGTCATACGGCTTTGGAACGGACTCGATGCGATAGATGGCGTAACCCTCTACGGTCCGCCGCCGGATTCGCCGCGAACATCGACGATCTCATTCTCGGTTGACAGCCACACGTCCAGCTCGGTAGCCCGAGCTCTTGCTGAAAAAGGTATTTTCGCCTCGGACGGCGATTTCTATGCATTAACGGTCGTTGAACGGCTCGGCGTCAAGGGCCTTGTCCGGGCCGGCTGTGCTTGCT
>JBDTXM010000239.1:0-5262 GCA_040006215.1 Acidobacteriota bacterium
AGGCGACGTACGGGGGTTTTGTTTTCTTTACGAGAATTGGATTAACCAATTTATATAACGAAGCCGAACGGCCGGTTGCGTCGATGAACAGATCCGCCGACAGAACATCCTCTTTTCGGCCTTTGCCTCGAAGGCTGATCGCCGAGACCCTCTCGCCACTTCGTACAACGTCTACAATTCGAGATCCCTCGTGAACATCTACTCCCACTTCTCGTGCACGATCCAGGAGGCACAGATCCATCTCGGCACGGCTCAGGCTCAAGGCACCGGATGAACCGAACCATTCGCTAGGAATCGATACGCTGCGGCCGCCCCGCTCGTAGAAAATGGTCTCGGAGATCATGTCGCCGCCGCTAGAGAGCATCCGTTCGGCCACTCCTAGTCTCCCAAAATGGCCGAGACATTCGGGTGATATAAACTCACCGCAGAGCTTCTCCCTCGGAAATCGCTCGCGCTCGATGAGGCTGACATCGAATCCAGCCCCGGCCAGCCGAATGGCGAGCGAGGATCCGGCCGGTCCGGCCCCGACGATGGCGACGGTCGATATCACAGGTCTAGTTTAGACCGGATCGGGCCGAATTGACACCCGCGTTCAGGTGTTCGAGCGTTCGAGGGTTCAAAAGCGTTCGCGGTGTTCGTGCCGTTCAGCGTGTTCACCCATGTTCATTGGTGTTCACGCTGTTCACGCTGTTCACGCTGTTCATCAGGAAGTGTCTTTTGCCGATTTTTGTGTTTTGATCTAACTTTTAGACGATGAAGATCATTCCGCTATCCATCCCGACGCCGTTTTACGTGGGCGATGTTAATGTTTACCTGATCAAGGAAGCTCCGTTGACCTTGATCGATGTCGGCCCCAAAACGCCCGAGGCAGCCAAAGCTCTCAGGGCAAATCTCGGGCGCCACGGCGTTCAGCTTTCGGATGTTCGAAGGATCGTCCTAACCCACGCTCATGAGGACCATTGTGGTCTTGCCAAACAGGTACGAGACGAGGCAAAGGATGCCGAGATACTAGTTCACGAATGGGAAACGGGACACCTGTTCGGTCGGCTGGCCCAAGAGGAACATCGACGTCTGATGCTGCGGTCAGGAGTGCCGGATGCGGTGTTTGCCGAGATGCAGGGCCTGTATGCCAGGATCAGCCTGCTGACCGATTCGCTCTCGGACAGCGAATTCAAACCGTTGACCGATAATATGGAGCTTGAATTCGCCTCGGGCAGTTTACGGGTTCTCCACACGCCAGGGCACACGCCGGGCTCGTGCTCGTTCATGCGCGAGGCCGACCGGACGATCATCTGCGGCGACTGCGTATTAAAACGCATAACGCCGAATCCGATACTCGCGCCCGACCCGGTCGATCCTGAAAGGCGATTTCCCTCGCTGGCCGAATATCTCGTCAGTCTCGCACGGATCCGCGAATTCAAACCGACGCTTGCCTACGGCGGCCACGGCGAGCCGGTCACCGATTTCGAAGAGATATTCAACCGCTACGTAAAAGCGATAGACGAACGCCAGCGAAAGTCCATCTCAATGGTCCCGTCCGCAGGGATAACCGCATTCGATATCGCCGAGCGCTTATTTCCTGACTCGATCGATCACGACGTCCATCGTTTTCTCGCAATTTCCGAGGCGATCGCCCACCTCGACTACGCCGAATCGATGGGCAAGATCGGGGTCGAGCTTAAAGACGGCGTCGAGTTTTATCGGAAGAACTAGCCGTGGCCGGAAGTTTGAGGTCAGCGCGGATTCGCGTTAAGAAACTTGGAAACAACGAGGCATGGAATTAAAAACATCAGCCCACCCGAAATGGCCTCAAGCAAAATCAACTCCCAAGTTTTTTGGTAATCGTCTCCCGACAATCCACTTATTCCTAAACGGCCATAAACAAGGACAATCAGCAGTCCGCCTTTCCCTAACGCGAAAACGGCTGTCGGTATTAGCTGGAAGCTAAAGTGGTGTTCTACTGGCATCTTTGTTGCGGTCATTATCACCAAAATGAGCCCGGAACACCCGCCGAAAAGAAACCCGATCATAACCTCAAAAATAATTAAAAGACTTCGGTCGAGGTCTGGTGATGTAAAATTCCCCGAACCGCCTCCATAAAGGTGGAGTCCAGTCCCAACCTCCGCGCCGACAAATCCGATTGTCCCGCAAACGATTATTGAAATTAAAAATATGCCTATAGACTTGAAAAACATTTGTAGGAGTCTTTGCTGCAATTTACCCCAACTCAAGCCGTTCTTAAAAGTGAGAACCTAGAAAAATCGATGATGCGTCTGAAGATGGCCGGCGATTAGAACTACTTTTGGGGTTAATGCATCTTTTTAGTAACTACTCGGTTAAAAGGAAAAAATATGAAAACTCTGCTTCCCCTGGTTGTATTGGTGTGCCTGTTGGCTGGCCTTGGTTTAGCTCAGTCCGATTTTTCGCCGGAGGTAAAACGGATCGCGGTATTCAAGAACGGATATGCCTTTACCTATCGTGAGGCGGAAACGAAAACGACCGGCGGATGGGCCTATACGACCAATATCCCGATCGCCGTCCTCGGAACGGTTTGGGGATACTCTACGTCGCCTAACGTAAAGGTGACCGAGCTTCGCACCTCTGAGACAGAAAAGCAGGAGACACAGCGGATCCTAAGCCTCGCTGAATTCTTACTGGCAAACGAAGGTTCGCCGATCAGAGCGGAGATCACCCAAAGCGACGGAAAGACCAAGGTAATTCAGGGGACGTACGAAGTTATAAGCTCTGTTCGTGGGTTCAAGGGGATGCCGAACCCGCTGCTAAATATCAACTCCTATGAATCTCAAGTAGCTACCACTAACGGAGACATGGCGATCGCCGTCAAAACGGAAACAGGTGTGATAGCCTTTTCCGCTGCCCGTATCGAGACTGTGGAAGTTATGGGCGAAGCAAAATGGGCAAAGCCGAAGGTCGTCCGGCAAAATCGCCTCGGGATCCGGACCGAGGGCGTTGCCGATGGCCAGACCGTGAATCTCGGCGTGGCCGCGCTTGAACGCGGTATCAGGTGGATACCGGCATATCGTGTCGAGGTCAAGGGAACGCCGATCAAGGAAGCAAAGATAGAACTCGAGGCAAACCTGATCAACGAACTCACCGACTTGCAGAATACCGATACTTATTTCGTGGTAGGTGTGCCGCACTTTCTCTTTCAGGATACGATGTCGCCGCTTTCGATGAATACGGCCTTTGCGGGAGTGTCGTCCTATTTTCAGGACGCACGGAATAATAGAGATGTGAATATCTCGTCGCGCCAGCTGATGAATGTGGCGGACGGTGCCGGTTACGATCAGACGCAATCGGCCCCATCGCCTACTTTGGTCAATGACGAGCAGCTAAATTCGTTTTCCGCGGAGCAGCTTTTTCTCTACTAGGCGAACGGCATCACGCTAAAAAAGGGCGAGAGGTCCAGCCTGCGGCTTTTTTCTCTGACTGTACCATGCAGCGAAGTTTTCGAGTGGACGGTAAATGACGACCCGGAAACGCAGCGGCGTTATCTCGATTATTCCGCCAGCTCAAATTCGCAACCGCTTCTGCAGGACCTTTCGACCAAGGTTTGGTACGCACTTCGGCTAAAGAATCAAACCGGAATGCCGTGGACAACGGCACCTGCTATCACTTTCCGCGAATGGAAACCCATCGGGCAGGACATGCTCAGTTTTACGCCCATCGGAGGCGACAACGTCCTACGGGTAACACCCGCGACCGAGGTCATCGGTACTCAAACGCTGGAAGAAAAATCGCGGGAGCGAACAACCCTGAATTACAGCGGGAGCACCTACAACTTCGATCTCGTAACGATCGAAGGCAAACTAAAACTGCGAAATGTGAAAAAGGACCCCGTCGAGGTCGTGCTTACGAGAAATCTGGTTGGCGAAGTGGTTTCAGCGGGCGACGAAGGGAAAATTTCGCGACAGGGGCTAAACCTTCAAATGGTCAATCCGAATTCGGTTGTCAAGTGGAATTTCACGATGCCGAGCGGCGAAAAAGAGATCACCTACACGTACAAGGTTTATATACGCAGATGATGGACTATCTCTGGAGGGAGACTTTAGACTGCCTCGGGAGCGATAAAAGTATTGCGGCAGATTGCGCCGATGCGCTCGTTGACGGTATTAAGCTTGTCGAAACCAGGAAGCAGCTGCAAACGCTGCGTTACCGTAGTATCGAGCATGTTTAGAGCCTCATCTCCTCTGAAAAGCATTGCGACCGTATAATGCGATTCTTTTTTGGGCTTTGATCCCTGGCCGACCGGATAGTAAAAGTTCTTCAAAACAAAGCGGGCCAGCTTTTTGGCAAAATCATTTTTACGCAGTTCCAGCCTCGCTACGCTCCAGTAAAACTGCGTATGGGCGGATTCTTCGCGAATGATCGCTTTCAGTATCGGCGTCAAGACCGGGTGATCGGTGAGGTCGATCAGGCGGCGGTAGCTCTGCGCAGTCGTCATTTCATGCACGGCGCCAAATGTCATGTGCGTCGCCGTAAATTTCTTGCCGACCAGATTAGTCAGTGTCGTCATCAAAAACGTGTTGGCGTGGTAAAAGTTAGACACTGCCTGTCGGACCTGTGTCTGCCACATCTCATCGGTCTCGATGCCGTATTCATTCAGGAAACGGTTGATCACCTCGCCATGGGTGATCTCCTCGATACCCCAGCGTTCCATAAATTTCGAGATCACCGGGTCCTTACCGGTCGGGGTCCGACGCATCTCGCGATGATACATGTCGGTCAGCGTCTCGACATCGCGCATATACTGCAGCACCGGCACGAGCCGCATGTCGAACGGATGGTCTTTGACCTTGTGCCACGGAATAGACGAAATAAACTCCGGTGACAGCGCCCGCTCCTGCTTTTCATACCAATCGAGAACTTCTTCTTTCGTTTCAAACGTCATAAAAGCTTCGGGTGATAAATCGATAAATATTTAACCTATTTTCAGGATTCTATCAATCTCACTTGTGATATTTATTCGTAAAACTAATCGTTTCGGATGCGGAAAAAAGGCAGGCGTAATATTATTCTTGCGTATATGGGATACCTGATTCTGCTTTCAATCGCAATTATAGCCTTTGCTGTCAACTCTATCGCTCAGAACGTTCCTCCTGTCGAAGGGGAAAAGCATCTCGCGAACATCAAGCAATTAACGTTTGGCGGCGAAAATGCCGAGGCTTACTTTTCGTTTGACGGCGAGCAGTTGAGCTTTCAGTCGAAACGCGACGGACGCGGCTGCGACCAGATCTACAC
>JBDTXM010000240.1:0-5235 GCA_040006215.1 Acidobacteriota bacterium
GGAATAGTTCGCGGTCCTCTTCGTGATCTGTCACGGGTTCGAGGGCGAGGTCCATGTATTCGAGGCGTTTGGGATCTTTTTTGACGCGGAGATAGATCATCCGCATGCGGAGGTATAGCGAGATCCATTGATATTGTTTTCGGAGAGAGCCGGCAAGATATTTCGGGTAGAAGATCAGCGGGTTTTCGATCGGCAATTGGGAGCGTCGATTTTTTCGATATTTACGTCTAAAGAAACCGCCTTCGAGCGGATGAATGCCTTCGATGCCGATGCAGCCTTTGAACCAGACGATGAAGAATGTCGTCTTGCCGGGGCTTGTTCCCGTCGCGATCGCGCGTCGCAGAACGGTCTCGACATGCTCGTCCGTGTAGTAGGTTTCCCACGCTGCATGGTACGTCTCTCGCCATTCTTCGCGGGTCATTGTCGAATGGCCGGTGACATCGTGATTGAGGTCGTATTTGTTCAGATCCTCATCCATCGCGATGCTTGATTCGTGCAGCTTCTTATGATCTTCGGAACCGGGGAGCGGCGTCAGATAGAAGAATTCAAGCAGATCGACCGGAAGCTCTTTCTTGATCACCTCGATGTCGTGAATGACGGATTCTTTCGTGTCGCCGGGAAAGCCGAGAATGTAGCCGCAATAGGTCACGATACCCGCGTGTTTCCAAGCAAGCAGCATCTGGCGATAATCGGTGATCTTGTTTTGGCGCTTCTTTGCGCCGAGCAGGCTGTCGGGATTGATGTTTTCGAGGCCGATGAAAACGCGTTTCACGCCCGCTCGTTTACATTTCTCGATAAAGTTCGGCAGCTTGTGGCAGAGCGTATCGACCTGGATGATAAAGCTGATCTTGAGCCGCTCGACCTCACGAAGATCTATCAACCGGTCGAGAATTATTTCCCAATCTTTGTTGCGGGCAAAATTGTCGTCGGTGATGAAGAATGAGTGAAGGCCTTGTTCGACATTTGCGCGGACTATCCGCTCGATGTCGTCGGGCGAGCGCCGCCGCGATTTGCGCCCCTGCACATTTATGATCGTACAGAACGAGCAGGCGAAGGGGCATCCGCGGCCGGCATCAAAACTTGTCGTCGCACCCGCTGTCAGATGAACACGTTCGGCTGGAAGCAGCGGCGTGGCGACATCCTCGATATTCGGCAGGTCGTCCATGAAGTTATAGACGGGCTGGAGAGCGTTCATCGACGCATCGAGCAGCACATGGCCAAGACGGCCCTCGGCCTCGCCCGCGAAAAGCGAGACACCCATGTCGAGAGCTTTCTGCACGTATGGATCGCGGTCCTTCAACATCGCCATCGTCCCAGAAACATGAAAGCCGCCGATCGCGACCTTGATCCCTTTTTCACGCAGCGGCCGGGCAATATCGAGTGCACGCGGAAACTGGTTCGACTGCACTCCGATAAGCATTACCATTCCGTCGTCGGCTTGCTTGACCAGCTTTACGACACGATCGATGCGAATGACCGAATTGGTTTCGTCGAAGGCGTGAATATCGAATTCAACGTCCGGCCCGAGGATGTTTTCGCCCGCGCATTCAAGCGCCAGGCCGTACAAAACCGCAAGGGAATTTGAGGGTATGGCCGAACGAAACCACTGGATCACATAGCCGTCGTCATCGTAATGCGACGGTTTAATGAGCACGAGGCTGAAGCGTTTCTTTTGAGCGGATCGTTCCATTTCGGCCGAAGAAGTGCCTTGATTCTAACGGAACTCGCAGATTCTGACAAAGGACGTCTAACCACGTACCAATTCTTCGGCAACAACACGCAGGTCTTTTACAAATGCCTCATATGCCGATGCTCTCTCGGGGCCCGGTGTACGCAAAATGGACGATGGATGTATAGTTGCGAGCACTTTTCCTGCGAGCGGCGAATCAAGCCAAAACCCTCGTTGGCGCGCGACGCGAAAATCGTTTCCCAACAATGGCTGGGCCGCTGTCGCGCCAAACAGTACTAAAATACGCGGTTTGACCACCTCGATCTCGGCCGCAAGCCACGGCAAACAAGCCTCGATCTCACTCGCTTTTGCCTTTTCGTGAAGCCGCCGTTTCCCCTTCGGCTTCCATTTGAAATGCTTGACCGTGTTGGTCACAAACGCGATACTGCGGTCGATGCCAGCTTCTGCGAGTGCCGAATCAAATAACAGTCCGGCCGGCCCAATAAAAGGCACCCCGGCCAGATCTTCTTCGTGACCGGGCTGTTCACCCACAAACATGATGGTTGCCTCCGCCTCGCCCTCGCCGAAAACCGTCTGAGTTGCGTTTTTTATATATCACATACTGTGCAGCCAGCCGCCGCAGCTCGCAGATGCGGCAAATCGATCTCTTCTGGAAAATGGTTGAGTGCGCTCCGTTCTTGATCGTCCATATGAGCGTAACCTGCAATTCCCGAATCATTTGGGGAGAAGGCCTGATAATCGGCAAAGTTAACAAAACTTCTAACGGCCGAAGCAACTAAATCACCGGCTTTAGGTTCAAATAGAGTGTCTTTTCCTATATTGAGCCAATGAAGATAGTCCTGTTTTTGTCGATGATCCTCACGCTGTCGGTCGCCGCTTCGGCGCAGTCGCCGGTCGCGCCCGTCGCGGTTCAGGAACTATATCTGGCCAAGGACGATGGAAACGGCAGGGCGGGGGAGGCGGCGACAGCCTTTGTCATCACGGACATACCCATTTATTGTGTCGTCCAGCTTGATTCGACTTCGTCGGTGACAGTGAAAATGAATCTAGTGGCGGCAAAGGTTCCGGGCGTTAAAGAGGAGACAAAGGTGGTGACCGTCAGCTACACCACGAAAGATGGCCAAAACCGGGTTAATTTTACCGGCAAGCCGGACGGAAAATGGGTGGCCGGCAACTATCGGGTGGATATTTTTATCGACGGTAAAGCGGCAAAGGAGCTCACTTTTGAGATAAAGAATTCCTCTGCCCGCGTCGTGACAGCTGAACTTTTCCAGCCGGCTGACCCGAAGCCAAAACCAGCCGTCCGTCGGAAAAAGAATTAAAAAAGCGGAACTCGCAAATTCCGCTTTTTTCTTGTTTAGAAGTTATCGAAGCCGCCTTAGTAGCGGTTCGAACGTCCGCCGCCACCGCCGCCGTAGGCTCCGCGTGAGCGGTCCTCGCGTGGCTTGGCCTCATTGACCTTGATCTCGCGTCCGCTGAGTTCTTTGCCGTCAAGTTCCGCAATGGCCTTCTGCCCATCTTCCTGCGAAGCCATTTCGACAAAACCAAACCCGCGTGAGCGGCCGGTCTCGCGGTCATCTACGACGGTAGCCGATTCGACAGGTCCGATGGTTGCGAACAATTCTTCCAATTCCGTATTTGACGTCTGAAACGACAAATTTCCTACATACAATTTCATTGACATATTAATAATTTATCCTGCCCGCTAGGGCTCCTAGAGAAGTATTTACTGATCGTGATCTTGTCTTCGGAGAAACAGAATTGCCCTGCAAAGGAAGGATCGGACGATGGATGCTCGAGAGAGCTACTTCTTGTACCACAAAAACTACCAACCCTCGAACTATCCAAAACGCGGTCAAGTAAAACCGTAGTATCGGTGCGCAAATCTCATTTGCGCGAGAGAAGGATTTACGTGGTTAATAATGCACGGTTCGCCAGGCAGTTGCAAGCCTAAATTGGTGAGCTACCCAACTATTGCCTTGATCTCGTCGATCATCGCCAACGCTGACTCTTCGCCTAAACGGACAAATTCATCTCGCTTCGAGATCTGATCCGGCCGCAGATGAGCGATCTGGGGCACGATGGCTATGTCGGGTTTTGTGTTCTGCGAGTCCGATGCGGTCCTAAGCAGCCGCATTCCGGACTGGATCATTATCCCGGCGGCCGTCCAGGGCTTTTTGTGAAACGTTGCTCCGGCTGCAAGCAGGTCGACGCCGATCACGATGTCCGCACCCATTTCGCGGGCAATGTCCGTCGGGAGCGGAGCAACTACGCCGCCATCCACGAGCATCCGGCCGTTTTCGACGACAGGCGAGAAAAGCCCGGGAACCGCACAGCTCGCCTGAACGGCTCGCGCGAGATCACCTTCCCTTAAAACGACCGCCTTTCGCTCGATCAGATCATACGCGACTGCTGCGAACGGTATCGCGGTATCTTCGATATTGCGGGCGGCGATGTTTTGATCGATGAATCGCTTTATTGGCGAACTGGACAGCAGGGCCTTTGTTGAAAATGCCGGCCGGATAATATTTAACCAATTGATGCTCCGGCCGAGTTTCAGGATCTCGTCTCCGTTCAATCCGCTGGCCATGGCGGCACCGACCAGAGATCCCGCCGAGGTCCCGACTATGAGATCGATCGGTATCTTGTGATCCAGCAGAACCCGCACGGCACCAATATGCGAAAAGCCGCGAGCGGCACCGCCCGACAACACAAGGGCTATCTTCTTTCCCGTCATAAGATAAATTGATTTTAGCGTTTGTTTGTGGAAAACTGAATCACCTAAATGACACCCGTAGAAGCAGAGAGTTTTCCCAGAGAAAAAACAGGAGCGGATATCTCAGGGGGCGAGGGGGCCTGTCCGGTCTGTTCGCGCGAGACTCGCGGAGATCTCGTGCCGCTCAATTCTCTCGATGACGACCTGCGAAAACTGATAATCGCAAGCGCTCCGGATTCGCGCGATTTCCCAGCGATCTGCGATCGCTGTGCAAGTCTTTTTGCGCGTGCAAAGGATCAGATAGAAAAAGACGCGGCGGTTCAAAAGGATGGATCATACGTGCTCTCGACGCCGATTCGTCTCGATGCCGATGAGAGATTTACGGGTAAGGGCGTAACGATCGCCTTTCTAGATTCGGGTTTTTACCCGCATGCCGATCTCACAACACCGTCGAACCGGATCGTCGCCTACAGAAGCCTGCTTGAGAACGACGGCGATCTCGCGTCGCTCTTTCAGCCGGACGTTGCGAGCTGGCACGGAATGATGACCTCGGTGGTTGCGGCTGGGAACGGTTCTCTCTCGAACGGATTTTATCGCGGCATCGCACCAGAATCCGACGTAGTTCTCGTCAAGCTTGCCAAAACCGGCCGGATCACAGAGGCCAATATTCAGGAAGGCCTCGAATGGGTCCTGGATAATCGGACCAAATACGGCATCCGAATCATCAACATTTCTGCGGGCGGCGATTTTGAGCAAAGCTATCTGCACGATTCTCTTTCGCAAACTGTCGAGGAATGTGCGATGCAGGGAATCAGTGTCGTGTGTGCCG
>JBDTXM010000241.1:0-5216 GCA_040006215.1 Acidobacteriota bacterium
TGTGAGTAAGTAGTCTGTTTATAGAAGGTCGCCAGTGCAGCAAAGATCTCATTGTCGAGAGGTTCAACAGAAGAATCGCAGAAACGCCGACAATTGTACGTCTCAATGCCGCGGTCCTTTTCTTCGATCAGTTGGCGCCAAAGCTGGAATTCTCGCTGCAGCTGAAATTCCGCTTCAAGCAGTTCGGTAGAATCATCGTCCATTGTTGCCGACTTGAGCGTTTTAATGGATTCCTTTATCCTTGCGACGTCAAATACGGCAGGGGACAATTTCAGCAGCCAGCGATCGACCTCGCAAAGAAAACGTTCGACGATCCTGTATCTAACGGCGTCCGAGCTCGCCTTATGAGCGAGCGAGTGAAACTGAGCAAGTTTTTCGAGATCATACTCGACCTGTGGGATAGTTGACATATTTAAGCTTCAAATTCGGGATCTAGTTTGTCGATTCGCGTCGGCGAATGACGGGATGACGAAGGCTGGCAAATACAATTCTGACGCATTGTGTCACTTTATTCGTGACAAAAGATAGCAAGAATTCGAGGATCGCTTCATCACTACAACACTGCGGCTAAGCAAAAATCGTGGTCCCGGGAACTCATGGCAAGAGGCCAGCTTTTAATTGAGCAACCTATGTGCCAAAGTTTGGCGGTCGATTCCACGACATCGCGAAGCTACGAAAACCGCCGCCAAAGTTTCCTTTTCTCGCACTTGTAACGCGACAGCTATTTCATTAACCTTTTTGTTGATAACTACTTCCTTAGATAACTGGAGAAATCGATCTTGAGTCTTTTGCTTGAAGGAAAACGTGCGTTCGTGTCCGGCGGAACGCGGGGCATCGGCGCCGCGATATGTGACGTTTTTGCGCGCGAGGGAGCGGACGTAGCATTCAATTACAATTCGCGCGATGACCTCGCCGCGGAAGTCCTTTCCAAGATCGAGGCCCACGGCCGAAAAGGGCTTGCCTTTAAGGTGTCTGTCACCGATCGTTTCGGGATGAAGCATATCGCACGCGAGATCCTCGACGCGTGGGGACCCATCAATGTATTGGTAAATAATGCGGCTGTAAACAAGCCGGACAATTTTGCCACGACGACCGACAAATCCTGGGACTGGGTTGTTGATACGAACGTCAACAGTCTCTTCGCTGTAACCAAACCTTTTTACAAGCAGATGATCCGGGAGCGTCTGGGATCGATACTCAATATAACGTCCGTGGGTGCTATCAGAAGTTTGCCCACCTCAGTTCATTACGCTACCTCAAAGGCGGCGATGATCGGCTTTACGAAATGTCTTTCTCGTGAAGCGGCCAATTTCGGCATTAGCGTCAACGCGATCGCCGCCGGTATATTCGATACCGATCTGGGCAACACTTTGCCTGAGCGGTTGTTGAAGATCCATGACTTTTGGGTTTCTAAGGGGAGACTTGGAAAGCCGGAAGAGTTGGCGGAGTACGCGGCCTTTATGACTAGCGATCGGAACAGCTTTATGAACGGCGAGGTTGTGATCGTGGACGGCGGTGCGGTTACCTAACTCGTACTTTCAAGCCGTTCTTTTGCCCTAGCAATAAAGGTTTTGATCATGTCGGTGATCTTGTTTGTCATTTCCTTGCTGATAATGCTTTCGCCGGCTAGGCCAGCAAGCATATGTAGCTCACGGGCTGATTTGCGTCGGAGTTCGACCATCTGCGAAAAGCGGACCATCGTTACATTCTTTGCTTTTTCAAGAAAATCGGCTGAGTAACGAAGAAAATTCTGCGTTTCCTGGCCGACTGGAAACCACTCGATCCTTTCCTCTGAATTCTCAGTTAATTCGACCTCAAATTTCTGCATCATCGTGCCGACGACGGGAATATCAGCCTGAATCTTCCAATGCGCTATCCCTTTCGAATCGGTGTGAATGCTGGCGATTCCCGGCATCAGATCGACAAAGTTCCTGATGTCGGCAAAAAACTCCCGAGCCTGGTCAATGCTCGTCTGAAGCTCAATCGTGTCGCTATAACCTGCTTTTACTGTAAACATAGTCCGTACTAAAAGATCCCGTTAAATAAGATGGAGTTCATGAACGGCCGTGTTGTCGATCTAAATATGCCGCGGAAGAAAGGTTCCTCGGCAAAAAGGATAACATGTCCGGCTCCGTTCGGTTCGTCAATTATATAAGCAGTTCCGGCCAAAAGCTTTTCAGTATTTCCTTCCCAGACAAAGCCCGAGAGCGTCAACGGCTTCTTTGGTTTGGCGTCGAAGACCAATGCATTGCTACCTTCTTTCGAATATCGGAAGAAAAATCCGCTTGCCAGCAGCACCGGGACCTGATCCTGTTCGAGTCCATAGGTCAGATAAGTCGTCCGATCAACCGTCGCCCGCATGATGGATCCGGGAAGAGCCACAGGCACCTTGTTCGAGTCGGCGGACGGGGAAGCTATCGGCGGGAGGCTCGGCGACACGCCGTCGGCTTTATCAGATCTCAACTCTTCACTCGACGGGTTTGGGTTGGCTTCGACGGGCTGACTCTTTCCGGGCAATTTTTTCGGCGTCGGTGAAGGCGTGGCTTCGGGTTTTTTGTCATCCTTATCGGTATCACCAGCTTTGCCTTTTTCTTCGTCAGCCTCGCTGCCGACCAGTTTTGATGAGGTCAAGCCTACATCCTTCAAAGCCGCGAAAACTGAGGCTCCGCGCACGGTGATGACCGTTCCGCCATTTGATGTGAAGTCCTTCAGAGTCGACACGCCGCCAACTCCAAACAACGACATGTAGCGTCCAGCCGAACCGTCGGGCAATATCAGAACGTTGTAATTCTTTAACCCACCGTTCTTGACGGCACTGACGGTCATCGGCGTAAATGTGATGCCGTAACGGTCGAGCGACCACCAGATCGAACCATACGAAGTTTGATCGACCGCTTCGTCCGCGACCATCGCGATCTTCGGCGCCTGCATCGAGATAACGCTTTCGCCGCCGACGCCGGTGTCGCCTTCGTCAGCAAAACCGGAATTCACCGCGGTAACATTTACGCCCATATCGACCGCGAGTTTTGCAACGGCCTCGTGGATCGTGTCGGGGTTTCGCGATATGCGGACGACAAAAGTTCCGCGGGGCCAATTACGACCTGCGGCGTTCATTGTCTTGGTAGCGACTGCGACTCGAAAGCCTTTTTGCAGAAGCCGCATTACCATTGGGGCGGCGGAATCGGTCGTGTAGGGAATGATGTACGAGATCAAAGCCCGGCCGGGATAGGTGCCGCGTTTTGCGGCCACGATAGTTTCGTCGTTCGCCAGCGTCCCCGCGGAATTGCCGCCGTCTTCCGTCCAGTATGCATCGAGACCGAACGCGGTCGGGAGCGACCATGCGGTAATGTCGTAGAAGCCGTAATCTTCCTTCGCCTGTCCGCTGCCCTTCATCTGGTTGCGTTTGAACCGGCCGTTATTATCGTCCACAAAGGCCCTATCCTGTGGCGTGTCAGGTTCGAGAATTGATTTGATCAGGATCCGCTGCGGCTGGTCGAGATCTACGATGTATGAGCCGGCGGGAAACGTTTTGTTTTCCGCGGGAGCGTTTAGCGTTCCGTAGGTATGAGCCGTTGTCGACGAAAATGACGAGCCAGCGACTTTGACCTCGATCTTTGATCGATTAAGTATCTCAACCAACTCGGCCGCCTTGACGGGATCTTTGTCAGGCAAGATCACAACGCGTTTTAGTTTGCCTTTGGCGAAATCGGCCATGCCGGTCGCCCGGAAATCGTAATAATCTTTGAGGCGAGCTTCACGATTCTGAGCGGTGGTGCCAAGTGTGGTCATCGAAGCCGTGAAGTGCTTTGCAATTGCCGAACGAAGCGTCGCGATCGAGCCGTCGTCGCGTGTGTATCGGATGCCTTTCGTGCCGCCACCGTCGGTTTCAAACGTCATTCCGATCGCACCGTTTAGACTGGGGTACATGTCCCAATAGCCCGGGTAAAATGCGTCATAAACGTCGCGAACGTAATAATCCCAATGGTTCGCATCAAATGCCTTTGCGTTTGCCCGACCGTACATCTCGTTCCATTTGCCGAACGCAGGCTGAGGCAGATTTGGATTGATCGGCAGAGAATCGGGCGGAAAGAAAAACTGCGATGGCTGGCCGTGATGATCGGCCGATACTTGTGGGTTCCACTCGAGAAACGCCTTTTGCATGTGCTGCGTTTCGATCTGTGTCGTCGAAAGGGTGTCTCGGTTAAGATCAAACCGATAATGGCTAAGGCGCCCGTAGATGCTCCATGGCTCGCGGTGCTCCAGAGCCATTGGGTTGGGGTCGCCGATCGAAACTGAGTTATACCAGGTAACAAAGCGTTCGTGACCGTCGGGATTTTCACCCGTGACGATCAGCGTAACGCAGTTTTTCAGAATATCGAGCGTCGCGGGTTCGTTCGATGCGGATAGCTGATACATGACCTGCATCATGGCTTCGAACGAAGCAGATTCGTTTCCGTGGATCGTATATGCCATCCATGCGATCGCCGGATTGTTCTGGATGATCGATTGAGCTGCCGCCGAAGACGTTGCTCGGGGATCTGTAAGTTTGGCGTTGTTCGTCTTGATCTCGTCGAGGCGGGCGATATTTTCGGGCGACGAGATCGCAACCAGATGCTGCATCCGGTGTTCGTTTGTCAGGCCGATGTCGAAAACCTTGACACGGTCCGGTGCGGCCGCAGCGATGGCATTCATCACCTGCTCCATCTGGGCGTACGTCGTATGGAAATCGCCGACGTCGTAATGGAGGATCGACTGCGGCCGGGGAATGTTCGGACGATAGTCGCCGCGCGTGTAAAAGTCAAACTTTTCCTCGGTCTGGGCTGACGCGAACAGGGCGCACAAAAAGCACAGGAACAATCCGGCGACTACGGTTTTTGATCTCATAAAATGTTTGGCAGAACGTCCAGACTGCCCGCAGGCCGCGAGCACTCAGTTTTTACGATTGACGTATAAATATTAAACTCTAAAGCGTTAAACGCAAAAACAGGATGAATAGTTTTGCCGGATCGATAATCTGCCCTCGCTGCGATGCTCCGAAGATGCGGTCGTGGGATGAACTGTCTGACGAAGAAAAATATCTGGTCGAACGCCTTCCGCTCTTTGCCGACCTGCCTCTCAAGGAACGAAAAAAGCACCGCTTCTGCACGCGGTGCTGGTTTAGGGAAACTAACGATCGTCCGTCAAACGCCTAGGGTGTCATGTTGACGCCGAAATCG
>JBDTXM010000242.1:0-5146 GCA_040006215.1 Acidobacteriota bacterium
ATGTCGAGATCAGTTCGACTACCGATTTCGCTCCGGGCGACCTCGCCAAAATAGATGAGATCGTAAACCGTTCGGGAATCGTCGAAGACCGCAATGAGGCGATCACGACATCTCTGATGGCGCGGTCGGCCAAGCCGGGCGTTGACTCCGTAAAATTCGTCGAGTTGAAAGGCATAGCCCCGCCATTCCCCCTCGTCGGCCATTTCGAAATCTCGGATGGCAAACCCTTCGATTTCAAATTGCTCGAGAATAACGGCGCAGTCGTCGCCAAGATCCTGCTCGAAAACATGAACCTTGCTGTCGGTGATCAAATAAAGATCGGCGAGGGAACATTTCAGATCCGGGCGACGATCGATGAAGAGCCCGGCGGGTCGAGCGGCTTTCGGTTGGGTGCCAGGGTCTTCATCGAAAAAAAAGCGTTTGACGATGCCGGTATCACTCGAAACACGAGCCGGGTCCGGCGGCGAATCCTTTATCGCACATCTGACAATCCGACTGCCCTGGTCAAGCAATTGCGCGATGCTCTGAAAGGCACGACGACAACCGTTAGCTCGTATCGAGAAGCCCAGGAAAATCTGAGCGATCAATTCGCTAAAACCGAGAACTATCTTTCGCTCACCGGACTGCTGATTCTCGTGCTGGGCGGAATCGGCGTATGGAACGTTGCCCGGGCATTCGTCGAACAAAAGCGTAAGACGGTAGCGGTTCTGAAGTGTCTTGGGGCAAGTGGTACCAAGGTTATCACTGTGTATCTCATGCAGATCCTAACGCTTGGCTTTGTTGGAAGCGTCGCGGGCGTGATCTTCTCTCAGGCCTCCCTATGGTTCGTCCAATGGAAATACGGTGCGAGCCTGCCCGAAAAAATGACGTATGGTGTGAGCTTAGGGACGGCTGGACAAGGTTTGATACTGGGCGTGCTGATCTCCCTTTTATTTTCAGCTCTTCCGCTGCTGCAGATCCGGTTGATCAAACCCAGATTGCTTTTGCGCGACGACAACAATCTAAACATCACAAAACTCGACCGAACGAAATGGCTGTTCGGTCTAATCAGTCTTACCGGACTGCTCGCACTTGCCGTCTGGCAGGCCGGGTCGGTCGTGGTCGGAGCGTTTTTCCTGGGCGGACTGGCCGTAACCGCGGCGGTTCTGTTTCTGGCAGCAGTGGTTTTGACGTGGACACTGCGAAGATTTCGAAGGATCAGTTCATTCTCCATCGCGCAGGCGATAAATTCGCTTTATCGCCCGGGAAATCAGACGCGAATTATCTTGCTGGCCGTCGGACTCGGAGCCTTTGTCGTGATCGCTGTGCAATCGCTCGCGGCAAACCTTGTTCACGAATTCGACTTCACGCGAAATCAGCGGCTGCCGAGCCTGTTTTTCGTTGATATTCAAAGGAGCCAGATCGACGAACTTCGAAAAATCGTAAGCTCACGGATCGGCGAAGGCGCCGAGGTCGTTCCGACCGTTAGAGCGCGAGTCGCATTTGTGAACGGCGAACCGTTCGATTTGCAAAAGCCAGAAGTTCGGCAGCAGCAAGGCCAGATCGGACGCGAGTTCGCGATCACATACCGGCCGGATCTCGACGATAGCGAATCCGTTGTAGCGGGCGAATGGTGGAAGGGTGATTCGGGCGACGTTCCCGAGGTCTCGGTCGAAGAAGATATGGCAGGACGGCTGCACGTGAATCCGGGTGACTCGATAACCTTCGACATCTCGGGGCGAAAGGTCACGGCCCGGGTTCAGAATATCCGCAGGCTGGACGTGCGGAACTCGCGGACCGCATTCGTTTTTGTCTTTCGGCCGGGAACGCTGGAAAGCGCTCCGCAGACGTTCGCCGCAACCGTCTTGAAACACGTTCCGGCAACAGATCGGCAGCGGCTGCAGCGGGACATTCTCGAAAAATTTCCGAACGTCCAGGTATTCGACGTCGCCGACATTATTTCGGCTGTTCAGAAGCTGATCAACAACTTTGTGATTGCGATATCGTTTGTTGGAAGCTTTGTGATCCTTAGCGGAATTCTGATCTTGATCGGATCTATCGCCCTGACGAAATCTCAGCGCATTTACGAGAACGCCATCCTGAAAACTCTCGGCGCGAACCGACGAACGCTTTCGAGCATTCTTTTCGCTGAATACGGGCTCCTCGGAATAATGGCGGGAATTATAGGATCGGGTTTCGCGGTGCTTTTATCGTGGATAGTAAGCCGGTATCTGCTCGATATTCAGTGGACGTTCGACCCGACGCTTGCTATCGGCGGTGTTGCCGCGACAGCCGTCCTCGTCACTTTGATAGGTGTTTTAGCTAGCTTTGATGTTCTGTTTCGCCGGCCTCTAGCGACGCTTAGATCGCAATAACTCCTAGCCGATCTTTTCGGGTTCAAACGGGTGATCGACCAGCACGGCCCGAATATTTATCTGACCGAATAAGGTTTCTAGATACGTTGCGAAACGGTGAAGAATTCCTACCAGGTCCTGCTTGTCGTTGGTAACGAATATTTCCTCTACAAACCGCTCGACCGATTCTTTATCTTTGTAAAACAGAAAATGCACGGCTTCGTTCAGGAAGTCGGCCAATCGATTTTGAAGGTCACGCATCTGCTTGTCTTCGGCGGTTTTTTCAGCGGCCCGTACGCCCTTCAGAACGAACCACAATTTCTCGCGTAAGATCAGCGACTGTTCAAGTTTTGTCCGGAAATTGGGGAAGAGTTGGCTAACCTCTGTCTTTGGTTCGATCAGACGTGCGAAATCGGTCAGGATCTGTTGAAAGCTGTCATTGAGAAGCGAATAGGCAGTCTCGACGCGAGCGTATATCGACAGCGAAGGACGAATCGCCACGATGCCGGTCAATTCCTGTTCGTAAACCTTTCGCAGCTCAAGCGACGCCGTGTACGCGGCCCCGTCGAGAGCTCCAAACATGTTAGTGGTCTCGTCCGGATATCGAGCGAGACGGTTGTTTATGTGATCGATCATCTCGCGTGTCTGTTCATAAATACGAGAAAAGATCAGCAACGCCGGTTTCAACGGCTCGTCCTTTTGCAGCATTTTGCCGACCACGTTAAGCCATTTCAAAATCTTGGCAAAGCGCGGAAGTATATGATTTAGATCAACCCGCTCGGCAAAGGCGATCGAATTTTTCGCCATCATGTCCTTGAGCTTAGGAGGCAAAAAGCTCTCGCCGGATTTTTCGGCGCTTGCTATTAAACGCTCAAAGGCAGGAAGGGCTTTTAATTTCTCCGAAAGGACATTGCTCCAAGCCTTCCAGACGCCGAACTTCAGTGGTTCGGCCGCGATCAGACTTTCATTAAGCAAGATCACGTCCTTGAGCGTGAGCGAGATCTCCCGAAGTTCTTCGGGCCGGACAACGTAGTCATCAGGATCCTTATCACCGCCGCCGCTTTCGGCGCTTTTCAGGAGCAGGAAATTAAGCTTGGAACAGAGCAGGAGAGTGGAGTGCGTCAGGCGGACCTCTTTGGACCAATCGTGCACCGTTTTCGGGCGGTCTTTATCGACGAACGAATGGTTACCGACCGCCAAAAAACTTTCGAGACCGGAGAACCAGAGTCCTAATTCCCACTTAAGATCCGCGTAATTCTGGGGAGAGACTTTTGGTTTCGGGGTGCTTTCGGTCTGGGCGATCAATGGTTTTCCGGAATTACCGGTTTTGGGCAATTCGGTTACAGTAGCTTCCAAGTCAGGGAATTCCTCTCAATATCTAGATGTCAGAAGGGCGCGAAAAGGCGGTTAAACCGCTAATATATTTATACATCTTTAGCGACTGGGTTGGCAATGAAAAATTCGTTGGCGAGCTTTTAGACCAAGCGGGGGAGACGGATAAATGACAGCCAAAAAGCTTCTTATCGGAACAACAAATGCGGGAAAGATCAAGGAACTCCGTGAATTGTTCGCGAACCTTCCATTTGAGATCCTCGGTCTCCTTGATCTCGATCGGAACCTTGGCGATGTAGAGGAAACGGGTTCGACATTCATCGAAAACGCTGGGTTGAAGGCTTCGGCATACGCTGTACGGTCTGGACTCTTGACCTTGGCCGATGATTCCGGGATCGAGGTCGCTGCACTCGGCAACGCTCCCGGCGTTCTCTCGGCAAGGTATGGCGGAGAGCAAACCGGATTCGACGAAAAGATCCGAATGCTGCTGGGTGACGTTGCCGCGATTCCTGCGGCCAGCCGTGCGGCGCGATTTGTATGTGCTATGTCTATCGCCGAAAGTACCGGCAAGATCGTCTTTAATGCAGAAGGAGTTTGCGACGGAAAACTTGCAATTGGGCCGCTCGGCGGCGGAGGGTTCGGCTACGACCCGATCTTTATTCCCAACGGACATGATCTGACCTTCGGCGAACTCGACCAGGCTACAAAGCAGCAAATCAGCCACCGCGCACGTGCCTCGGCGAAAATAATCCGATATTTACAAGGTTTTTACGCCCTTTGACTTGACCAATTCATTTTGCGCCTGTAGAATTCGACACTTGGAACCCGTTTCTTGGATGAAACACGGGGCGTAGCACAGCCTGGTAGTGCGCACGGTTTGGGACCGTGAGGCCGCAAGTTCGAATCTTGCCGCCCCGACCAGCATCACAGCGAGGCTGGGCACTTTCCCACCTTTTTGCCAGCCGTTTCGAAGGCAAACCTGTTCAAAGAAGAAAAGAAGTTTTAATATTCTCAATTAACCTTGGAGGTCAGATAAATTTATGGCTCGTATGACGCAAACGGAAATCATTAACGCTTTGGCGGAGAAATCCGGACTGAAAAAAACCGAAGTTAAAGGTATGTTCGACTCGGTGTCCGAACTCGCGATCAAAGAAGTGAAGAAGAACGGCGAATTTACACTTCCCGGCTTTGGAAAGCTTGTAAAAGCTACCCGCAAGGCACGCGAAGGCCGCAACCCGGCGACCGGTGCAGTGATCAAGATCCCGGCCAAAACAACGGTAAAATTCCGTCTTGGAAAAGCTATGAAAGACGCGGTCGGCGGAAAATAGCGGGCATTAGACCTATACCACTAATAGCCGGTATGCCTCTGAGGCTACCGGCTATTTTGTGCTTTGCAGCAGGTTTGAGAAAAAAATCACAAATCCTGAAAAAAAATCGTGACAAACTTGAGAACATTTGTTAACATTCCATTACAAGAGTTG
>JBDTXM010000243.1:0-5130 GCA_040006215.1 Acidobacteriota bacterium
AAGAGTTCGATAAGCGAGAAACCTTTCTGATTTTTCATTCTAAATTCACAGTCTCCTAAGTTTTTTTGAGTCTTAAAGGGGGTTTACCTTTTTCCCAGGCACAGATACCCTATCAATCGCCATGCCACGAAGGGGGTGCTCACTCCCTGATGCTATTAACTACTCTGATCAGGCGGCTTAGAGCGCGTGATCAAGATCCGGACGGCGAAATGGAGCCTCGCGAATACCCGGCCTTCGCGCAAACTGACAAAAACTGATGTCAGGAAGTGGCCGTTCTAACCGAAGAACTGGTCTTTACTGTAAATTGGTCTTTTATTTTGACGATCGGCCGCTCGATCAAAATGTAGGACACACAGGAAGCGACTACCGCGAATATAACTCCCATCACCGCCTGGAGAATCTCCGAGTTAAAAAGCGTTCTTGAGAACTCATACATGCAGTGATGCCAAAGATATAGGGAATACGAAATTCGGCCCGTCCAGGTAAGAAAACGATTCTCGAGAAACGTATGAGCTACGGATTTCTGTCGGGTAACGAGCCAGAGTATGATCACAGCGATCGTTGCTGAAAATACTGATAGCGTTCCAACGTATAAAAGAAGATCATGGTGTGAAAATTCGAAATAGATCGCTAGGGCCAAAATGGGTGAAACAATGGCGGCGGCTCTAAAACCGGCCGACGCAAAGATCTCAACAGGAAAAAGCCGCCAGCAGTAGATCAGGGACGCGAGACAGCCGATGAGCAGCCCATCGATCCGCGTGTCCGTCGAATAGTAGATCACGTCGAGGTCCGCTACGGACACAGCCCTAACCACCCGCCAGAGAATAAGGATAGCGATAAAACCCGCTGTCAGGATCGCGATCTTTTTTCGGGCAAGAGTGCCGGAAAACGCTGTGTAAAGAGCCAGCGACCAGATGATGTAAAATTGCTCTTCGATCGCCAGTGACCAAGTGTGATTCAAATCACCAGTCGAGCCGCTGCCGTATGCGCGATGCCAATTCATTAAATAAAAGACGGTGTAGAAAAAATTGTCGTTCTCAAAAATGATCTTGGCTTCGTCCGCGGGCAGGAGGATGTTGCCGCCAAGATATAAACAGATCAGAAAAAACCACAAAGCGGGCCCAAGGCGTAGAAAACGGCGGGTGAAGAAATTTTTTAGATCGATCGTCCCAGTTGCGTCCTGTTCCGAAAGAAGGATCGAGGTAATGAGAAAACCGCTGAGAACGAAAAATATATCGACCCCGAGAAAACCGCCCTGAACGATCGGGTGCAGGGCTGGCATCAGAAATTCCAGGTGGCACGCCATTACGGCAAGCACGGCAATGCCCCGCAACCCGTCGAGGGCGGGAAAGTGCCGAAAGTGAACTGCTGCCATCTCGCGATCCTCAAGGGAGAATCCACGCGCAGGATGCGGAAGCAGGCATTCGTTTGCACTCATTGTTAGATTTTCGGCGGGACAGGAGGAAATAGGCACCAACGGGTGAACGAGCGAGCTAATCGCCGCTTCTCATTTGGGCAGATAGGGCTCTGATACTGTGTTTATCGAGCAAGTGTCGGAGGGAGCGTACCTGCATCTGTAGCAGGTCGGCCGCCTTGGTCTGGTTGCCGCCGGTCTTTCGCAGGGCTTCAACTACATAGGTGCGCTCAAGGGAATCCAAATGAGCCACCAGGTTCAGTCCGGTCTCTGGTAGGTTGAACTCTGCATTCACGCGGACCGGATTGTAATTGGTGATGTTATCCGGCAATCGCTCCGGCTGTATCTCATCGGTACGTTCGAGAGCTACCGCTCGTTCGATGGTATGTTCGAGCTCGCGAACGTTTCCATGCCAGGTATAACTCTCAAGAAGCGACATGGCCTTGGGCGATATCGTGACCTGGCGACCGGCCTGATCACAGAACTTTTCCATAAAATGTTCGATCAGGTCGGGAATGTCCTCGGCTCTCTCCCTTAGCGGCGGCAGGACTATTGGGATAACCGAGATACGGTAGAAAAGATCCTCTCGAAACGTCCCCTCGTCGGACATTTTCTTTAGATCGCGGTTCGTGGCGGCAATTACGCGGGAATCGATCGGCATTTCGTCATGCGCGCCCACCGGGCGAACCTTGCGTTCCTGCAGCACACGGAGGAGCTTAACCTGCATCGCGGGCGACATCTCGCCGATCTCATCGAGAAAGATCGTTCCTTTGTTGGCAGCCTCAAACAGGCCTTTCCGGTTGGAATTAGCTCCCGTGAACGACCCCTTTACATAGCCAAACAACTCGGATTCAAGGAGGGGTTCGGTAAACGCGCCGCAGTTAATGGAAATAAAAGGTTTTTCGCAGCGAGGGCTGAGGTCGTGAATGGCGCGTGCGACCAATTCCTTTCCCGTGCCGCTTTCGCCGGTTATCAGGACGGTGGACTGTACCTCGGCGACGGTTTCTATCATCTGAAAGATCGCGTGCATCTTTGCCGAATGCCCAACGATATTCTTAACGCTTCCGCGTTCACGCTGTGCACGCTTGAATGCGCGGTTCTCGCTGATCAGGATCTGCTTGTCAAGAGTTTTCTTGACGATCAGCTTTAGTTCTTCGACGTCGAACGGCTTTTGAATGAAATCGTCTGCCCCAAGCTTGAACGCTTCGCGCGCTGCCTCGACCGACGCGAACGCGGTCATGAAAACGATGCCTAGGTCGGGAAGCGTCTCGCGGATGGCCCGAAGCATCTCGATCCCATCCATGTCGGGCATTCTTACGTCAGAGATGACGACATCCGCAGGAGAATCGCGTAGAAGCTTTAGGGCCTCAAGTCCATTTGCGGCGGTCCGGATCGTGTGACCATCGCTCTCAAAAACTAGACTTAAAAGCTGGCGATAGCTCTGTTCGTCATCGACGATAAGAATATTTGACATCCGATTAGATTGAGTCTCTTTAAGAAGGGGTTGCGCGACCTATTGTTCCCGAACTGACCACAACATCTATTTTCACAGAAAAGCGTACTTTTGTTCAAGAAGAAATTTTGGCCTCGTCACTCTTCACTTTGACAAAATTCTCAAGTCTCGACGCTGACGACTTTTGTCCGTCGTCTTGTTTTCCAGGCCGTGGGTTCACAGTTCGCGTTTCGCGCGGCAGCTCGATCGTTATCGTCGTCCCTTCTTCCTCGGCACTTCTGACGTTTATTGTGCCACCATGATCGCGGATGATCTGGTAAACGATCGAGAGGCCCAGACCCGTGCCGCCCGAGGTCGAGGTTGCAAACGGTTCGAACAGCTGCTCGACCTGGTCAGGCGTCATTCCCTGTCCAGTATCTTCGAACATGATCTTGATCCTGCCATGCGAGATCGGATCGAGGCGGACGGTCAGCGTTCCACCTTCCGGCATAGCTTGGATCGCATTGCGGGCAAGGTTCCAAAACACCTGCTTTAATTGTGCTACGTCCGCGGAGATAAAGACCGGCGACTCCGGCAGTAATTCCTTTAGTTCGTGAGTCTTGCCGATATCGGGACTATGCCGGAGAAGAGTGAATGTATCGCGGATGGCCTCGGAAATATCGGTTTCCGCTACCGACCCGACCTTCGGTTTCGCGTAACTGAGAAAATTCGTGATGATGCTGTTCAGCCGGTCGGATTCGCGCAGGATGATGTCCATCAGGTCCGCCTGCATCGACTCGGGCGGCGTATTTGACTGCAAGACCTGTATCGCTCCGCGCATGGCACCCAGCGGGTTGCGTATCTCATGTGCCAAGCCCGCTCCGACGCGGCCAACCGCGGCAAGACGGTCTTTTCTGCGGACACTTTCCTCCATCGACCGGATCTCGGTCAGATCCTGAAACGTTACGATCAGTCCAGTAACTTCGTTGTCTTCGGTAACCAGGGGTGCGATCCGATACCCGATCCTTACGGCAAAACCGTCGGGTGTCAGCAGATCACATTCAAATCGCGGCGGCTGCTCACCTTGCTCGGCAGCCCTCATCGAGGTTTCGATCGACTGCCGAATATCGCCGAAAAGAGAATAGATCGTCTGCCCGGCGATCTCATTTGGGTCGAAACCCGTGATCTCGCCCGCCGCGTTATTAAAGGTGTAAATCTTGCCCTCAAGGTCCGTAGTAATGAGCCCCGACCTGATCGATTCGATTATGCGTTCGTGAAGGGCCCGCAGATTAGCGAGCGATTTTGCCGCAAGCTTGAGCTCTTCGCCCGACGATCGCCTGTCAGACAGGCGGGCAGCAAGTAGTCCGACGACGAGAAATGCGACCACGTGAAAGCTGATTATCTGAACGATCTTGCTGACCGTTTGAGCGGCACCGGACGATTCGATTAACGCAAGGGAAGTCAGTGTCGAGAGCGTCACAAAGAACGAGATGCAGATCAACGCCATCGTTATCGTCTCACGCCGCCTCAAAAATGCGCTTGAGACGCTTATCAGAACGATGTAGAGCGTGATGTACGGCGACGTCAGATCGCCCGTTCGCCAGACGAGCCAGGTGATAAGCATCGTGTCGACGATGAATTGGGCCCTGATCTGCCACATCACGGCACGGCTTAGATTTAAAAGGAAAAAGTAAATGACCGTCAGGCCGATCGATACGATAAAGACGAGCAGCGGTCCGCGCGGTATCGAATCGAATGAAAATTCTATTCGACCCGTGTACCATATCCAGCTTGAAACGAGCAGAAGAAAGATCACCAGCAGGCGCCCGACGATCAATGTCTGGACACGCTGGATCTCTGTCTTATTGGCTGAATCGGGTTTTTCGTCTAAACTAAGCATAATCAGCGCGAAAAACGATGTTAGGAACTGAACAAGAGAACGTATCGTCGAAATTCGACCGGCGGCCCTGGGGCAGTTTCACGGTCCTGGACGAGGGCGAAGATTACAAGGTCAAGAGAATCGAAGTTCTGCCCGGCAAACGTCTTAGTTATCAACGTCACTCACGCCGCGCCGAGCACTGGTTCGTGGTCCGCGGCACTGCTAAAGTAACATTAAACGGCACGGAGTTTCTAGTTAATGCCGGTGAGTATGTGGACATCGCGGTCGGTGTGTCGCATCGTGTGGAAAATCAGGAATCGCACGACCTCATCTTTATCGAAACTCAAACAGGCGACTATTTCGGCGAGGACGACATCGAACGCCTGGAGGATGATTTTGGCCGCC
>JBDTXM010000244.1:0-5116 GCA_040006215.1 Acidobacteriota bacterium
CTCGAACAACAGAGCCTGCGTGATCCGATAAATCTGAGGATGGGGCTTTTACAAAAGGCGATCGTTTTGACTCAAGGGAGAAGATTTGATGAGGCTCTTCAGGCATATCAACAGGCCCAGGCGATCGAACCGGTCAGAGAGATCCCAAACTTTTCGCTGGGATATGCTTACGCCGGAAAAGAGCAATACAAGGAAGCGGCCGAATATTATAAAAGATCCGTCGAGGTGCTCGGCGGCGGAAATAAGTACAGTCAGGCCTTGGTTTATCTTGCTGCGACGTATGCAAAGATCCCCGAAAAGCGCGTTGAGGCGCGAGTGATCCTGAAAAGGATCGAATCGATGAATGAATATGCTTCACCGGCCGTCCTGGCGGCAGTTTATTCGGCACTCGATGACAATGACAGTGCGATGGCCATGCTTGAGCAGGCGTATATCAAACGCGATCTACTGCTGCGGTATATAAGCGTTGGATACGAGTATGATGGCCTTCGAGAAGACCCTCGCTTTAAGGACCTTATCGAGCGAATGGGACTGCCGCAATAGAGGGTTGGATGTATTTGGCGGCTTGGGAAAAATTCACACAACGAGTCAAATAGCTGGTAATATTATCCTGCGGTTCTTGCTGCATGGGAATCAATCGTTGTTTTGGGTATCAAGGAGATGCAGGCACCGCAGCGAAAAACAATGATCGAGATACGCGAAATAAAGACTTCTGAGCGCCCATTTCTGGATGAAATGCTTCGCGAGGCCGCTTATTTCCCGGACCCATCGAAAAAAGAAGAAAAACTTGCCGAATTGAAACCCGTCCTCGAGAACTATTTCGAGAACTTTGGGCGTGAGGGCGAGGTGGCGTTTGTCGCAGTCACGTCGGATGGGTTGGGCGGGGCAGCCTGGACACGGCGGTTTTCTAAAGATAACAAGTCGCATGGCTACGTCGATGACGAAACCCCGGAACTCGGGATCGCCCTCAAGGAACCGCTGCGGAATCAGGGCTTTGGTACGCTGTTAATCACTACGATCGTCGGTGAGCTATCTGCCTCAGGTTTTAGCAAGGTGTCTCTGAGCGTCGACAAGCGAAACCCCGCTGTGCGGTTATACGAGCGGCTTGGATTTCAGGTGCATGCCGAAGGATCGAATTTCTATACGATGGTGAAGCACCTCGAATATTCCTGATCTCTACAATGGAGAGAGAAAAGGCGGCCGAATCCGGCCGCCTTTTCTATTTGAGATCCTTCTGTTCTTACGGAGCTGTCAGATCGGCCGCAGAAGCCACGAGTCGCTTGTATACTACCTGAGTAGTACCCAGGGTGCCCAATGTCCCTCCATTTGGATCGGTCGGATCGTCAGCGGGAGCGTAATTCCTGGTTCTGATCTTTAATCGTGTTAACGTGTTGTTATCGTCTATGTTAAACACCATCGTCGAGCGCTGATGGCTTACAAGTCGAACATCATCTAGTGTGCCGAGCCCCGGGTTGGCAGCGATTGGGGCGTAGGACGCGCTAAGCAATGTCACCAGCAAGTTTCCATTATCGCGGCATTTCCACGCACCGATGTTTATCGAACCCGTTCCGAGGGTGTTCTGATAATCGGGCAGGCCCGTCCAATACTGGGTAACGGTACCGTCAGCGTGAAGGGTTAGCTGAAAGGCAAATGCATGCAACACTCCGTCGCCAACTGCATCGCTGGCGGGCGTCAGCCGCGTGTAGGTTCCAACGAAATTTCCCGTAGAGCAGCTTGGGTCCGCAAACGCCGGGACCACCATAAAAATCGTCAAAGCTGCTAAAAGCAGCATCGTTTTACTCAACATATTCTTTTTCCTCCTGATGTTATGAACTTAAAAGCGGTGACTAAGATCGGACCTCGGGTTTTTGCCTCTCTAAACGAGCAGAGTTGCCTAGGTCGAACACAATACACCAAAACCGAGAGCAGCAATACAAATGTAAAGACGCAATGCCGCAAATATTTTGCTAATGGACAATGAAAAGTTTCCCTGAGAGCTGTAGGCGGGTAGAATCCAGTTAAAACGCGATGAATTTATAGTATTTTAGCTTTGAGTGTATGAAACGATGTCCGAAATGCAGGCGCGACTACTTTGACGATACACTCATGTTTTGTCTGGATGACGGAGATCTGCTTTTGAACGGGCCTCGTAGCGAGGAACCTATCACAGAGATATTAACGCTACCTGAGGCTTCGGCTGCGACAAAGACGGAAATCATGGTTCGCCCGACCACGCTTGGGCGAAAATAGCTGTTTACGGTCTCAGTAGGATTTCTCGCCAGCCTTGTCTTTGGCGCATTTTACATTTTTCCGGATACGAGGCTTGGTAATGCCGAGATCGTAGCTCCTGTTTCAAGACCATCAACTCATCTTTACTGGCAAATGTCTGAGGCCGAGCAGGAGTTGTTCGTTCTCGAACGCGCCTTATATGTATTCAAAGTGATAGGGGATGAGCCTGAGCAATTGAACAAGGAGGACCTTCACGCGATCATCGCTGAAATCAACAGCATGTCTGAAAGGAACGACAGTTTATCTCAAAAACCGTTCGAGGAAGGCCTGCGAGTGATTTACGGCCGAGCCACGCAGTATGTGCCTATGATTGCGCAGATGTACACGGAGCGAGAGATGCCCCCTCCTCTCGGCATTTACCAGGCAATGGTGGAGTCCGAATATCGGGATTGCCCGATAAGCGATTTGGGAGTCGGGATGTTTCAGTTCAGCAGAAAAACTGCTGCGAAGTATGGGCTTCAAGCAAGAGATTATTGCAATGTTAGAAAGCAAGCGGTTGCCGCCGCGAGTTACATGTCCGACCTTAAAAGCGACTTTTCCGGCCCTTCGAGTTCCGGGCTGGGTTTGTTCGGATATTTCGGAGGCGAAGATCTAGTCCGAGATTGCCTGCGAGATCTGCATGCAAAGGGAGAGACGGGCCGCTCTTTTTGGGCGATTTTCAACCATCAAGATCTATTGCGTGAGCCCTTAACGAATGACGAGAAGAGGTACGTTCCTCGTTTCTTTGCGGCCGCGATAATTGGCGAAACTCCGGAATCCTTTGGCCTATCCACTCCTGCGTTGACCTCCGTTACCAATATAGGGGAAAAGTAGAACTTCAAAGTCAATGTTATGAACGAAGTGATCCGACACGATGACGGAAGAGTCGAGCTAAAGCCGGAATCTTTGATGGAGATCGAATCTTCACCGCTGTTTAACGATGACCTCGCTCCTGTTCCGGTTCAAAAGCGCGACTGGTCCACCTATAACTACGCTGCCCTGTGGATCTCGATGGCGCATTGCATCCCAACATACATGATGGCCTCGGGGCTGATCTCGGCGGGGATGAATTGGTGGCAGGCGTTGTTTACGATCCTCCTGGGTAATGTGATAGTACTGGCGCCGATACTTCTCAATTCACATCCGGGGACAAAATATGGAATTCCGTTCCCCGTTTTCGCTCGGGCCGCATACGGTAACGTAGGGTCGAATCTGCCAGCTCTGATGCGGGCTATCGTGGCTTGCGGATGGTTCGGTATCCAGGCCTGGATCGGCGGGCAGGCTTTGCAGACCTTTTTCGCAGCCTTTGTTCCGGGTTGGGCAACGCTGCTAGGCGGGCCAGTAGGTGGTCACACGGTAACCGAGTGGTTTTCGTTTCTGCTGTTTTGGGGAATGAATATCGCGATCATTTATCGCGGCATGAACCTGCTGCGTATCATCGAAAATTGGGCAGCTCCATACGTGTTGGTGATGACGGGAATTCTACTCGGATGGATACTTTATCGAGCCGGCGGCATCGGATTTCTTCTGCATGAACCGGGAAAGTTTCAAACCATGGGTGAGTTCTGGCCGATCTTTATCCCTAGCCTGACCGGCATGATCGGGTTTTGGGCGACGCTCAGTCTTAACATGCCAGACTTTACCCGCTTTGGAAAAAGCCAACGTGAACAGATCATCGGCCAGACTGTTGCTCTGCCGACGACGATGGTGGTCTTTGCCGCCATGGGAATTTTGATCACGTCGGCCGCTGTTGTCGTTTTTCCGAACATGAATCATGCGGACGCATGGGATCCGGTAAAGCTTGTCGGGCAGTTTTCGCAGCCCGTGATCGTTGCGATCTCGATGTTTACCGTTGTCGTTGCCACGCTTTCCGTGAACATTGCTGCCAATGTCGTGTCGCCCGCTAATGACTTCGCAAACGCATTCCCCCGTTTCATCTCGTTTCGGACCGGCGGTCTGATCACGGGCATTGTCGGCATTTTGATTCAGCCGTGGAAACTGCTTGCGGACCCGACCATTTATATTTTTGACTGGCTGGTTGGTTACTCGGGCGGTCTCGGTTCGATTGGGGGAGTGCTTATCGCGGACTATTGGCTCGTCCGCCGAAGGAACCTGAATCTTGGTGATCTTTACCGTACCAAAGGAGTCTACAGCGGCTGGAATTGGCGAGCTGTTGCGGCAACTCTGCTGGGTTGCTTTTTTGCATGGATAGGCCTGATAATTCCTGTATTCCGTCCACTTTACGACTATGGGTGGTTTATCGGATTCGGTGTCGCTTTTTTTGTCCATTGGGCACTTATGACCGTGATGCCGCCCGCTAATCCCGTCGCTTTGGACGAGGAGGAGATCTAGATGTCAACCGCAGCAGCAAGAATGAAGTATCCGAAAGTCAGGAATTTTTACGACGGCAAGTTCGTTGAAAGCGGTTCTAGTGAATCGCTCGATGTGACCTCGCCGATCGATGGCAACTTGCTCTCGCAGGTTCCGATGTCAACCTCCAGCGAACTCGATGCTGCCGTTGATTCGGCAAAAAAAGCTTTCGCCGGCTGGAGCACGATGCCGATAAAGGAACGCGTTCAGGTTTTTTTCCGGTATCGTCAACTGCTTGAGAAAAATTTCGATGACCTGACCTCGCTTGTATCCGAAGAGAACGGCAAGACATGGGATGAGGCGAAAGCTGAGGTTGAAAAATCGATCGAGCTGACGGAATTTGCCTGTTCGATGCCGCAGCTTGTTTCCGGAGAGATTCTCGAAGTATCGCGCGGCGTTGAGTGCCGCACAGAACATTTTCCGCTCGGCGTTGTTGCATCGATAGTACCGTTCAACTTCCCGCTGATGGTGCCTAACT
>JBDTXM010000245.1:0-5108 GCA_040006215.1 Acidobacteriota bacterium
GATCGTGATCGAACCATTTTCGCAGTTCGTTTGACGGAGCTACTTCCTTTAGCCACAGATCGATATGCGCCGTCTCTTTTTTTATCCCCCGCGGCCACAGCCGGTCGACAAGCACGCGAAAACCATCCGTCGCAGCATATGGCTCATATATCCTTTTTATCCTTATCGTCATCGTGGCTTTTTCAACATTCTAACGCGTTTTCGAGAGCAATTGCGAAGAAAAATCCAGATCCGTCGCGTCTCCTCGGCGGAATGCAGGTCGAGGATCAAGATTCCGTTTTCGTCGAGCCCTGCTTTTGGAAAGGTGAGCGTTCCGGTGGGTTTGATCATGAAACGCTTGCAGAACGGCCGGGCATATCGAGAAAATCGGGTAATGATCGCCCGGCTTAATTGTCGGTTCCTTCGTAATCTTTTTTCTTACAGGTAGGCTCCGTGTCGTAGCTCAAATAGTAATAACTGTGCCAGACACGCCTTCCCACTAATGGGTGACCGGTCCAAACCGTCAAATGGACACCCTCGCCGCTGGTACAGTTGCGAAAATATTCTTTTTTTCCATCGGCATTCAGATCGGCCGTCGCGACGCCTCTCACGGACATGACGCCGCTGGTTCCTACATACCCGATCTCCACAAATGGAAAGTCCACTTTTCGCATTCGCAGCAAATAAAACGAAACATGTTCGGCAACGTCGATCTCACTCGAACAACTCGCAGCGACCTTTTTCGAAACAAATGCCGATTTTATCGACTGCGGCCTGCTCGTAAAAATCACGCTGACCTTTTGCCCGGCCTTTAAACGGGAATTTTGGATCGCCAGACACACCCTACCGTTCGAGGTTGAGTTAACCGAGCCGATCTTTGAATCGAGCCTTGATTGGCCAAAGAAAGATACGCTCAGAGTTAAGAATAGTAGGATCGGGGAAAGGGCTTTCGCGGTGTTTATCATTTATTCAATATACTGAACGCCTGAAGTTTACCGCCATCCGAGGAATAGAGGAGCCCGAGTTGCTCGTCGGTCACAAATTCGGCGTCGGGATCGGAAACGAGGACAAAGCGGCTGTCCGTGCCGTTCTGAACGTTCACTCCGACCAGACCTTTTTTGCTGAACGGTTTTTCGAGATCGGTGTAAAAGTACATGTAATTTGCCCGAAGCTCGGCCAGTCGTTTTCGCCGCAACAGATAGTCGGCCAGTTTGTCGGCCTGCCGTGCCGGGTCAAGCCGGTCGAATACGCTGTCCTCGACGTCTGCCCGTGATGGGGCAACGCTCGAAAAACCGGGCTGCCTGATCTCGAGTCCGCTAATGCGGCTGAGCAGCCCTGGGTTGCGGGCGATGGACCCGTAGGTGTAGATCCGCGGCGACAAATAACCTTGGGCCGAATTGCTCGCCAGCGTCGTTAGGTCGAACGAACCGAACCGCGTACGCAATCCCGACCATCGAAATGAGTTGATCGTATTCGCGAGGTTTAACCCACCGCTTGCCAGACCGAACCCAGCGGTGGCCACCCCGCCATACCGGAAATAAAGCGCTGCCGCCCGAAGCGCCAGCCCCCCAACTATCCTCAGAACACCGCGTCCCGGCGGCTTGTGCCGCACGCGCCACGCCTCATGGCCGCCGCGCTCAAATGCGGCCATTTCCTCGCTGCCCCCGACCACAGGTCGGCCGCCTTCGTTGATCAATACGAATTGGGCCCTATCGATATTGTGTTTAAATTTATCGATCCGCTTGCCGCTTCTGGCGTCTATCGAGATCAGGTCATCGCGGTCGGCGATCCAGATCGTATTGGCGTCGCCCAAAACAAAATTCGTCAATCCTTTATCCGCTCCCTTAAATCGCCACAGGGTGCTGCCGCCGGAGGTGTCGATCGCCGAGATGCCGTATGGGCCTTTCGATTCGATCTCGCCGTCTTTTACCCGGGTAAATTGGCCGCCAGTGCGGACGATCAGAGTCTGGCCGACCAGCGCCATTTCAGGCGTGACGCCGAGGTCGTCAGCTTTCCAGTCGACCTCGCCCGTTCGTCTGTTTACGGCGCGGACGCGTCCGCGGCCAGACATGTAGATGTGCGTATCGTCGATAACAGGGTCGGCTTCGGTCAGGGCAAGTCCGTTCTCGTTGATCTTGAATTTTTCTCGCTCTTTTTCTTTTCCCGTGCGGGCGTCGTAGCTCGTTGCGCCTTCGTAAAAAAGAAACAGTCGGCTGTCGATCATTAGCGGTGCACGATAATTGTCGAGAGTGAATGCAACCTCTTTGTCGTCGCCAAAATGGGCCGGCATCATCTCGATCGCGCCGTCCATTTCGCGCTTCCATACCTCGTCGCCGGTCGATAGTTTAAACACGTGCACGATCGGTTTTCGTTTGAGTTCGCTCCCCGATCTTCCATTCGCGTCCTTAACCAGTACGACCGCGATCAGATCATTTTCCGGATCAGCCGCAAGTTGCATCACATCGCCTTTTACCTTGTCGCTTTGCCAGATCGTTGCACCCGACATCAGATCGACCGCCTCCAGCCGCGATCTGTCGCCGAGGTCGCGCGTCAAAAGCACGAGGTCTGTTCCCGGCACCGGCGTCACACCGGTCGCGTTGATCCTGCCCGTCTTTCGCCGCCAAACGATCGACCCTGTCTGCCCGTCAACCGCATACAGATCCTTGTCCGTCCCGGCCAGCAAAACTCCGAAATCTGTGGTCTGATAAAACCGCACGTCCGAGTCGAGCTTCGCCTGCCATGCCGGCTGCGCAGCCGTAGAGAACACAAAAAGAATACCGATGAAAAAAGCGAAAAACACTTTCATACAGCTATTGTGAACGATTCTTGCGTCCTATTCCATCTTAAAAAAAGTGGACAACATATCGGCATCTGCATTCATCCATTTATATAGAACACCTGATCGAACAAGCGGAAAACTTAGGTTCGATCGGTCAGACCAAGGAGGTTGTTATGCGATATTTGAAACGAGTTTCCGCAATTATTACTCTGATGGTAGTTATCGTCGCTGCGGGTGCCATTAGTTCGCAGGCACAGGTTCGGGGTGGACGGCGCGTAGTTATCGTAGGACCTGCTTTCCACGGCGGTTTTTACAGGCACTACGGCTTCTATGATCCGTTTTACGAACCATACTATTACGATCCGTATCTGCAGGCACAGCGGGAAAAATATTACCTGCAAAAGGATGTAAAGGATAAGCGAAAAGATCTTGCAAAACACCAGGAGAAGTACCGCGAAGATGGCTACCTTTCGCCGAAAGAACAAGAGAAGCTAGCCAAGGATCGTGAAAAATACGAAAAGGCCCAAGCTAAACTAAATAAGTACATCCGCGACTACTAAAGCGGAAAGTTCCTCACAAAAGGGGGGCGGAAGTAAAATTCCGTTCCCTTTTTGTTATTTTGAATATAGATAGCCATGGGGCTACTCGGGTGTGCGTTTCTGCTCGAATCGCCTTCTACCGCACCAAGCAGCTATCAGGTCACCGACAGTCCTGATTTCTTTCCAATCATTCGACGTGCCGTGCTTGATAAGTCTAATGTTTAGCTCCTCGCGCAAGCCATCATCTCCGAATTCATTTTGTCCTGCCCACCAAAACCACTCAAGAGGATTATTAGCCTCGACCCTTGCGTTTAACTTGCTCATGCCGTCTTCTGGCCGCAAAACCCCCGGTGGGATTTCGTATCCAAGTTCAATCTCGTCCAAACATTCGAGAACATCTTTCTCTCCATATCCAAGCGACTTAAAAAAAGCATTGTAAAAGCCTTTTTTCCAAGGTCCTCACGATCCTTGAAGCGTTCTAAAAAAACACGCGTGCGATTTCGAATCATATCAATCTATTACCCCCATAAAGCGCGCTGAATGTCGGCGGATATCTACAGATTTCCGAATCCATTTCGTATTGAATCTCACATTTGTCCGGACCGTCGGTGACTACTAAAAGCGGAAAGTTTCCTCACAAAAGGGGGGCGGAAGTAAAATTCCGTTCCCTTTTTTTATCGGACAGCGAGAGAAAATTTTACGCCTTTCCTAGGTCGAAATGAGTGGGAAAGGGTAGTCAAATTCATACCCGTTTGACGTCGATCGCGGAGTGCAGATCAAGCACCAGGATACCCTCTCGGTCAAATCCAGCGGCGGGAAACGCGACCGTCTGGGGAACATTCAGGCCGAAATGACGGCAGAACGGACGTGCACAGATCGTGCGGTAACTGACGCCGGGCTTTTGCCGGACTGGGAAAATATTGCGCTCGCCCGCGTGGGCTGGCCTGACGCCGATCGTCTGCTGACGCTCGTCAAACAGCAGTACCGCCGCCTCGGGCCTTCCCATTGCCTCAAACACTTTTTCGTTGAATAAGATTATTCCTTTCTTGTTCAACGTCGCGTGAAGCCGCTCGCGTTTTGCGGGATGATTTGCTCCACCTTCAAACTCTTTCCATTGTCTTATCATTTTTTCGTATCAAACCTCCGTTGATAATAATACAACAAATGTGTTATCTATACAAGCGCAAAATCCGTCGTCGAATAGCGGTCAATGGACCGACAGTGCGAGGGGCGGCGTAGCGTATGTTCGCGGGTGGTCGCGGACGAGCGGCGGCATGGCGCAACCCAAGACGAAAGGCGGTCAGGAAAGGCCACGAGATGGTCATAAGTAAGGCCAATTTGGTCATACGTAAGACGCAGATGGCTCGTAAAACCTTAAGAGATTACTGGATGCGGTAGGAGCGGCCTTTCCAGACTACTACTACGACGCCGGAGAGGTTGTTGGCGATGCTTTTTAGGCCGGAGTCTAAGAGATCGAATTGCGGGGTTCCTCGATGGATGTCGATGGTCGGCTGGCCGTGAAACGCGGTGTCGTACCAGACGCCGTCCTTTCGCTCGAACGATTTTCCGGCGACGCGCTTGCCGGCCGTTGCAGAACGACCTTCGTCTTCGGCTGGTTTGTTGGCGGCACGTGAAAGCTCGACAGAATTTCGGTCGTTGTTATTGCGCTCACGGTTCGGGCCGGTGGACTTAGCTTTTGGCGAAACGTATCCGGTGTTTCCGCCGGCAGCGGATCCGGCTGAGGGCGACGTGTCCTTTGAGCTGAGCTTATCTGCGGCCTTTCGATCGTCGCGGGGCGGTGACATTGACTG
>JBDTXM010000246.1:0-5060 GCA_040006215.1 Acidobacteriota bacterium
TCGACCTGCAAAAGACCCAGAAATTATTCCGCGACGCCCTTAATTACGTCACCGAGTCGCTCACCGAGCGCCCGCGTCAAAAGGTTCTCTTCGTCGGCACCAAGCGCCAGGCCCAGGAAGCCATAAAAGAAGAAGCCGAACGCTGTAACCAGTTCTACGTCAACAACCGCTGGCTGGGCGGCCTCCTGACTAACTATCAAACCGTCCAAAAATCGATCCAAAAGCTAAAAGAGATCGAGGCCATGCGTGAAGACGGGCGCTTCGAGATGCTCACCAAAAAAGAACGCCTCAAGCTTGATCGTGAGCATGAAAGTTTGATGAAAAACCTTGCTGGAATAAAGGAAATGAATGGACTTCCTGACATGTTGTTCGTAATCGATGTCCGCAAGGAAGACATTGCCATCAAAGAGGCCAATCGTCTCGGTATTCCGATCGTGGCAGTGGTTGACACCAATTGTTCTCCGGAAGGCATCACCCAGGTGATCCCGGGAAATGACGATGCTCTACGAGCAATTCGCTTGTTCGCCTCGCGCATTGCAGACGCGATTCTCGAAGGACGGCAGGTCGGGACTGAAGGCAGTGTCGCAGTCGCTGAGACGGCGGAAGACGACGGTGCGACGGAAGATACGCTTACGACGCCTACGGTCGTCATCCCGGCAGAGTTCCGCGATCCGGATGAAGGCGACGATGATGTCGAACTCGAGACTGAGGACGAAGCGGTAGACGAGGAGGTCGAGGCACCAGCCGAAGAGCCAGCAACCGCTGAGACCGAAGAACCTAAAACGGAAGAAAGCAACGAAGCAGTCGCTAGCTAGTTAAATTTTTTATTTTTCGAAACGTAGCTCTTATCCGTTGGCAAATGGAAAAGGCTGCGTTTTTTCTTAAGTTTAGATAAAAGCGCTTCGGCGCGTAAAAATATAGAGCAAGTAATTCTTGTTCTCTTAAGGCAATATTAATTGGAGTAAGTTATGCCAGATGTAACAGCAGGTGCAGTTAAATCCATCCGCGAGAAAACGGGAGCAGGGATGGTGGATTGTAAGAACGCTTTGGTTGAATCTAACGGAGATGAGTCCGCGGCGATCGAGATCCTCCGCAAAAAGGGAATGGCTCAGGCCGGCAAAAAGGCAGGCCGAGTGACGGCCGAAGGAGCGGTCGGGTCGTACATTCACATGGGCGGCAAAGTCGGCGTTCTCGTCGAGATCAATTGCGAAAGCGATTTCGTTTCGCGCGGCGAAGAATTTCAGCAGCTAGTAAAGGACGTTGCGATGCATGTTGCGGCAGCAGACCCACGTTTCACGAATCGGGACGAAGTTCCGGCCGGCGAACTCGATAAAGAACGAGAGATCTTCAAGGAACAGCTCAAGAATGATCCCAAGAACGCAGGTAAGCCTGATGACGTTCTGGCGAAGATCATTGAGGGCCGTTTGAATAAATTCTACGAGGAATCAGTTCTCCTCGATCAGCCGTTTGTAAAGGATCCTTCGAAAACCGTGGGCGAATTGGTCGCGGAAAAGATCGGTTCGATCAAGGAAAATATTACTATTCGCCGATTTACGCGTTACAAAATGGGCGAAGGGATCGAGAAAAAGGCCGACGATTTCGCAGCCGAAGTCGCGTCGATGGTCAGCTGATCGATTCAAGTTCTTGGTTCAAAGTTAGAAGGTTTTCTTTAAAGTTGAATCTTGAACTGGGACTTTAAAATGAAGCCGCTTTTCAAACGCATCCTGCTCAAGCTTTCCGGCGAGGCCCTGATGGGCTCGCAGAGCTACGGTATTGACACGCAGGTTGCCGAAAATGTGGCGAGAGAATTGAAAACGCTGCATGCTCTCGGGATCGAGATAGCGATCGTTGTCGGCGGGGGCAATATTTTTCGCGGGGTTTCGAAATCGGCCGGCAACATGGACCGTGCGGCGGCCGACTATATCGGGATGCTCGCTACGGTGATGAACGCAGTTGTCCTTCAGGACGCCCTGGAAAAACAGGATGTCTATACACGCGTAATGTCGGCGATAGACATTCCGCAGTTGGCCGAGCCGTTCATCCGGCGCCGTGCGGTCAGGCATCTTGAAAAACAGCGTATCGTGATCTTCGCGGCGGGGACGGGCAATCCGTATTTTACAACCGATTCCGCGGCTGCACTTCGGGCTCTTGAAATAAAAGCAGAAGCAATATTTAAGGGCACAAAGGTCGACGGAATCTACACCGCAGATCCGATGCTCGACCCTACAGCTGTTCGATACGAAAAGATCACGTTTCAGGAAGTTTTAGAAAAGCAGCTGAAGGTGATGGACGCATCGGCCATATCGCTTTGCATGGACAACAACCTGCCGATCATGGTCTTTAATATGCGGAAATCAGACAATGTTATTAAAGCCGTTCAAGGGGACCTTTCGATAGGGACTCTCGTAACGAACGGCTAACTTATTGATTATGAGCATTGAAGATGTATTGAAGGACACCGGCCCGAAAATGGATGGGGTGGTCGAAGATTTTAAGCGAAAACTCTCAAATGTAAGAACGGGCCGAGCTACGGTTGGGCTGCTCGATACGGTGCATGTCGATTACTATGGAACCTCGACGCCTTTGGTTCAAATGGCGTCGGTCGCCGTACCTGAGCCGCAGTTGATCACGGTCCAGCCGTGGGATATCTCACAGCTGGGTGCGGTCGAGAAGGCTATTATCGGCGCAAATCTCGGACTCAACCCTTCAAATGATGGAAAGGTGATCCGGTTGCCGGTACCTCCTCTGAATGAAGAGCGCAGAAGACAGCTTGCCAAACAAGTTCACGAAATCGCCGAGGAACATCGGATAGCCGTTCGGAATGTCCGCCATGCATCCAACGATGCTCTCAAGAAACTGGCGAAAGACAAAGCGATCTCCGAGGACGATGAACGAAGCGGATTAGATCAGGTCCAGAAGCACACAAACACATATATCAGCAAGATCGACGAACTCGCAAAAAACAAGGAAACCGAGATCATGAGTGTGTAACATATCTCGATCTTTGAGAAATCACTCTGCCCTTGTCGGACCGATCGGCAAGGGCATTTTCGCGCAAAGATTTGTTCTTTCTATCGCTTCCGATTTGAAGTATATTTAAGCCGTTCATCCGCCTCGAATATTATGAAAACTCTCGGACGCGCCTTTGCCCTGTTTGTCGCCATTCTTGGGCTTTTGACGAGCGCTCTTCCCTGCGGGCCTTCGTACGTAACACCGATATTCGAATACGACAGCTCGCCGGAGGATCCTTATGCCAATTTTGCCGCCGGCGGTCTAGGGATCATCAAGCCCGGGTTTCATCGCCCTGTCCTTTACGCAGCCTACCGTTACCTCAACGGTGGGAGTTTCTCGTCCGGGGAACAGACAGCACTGGTACAAGTTTGGGAAGCGGATTTCGACAATAAGAACTACCTCGATACGAGCGTTAGTGAGGCGGTCCAGGCATGGGTCGATAAGCGAAAGGATGTGGTCGGACAAGACGAGAAAACGCCCGACATTTATACCGATCGCGGCAGTGGCTACGAGTACTTTCCCAATTGCGCGAAGAACGCATTTGAAACCGCGACAGAAACTCTGACAGATAGGGTCGCCACCCACGGACCCAGCGATCCTGGTGTTGTAGCGTGGCTGAATGGACAAGACGCCGTCTTTGCCAACTGTTCAAACGGCAAGAAACTTCCGGAACAGGCTCCCCCGGGTTCTCCGGATTGGCTGCAGAAGGACCGTGCATACCAGATCGCCGCCGCATCTTTTTATTCGCTCGACTATGAAGATGCGAAACGACGTTTCAGTGAGATAGCACAAGACACGGATTCACCATGGCAGGAAACGGCAGAATACCTCGTCGCCAGGACACTCGTCCGTCAAGCGAGCCTTACAAAGGACCAAGAAAAGGCGGCGGGATTTTATGCCGAAGCAGAACAGCGGCTGGCCAAATTTGGTTCAGGCAAATTTGCGGAGTCTGCTGAACAGATGCTGGGCCTCATCAAATATCGCATTCATCCTAAAGAACGTCTCAGCGAGCTTGCCCGCAACCTGACAAATGGCGGTAACTCAAACTTCCGGCAGAATGTTATTGATTACTCGTGGTTGATGGACAGGTATGAGGCCGAGGTCCTGAACGCCGAAGAAAAACGTAAGCAGGACGAGATCAGTCGGCAAGAAGCTAACAATACTGCGAACACAAGGTCGTCCGGAACGGAATCCGCCAATGAGTTAAACGAAGCGAACTCTTCGGGGGTTGCCGTTAACACTGCAATCAATGCAGTAAGAAATGCGGATCAATCTTCTCGTTCCGAGTACAAAGACCATCGCGGCGCTCCCAGGGTAAACGAAGACGATATCGAGATCAGCGTATATTCTGACGATGGCAAGGAAAATTGGTCGTTTTTCGTTCGATCGGATGCGACGGATGAAGACGCGATCGCGGCTGCCGAACAAATATCGGGGCAGTTGAGTGAGACGATAAAAAACCGGATCCGTGATGCACGGCGAACTGGTTACTCGCTGCGTTTCTCGAACTCGCAGCAGACGGGGCACGAGATGTACTATGGCAGCGAAAAGATGACGCTTTCGCTCTTGCCGGATTATTTGAGATCGGACGAATTGACGGAATGGCTCTATCTCTACCCGATCCAGAATAACGAAGCGTATTTGTATTCCCTGTCGAAGTTCCGGTCGACCAACTCGGATCTTTGGCTGATGACGGCGTTGTCTAAGGCGGACACAAATTCTTCTCAGTTGATACGCCTGCTCGATGCGGCAGCCCGTACAAGTCATTCATCACCGGCTTTTCAAACGATTACCTATCATCAAGCACGTCTGCTTCTTGAGCTTGGCAAAAAGTCGGAGGCCAAAAAGCTTCTGGATGACACGCTGACCGCCGGCGATCCGTTGACGGTCTCGTCGAGAAATCAATTCATGGCGTTGCGGCTAAAGCTCGCCGATTCTTTCGGTGAATTCTTAAAATACTCGCTGCGAAAACCGTTTGCCTTCGATTTTGACGGAGAGTCCGGAACGATCCAGCAATTTATCGACGAAGAAAAGAAATGGTACGACCC
>JBDTXM010000247.1:0-5004 GCA_040006215.1 Acidobacteriota bacterium
GCCGCAAATCGCTCAAGGACGCGATCGACGCCGTAAAAACCAGCAACGGAACGCCTTATTACGACAGCCTTCTGTCAATTGCGGACAAGGTGTTTCAGGATCAGCCGAGCGAAGAATTTCGCGGACGTCGCGCTCTGGTCGCGTTGACCGACGGCGTTGATTCGACAAGCGCCGCTGAATTTGAGGACGCAAGGGTTAAGCTGCAGGCGGCGGGCATCACGAGCTATTTCGTGAAGGTCGATACAAGACCGTTCTTCGAAGAAAATCTCCTTGGTGACTGCCAGGTGGCGACCCAGTTTTCACAGGCGCAGATCAAGCGATATTATCGGCTGTTCGGTAATTCGAGGATGGAAAAGGCTTCGGGATTCTGCCAGCTCGGCGATTTTGAGCGGCTAGACATCAGCAAGCGTCTATACGAATTGGCTGACGCGGAAATGAATGAGCTTGCCAAAACATCTGGCGGAAAGGTATTTCCGGTTGGCGATCTGAACGAGGCTCGCAACGCATTTAAAAACGTGGCTGCCGAAATCGGGACCAAATACAGCGTGGGTTACTATCCCTCCAACGAAAAACGTGACGGCTTATTCCGAAAGATCACCGTCGAACTAAAAGGCGTCTCGCCCGGATCGCTCGTCCGCTCCCGCGACGGCTACACCGCTCCTGCGAATTGACGTATCATCGGAATCTGCTTGCCATTAAAAGTTTTTACCCTAAAATCTACAAATGACAATTTTTAAGCGGGTCTGCCTGATGGTCCTTGATTCCGCCGGGATCGGCGAGATGCCTGACGCGGCTGCATGGGGCGACGCAGGGGCGGATACGATCGGGCATATCCTTGAGTCGCGAAAGGTCGATCTTCCCAATTTGCGGCGCCTTGGGCTAGGAAACATTCGTCCGCTTGCGGGCCTTCCGGCTGCTGCCGATCCGATCGGATCGTTTGGAAAATGCACGCTCAAATCGAACGGTAAAGACACGACCACTGGACATTGGGAGATGGCAGGGATCGTTTTGAAAAAGGCTTTCCCTACATTTCCGGAAGGTTTTCCGCCGCGTATCATCGACGAATTCGTCGCAAAGGCGGCAGTACCGGGCGTGCTTGGGAATTTTCCGGCGAGCGGCACTGAGATCATCGAGAAGCTTGGTGAGGAACACGTCCGCACGGGTAAGCCGATCGTCTACACTTCCGCCGATTCGGTTTTTCAGATCGCGGCGCATGAAGAAGTTATTCCAATCGATCGCCTTTACGAGATCTGCGAGATCGCGCGTCGTATCCTGGATGGCGAGGATCAGGTCGGACGGGTGATCGCACGTCCGTTTCTCGGGCACAATGCTGCCGACTTCAAGCGAACCGAAAACCGTCACGATTACGCCGTTCCGCCGCCATCGAACAATTTGCTACCGTTATTGAAGGACGACGGTCTGGATGTTGTCTGCATCGGCAAGATCGCCTCGATCTACGATTCGATAGGCGTTACAGAAGATCTGATGGCGAAAAACAACGAACAAACGATCGATCAAACGATCAATGCCTTGAATGCCGATTCGCACGGTCTGATCTTCAGCAACCTGGTTGATTTTGACATGCTTTACGGACATCGACGCGACACCGAAGGCTATGCAAAAGCTTTGGAACATTTCGACGGGCGCCTACCGGAAATATTCGAAGCGATGGGTGACGACGACCTGCTTATCCTTACTGCCGATCACGGAAACGATCCGACCAAGGAAGGTTCCGATCACACGCGCGAATACGTTCCACTCCTCGTTTACGGAACAAATGCACGCCGCGGCGTGAGCCTCGGCACGCGGCAATCGCTGGCAGATATTGGGCAGACGATCGCCGATAACTTTGGCCTTGGTATCGCTGACGGTGTAAGCTTCCTTGACGACCTTGCCATAACGTAAAATGAAGAGCCGGACGCTTCTATACATTCCGCTGGTCTTACTTTTTGTACTGACGGCGGTCGTTTTCTTTCAACACGCCAGACCTATTCTTATCTCTCTTGGACGCCTCGTCGATCAGAGCCACTCCGTCCGCTTTCCTTTCGAGATACGCAACGGACAGATCCTGGACGTCCTGTCGGAGGCCGAGTCGGCCGGAATGAAAAAAGGGGACACTTTGGTAGGAATGGGTGGTCACGCACTGCGCACGGACACGATGCTGGCGGATGAACTCAATAAATTCCATGTCGGAGATACGATCGTCTATACCGTTGAACGCCGTGAAACGAGCGGCGATGTCGAACGTCACGACATTGCGGTTGAGGCTCGGCCGCTAAACATGAGTGTGGCCCAAACGGCAAGCGATTTCGCCATCACTTTTCTCTTTCAACTCTGTCTTCCGCTCATATCGTTTCTTCTGGCGTTTTACGTCGCTTTCATGCGATCCCGCGACCCAGTCGCGTGGATGCTGCTCTTTCTGCTTCTGGGTATAGGCTCGATCGCCTTCGAAGACGGACCGAGGGCAACTCTTCTTCGTGTATTTCAACAGACGGCGATGGATTTCATGGGCATTGCGATGCTCCTGTTCGGCCTATATTTTCCTGAGCGGCTGGAGCTCGACCGACGTCGTCCATGGGCAAAATGGATACTGATTCTGCCGCTCGCGTTTTTGGGGGTCGCAAACCTGATCGAACGGTCGGCAAGATTCTTTGCGATAGATTCGATCTGGCGTCCGTTTGACAAATTGACCAGCCCATTTGGGTCGGCCAGCACTATTTTGACGATGATAGCGTTCGGCTGCTTTTTTGCCGCCCTTGCCACAAAGAGTGCGACACTTGAGAATCACGATTCTCGGCGCCGCCTTCGGATCCTGTATGTCGGAACATCCATCGCTGTGCTTCCCTCGCTGTTCATCATCCTTTATCGAATCATAAGCGGAAGGCACGAGGGCTTTACGCAGCTTGTTCCGGAGTGGTTTGCCATCGTTGCATTGCTCGCGATCCTTCTATTCCCGCTAACGATGGCGTATGTGATCGTTGTCCAGCGGGCGATGGATGTCAGCGTTGTTGTTCGGCAAGGCATTCAGTACGCGCTCGCGAAGAATGGTGTATTACTGATTCAGCTCTTACTGAGCTTTGTCGTTATATTGATTGCCCTTTCCTTTGTGTCTGACGCGGCGACCAATCGCCTTCAGAAAATGATCTTTATCGGGATAGGCGTCGCGTTCGTTTTTCTGATCCGCCTGCTCGCCGACAAAATAAAGACTTGGGTTGACCGCAGATTTTTTCGTGAGGCCTACAACGCCGAACAGATCCTTTCAGAGTTGAGTGATGATGTTCGCACGATGGTTGAGACAAAGCCGCTCCTGGAGACCGTTGCGGGAAGGATCAGCGAGTCCCTTCACGTCCCGCAGGTCTCGCTCCTCTTAAAACACGGTGACAAGTTCATTCCCGCATATTCGCTTGGCTTTGATACCGAACCGGTTGTCGCCCTAAGCGGCGATTCAAAGTCCATTCGGAAGCTCGGCAATAACCAGCACATCGTTCTTTACGATGACATGACAGAAATAACGTCAACGCCGACGATGTCGTTGAGTGATCGTGAGCAATTGAGTGAATTGAATTCGCAGGTATTACTGCCCGTGACCGCAAAAAGCGTTTTGTCGGGCATTATAAGCCTCAGTCCAAAACGCTCCGAGGAACCGTATACCGCGACCGACCTTAGATTGCTTCGCTCGGTGGCGAGCCAGACTGGGCTTGCACTGGAGAATTCGCGCCTGACGGAAGCGATCGCAAGGGAAGCGGCCCAAAAAGAGCGGATGAACACTGAGCTTGAGATCGCCCGGGAAGTTCAGGAACGTCTCTTTCCGCAAGAATTGCCAGTGGTCGAGGGTCTCGACTTTTTCGGAGCATGCCGGCCGGCACTCGGCGTCGGCGGCGATTATTACGATTTTCTTGAGCTGCCGGAGAATCGATTTGGCATTGCAATTGGTGACATTTCGGGTAAAGGAATTGGAGCTTCACTGATGATGGCGAGTCTGCAGGCGTCGCTTCGAGGTCAAACACTGCATTTTGGCAACGACCTTGCCGGGTTGATGAGTCAGATCAACAGCCTGGTTTATGAAGCCTCGACAACAAACCGTTACGCCACATTTTTTTATGCCCAGTACGAGAAAAAAACGCGCATGCTGTCGTACGTCAACGCCGGCCATAATCCTCCGTTCCTTATTCGCGTCGACGGCTCCGTCCTAAAGCTCGAAGAGGGCGGTGCGGTCGTCGGTATGTTGCCGCCGATGCTTGTCAATTACACGCAGGGCGAGATCCAACTTGCCGCAGGTGACCTACTTGTCGGCTATACCGACGGAATTTCGGAAGCAATGAACCCGAATGAAGAGGAATGGGGTGAAGATGCGATGCTCGAGTCCATTAAGACCGTTGCAGACATGCCGGCCGCTCAGATATTGCCGTTTGTAGTCGCGGCCGCTGATCGGTTTGCTGACGGAGCGAAGCAGCACGACGATATGACCATGGTCATCGTCAAGGTCCTTTGAGATCTATCCGCGGTCGCCGATATCGGCTTCTTATTTCGCGAAGTTACACACGAGTGATCATCTGAACCTAAGCCAGACACGCGATGGTTGAATTTATCGAGCATGAAAAAAGTAACGTTTAAGTGCGTTTGTGTTTTACCGACCTTGTTGGTTTTGGGTCATCTCGCTGCGGCACAGGTCCCTGTCGACCTTTCTTCCTACAATGATCCTCCATCGCGCATTCGGGGTGTGATCGAGAAGTTTGACGAAGACTACGGAATTTTGAACCGGTTCTATTCGGGAGGGACATCGCCAAATAGATCTGCGAGATTTAGGCAGTTTTATTCCGACGAGCTTACGGTGCTCTCGGGATTGAATTTTGACACGCTCAAGCACGACGAACAGGTCGATTACATTCTTTTCAAGAATTATATTGAACACGAAGCGGAGGAGCAGGTTCGATACGACGCACAGCTTGCCGAGATGGCGTCGGTCATTCCGTTTTCACGGATTATCAGCGATCTTGAAGACAC
>JBDTXM010000248.1:0-4972 GCA_040006215.1 Acidobacteriota bacterium
AATTTTCGTCTAGGCATTCGCTTGGTGCGTGAAATTTATGTCAGGACGAGCACGCCGATCAACCCCGCCCGAGTACTAGAACGTACTGCTGGATTAAATTTTCAAACAATTGATATTGAAACATCCAAAGCACAAATTGTAAATGATCATTTCGGCGTCATTTGTTGACAAAACAGCGCAAGTCGATTATTTGTAGGTTAGCGAACCGCGTGGAACACGAATACATAACGGCGTATGTCGGACTCGGCTCTAACCTGGGCGATCGGGCGGGTAATCTTTTGCTTGCATTGCGCGGCCTGCTCGAAGCCAGCTTTGCGGTTCACAAGGTTTCCGGGGTCTACGAAACCGAACCGATCGGTATCGAGAACGCTCCAAATTTTCTCAACATGGTCGCTGAGATCAGATTGACCAGCGTGAGCCCTTCGCAAATGATGGCCCGTCTTCTGCGGATCGAATATCTACTCGGTCGACGCGATAAATCCCTTAAGAAGCCGCGCACGGTCGATCTCGACATTCTGCTGTTCGGCGACGAACAGATCGACACGGCGTTTCTGACGATCCCGCACCCGCGAATGCATCTGCGGCGATTCGTCCTGACGCCGCTGGCCGAGATAGCTCCTAACCTGGTACACCCGACGCTGCATGCCGAGATTCGCGAGATACTCGACGGTATCGACGATACGTCAACGGTCGCCCGGTGGGACCCGAACGCCCGTCACGAAGAAGCGGCTGCAACGAACGGCTAGACTAAAATTAAGCAAAACGCTAGACTTAGGGGCACATATGGCCTATCTGCAACCTGACAAACCCGAAAAGGTTTACCTTCCCGCGATACGAGCCGCAAAGGAAAAAGGCGAAAAACTCGTCTGCCTTACAGCCTACGATTATCCAACCGCCCGCATAGTCGACGAAGCCGGCGTCGATATAATTCTCGTGGGTGACAGCATGGGCAATGTCATCCACGGCTACGGCAACACCATTCCCGTTTCGATCGAAGAAATAACGTCCGCATGCATCGCCGTAAAGCGCGGAACCGAACGAGCAATGGTCGTAGCGGACATGCCGTACGGCAGCTATCACATAAACGCGGACACGACGGTTCAGAACGCTCTTCGGCTGATGAAATACGGCGGTGCCGAGGCTATTAAAATGGAAGGCGGACGGAACCGTGTCGAGCTCGTTAAACGACTGGTTGACGAAGAGATCCCAGTCGTAGCTCATATCGGTTTGACGCCGCAGTCGGTCTATAAAATGGGCGGCTACCGGGTCCAGGGCCGGACCGCCGTTCAGGCAAAGCGGCTGATCGAAGACGCGAAAATGCTTGAGGAGGCCGGAGCGTTCGCCATAGTGCTCGAACTTGTTCCCCGTGAGGTGGCCGCAATGATCACAAGCGAGGTCGACATATCAACCATCGGGATCGGTGCGGGGCCCGAATGCGATATTCAGGTGCTGGTGCTGCACGACCTGGTCGGCATGACGTTCGGCCGCCAGCCCCGCTTCGTTCGCCAGTACGCCAACGTCCGGGAAGTAATGACCGAAGCGATCCATAACTGGTCGAGCGACGTTAAAGCGGGCAAGTATCCTAACGAAAACGAATCCTACGGTCTGACGGCCGAGATCAAAAAAGAAATGACCGCGAAGTAGTTTCGTCCTAGCGACCTGCCAACAGAATGGAGATCATCAACCGCCGGCAGCGAATGTTCTCGATCTCGCGCAAGCTTCGGCGTGACAGCAAGACCGTCGGTTTTGTGCCGACGATGGGGTCGCTGCATGAGGGGCATTTTAGTCTGGTCAAGGAGGCCCGGCAGCGATGCGATGTCGTCGTCGTCTCCATTTTTGTTAATCCTACCCAGTTCAACGACAAAAGCGATCTGGAGAATTACCCTCACGATCTGACGAGCGATGCGGCCCGGCTGGCGGAGTTCGGCGTCGATTACGTCTTTGCTCCGGAAGCCTCCGAGATATATCCCGCAGGCTTTTCGACGTATGTCTATGTCGAGCATCTGAGCGAGCTTTTCGAGGGGGCGTCGCGGCCGGGGCATTTTCGGGGGGTGGCGACGGTTGTCACGATCCTCTTGAACACGATCCGGCCCGACCTGGCGTTTTTTGGGCAAAAGGATGCGCAGCAGGAGTCGATCGTGCGGCGGCTGGTCAAGGATCTCGGGTTCGAGACGGAGATCGTGACGCTGCCGACGGTGCGTGAGGAGTCAGGGTTGGCGTTGTCGTCGCGGAACGCGCGGCTGACGGACGAGGAGCGGACAAAAGCGGCGGTCCTGTTCCGGGCCTTGCGGGAAGCTAAGATCGCCTTTAAGAAAGGTGAGCGCAATGCGTTGGAGCTTACTCAAATCGTGCAGAAGATCATCCAGGAAGAACCGCTCGCCGAAATCGACTACATCGCGGTAGTGGATCACGAGACTCTGCAACCTGTTGATAAGGTTGGGGATGGCGAAACGCTGATCGCGCTGGCGGCGCGGTTTGGGAGCGTGCGGCTGATCGACAACATCGTCCTCAATCGAAAGCAGTAGTTGGCATCAAGTTTGCATCAAACACCGGTAGAAAGGCGGCTTCAGCCTTTCGTAAAGAGATGAAAACCTACAAAACAATGTTCGCGGCGTTTATCGTTAGCCTTGCGTTTTCTTTGTCCGCATTTGCACAGACCTCGTTGACGAGCGTCGACGGTGCAAAGGTCGATGTGCAGGCCCAGAGGGGCAAGGTCGTGATCCTGGCGATCGGTGCGAGCTGGCTGCCGCTGTCGGGCAAGCAGGCGGATTTTGCCAACGTGCTGGCGAAAAAATACAGTGGCCGGAGCGTCGTTGTTTATTATGTCGTGACGGATTCGTCGGCTGCCAAGTCGAAGAACTTTGCGACCAACGAAGATATTCGAAAGTTCGCGGCGACCAACAAGCTGAGCGTGCCGGTGCTTCGCGACCCTGACGGCGCCGCAACGCTCAAGAAATTCGGCGTGGACCAGATCCCGTCGTTCGTGGTCCTCGACAAAAGCGGTAACAGCACGGGTGAGCCGTTCGGCGGCATCGACTCTAAGTACGACATCACGATACCGATCTCGAAGGTCGTAGATAAAATGCTGTAAGCTTCACGGAATTATTCTTTCTAAAAAAGCCACCCGCTTGTCGGGTGGTTTTTTTGTTTGACGGATGGCCTTATCACACCGGACGCTTACGCGGACAACCACCGGGAGACGCTGGATGTCCGGCTTGTCCGGTTTGTCGGATCCGCGGAGATCTTCAGATGTCGTTTTGGTGCATTGAGGGCACAAATCGGCATTGCTAAATGCCTTAGAAACAGAGAGTTAGCTATCGTCTGTCAGCGGCCTCCCGCCGGCTAAGTCTTGTTTCCGGTTATAGATAAGCCGTGGGTTGGAATATCGTGCATATCTAGTTTCGGCACCTGGAAAACCACGTCATTTCGAGAATATTAAGAATGATCGGAATATCGTGCATATCTGGAAAATGCCTATAACACTTTTGTCGCGAGCTGTGGCAGTATGCATCTCGTCGCGGAGAAATCCGCCGAGGAGAAAATTTATGGGTCAGAACAAATCCCCGCCGCGCGGAGTTCACAGGTAACACAGCGATCTCCGTGATCGTTCACGAAAATTGATCTTTGACAACTGAATAAAATTGTCTCAACGTGCGAACTGCTTCCGATCTCGCCGGGCGGAATGCCTAGCTTTTCCGCTTGGCGGGCTGGCCATAAATCGGCACGCGCTCCGGCAAAATCTTATATAATCGAGCGTCAACCGCCAGGCTCGGACTATGCGAATCAATGCCGGTTTCATGTTCAAGATCATCGTCGCCCTCGCGGGCATGTTGCTGGTCGCGTGCAGCCATCCTTACCCTTGGGAAAAGGCGGTCGAGGTCGGGCCGGACGTCGTGCTTGTTCCGATCGCCCGTGACGGCCGCACGGGCTATTGCGACAAGAAAAAGCAGATGATCATACCGCCGTGGTACGCGGGGGCAGATCCGTTTGAGGACGGCCGCGCACGAGTGACCGATGGCGCGAAGTACGGCGTTATCGATCGCACGGGCCGGAATATTACGGGTTACAAATTCGACGAGGCGTACCGATTTTTTTCCGAAGGCATGCTCGGCGTAAAGGTCGGCAATAAGTGGGGATTTATCGACAAAGAAGGCAAGCTCGCTATCCCGCTAAAATTCGACGACGTGGGCGAGTTTCATGATGGCCTCGCGACGGCAACCATCGACGGCAAACATGGGTACACCGACCGAAACGGCGACATCGCCATTCCGCTGGAATACGATCATACGGTCAAGTTCGGCGAGGGCCTCGGGCTCGTCCAGCAGGGCAAGAAATATTGGTTTGTCGACACGACGGGTAATGAAGTTTTTCCCGACCACTTCGACTACGCTTATTTCTTTACGGACGGTCTGGCCTGGGTCGAGCTGAACGGCCAGCGCGGCTTTATTGACCACGCAGGCAAGATGGTGATCAAGACAAACTACCACTGGGCATATCCTTTTTCCGAAGGCCTCGCCACCGTTCAAAGCAGCGAAACTAAAAAATGGGGATTTATCGACACCTCAGGCCATGAAGTGATTCCTTTTATCTACGATTCAAATTCCACCTTTTACGACGGAATGGCTTTTGTAACACAAGACGGCAAGAATTTCCTGATCGACAAAACCGGCAAGGTCATCCGCGAGGTTCCCTATCGCAGTGTCGGCGACTTTCACGACGGCATCGCCTCCGTCATCGAAGGCGAGCCTGAATTCGTACGCAGCTTTTACATCGATACAGATGGCAACGAATATCACTAATTGAAGGCTCGGCTCTCAACTACAGATCCCTTTTCGGCTCGGCGGATTCGACGAACAAATTCGGGACTGACGGCGTATCCTTTACACGGTATTACCTCTGGGGAGCGGGGAGGCACGAATATGTTTTGTCCAAAATGCGGCGGCGTTAACCAGGACGAAGTGGCTTATTGCCG
>JBDTXM010000249.1:0-4906 GCA_040006215.1 Acidobacteriota bacterium
TAACACCATTCAAACCAAGAAGAGCGAGATAAGCATTCAGGTCGTGACTCGCCGATACTGCATCGAGGATCAGATCGAACGTCCTGGCGAGAGGGGTGAGATTTGCGGCATCCTTAGTCACAACAAAATGATGTGCACCCAACTTTTTTGCATCGTTCTCTTTGGATGGCGAGGTGCTGAACACGGTAACTTCCGCACCCATCGAAACCGCGAACTTAACTCCCATGTGACCGAGTCCACCAAGGCCGACGACCCCAACCTTCTGCCCCTTTCCGACCTTGAACCTTTTCAGAGGTGAGTATGTTGTAATTCCCGCGCAAAGTAGCGGAGCGACGCCCGCCAGCGGTTGGCTGGCATCGACCTTCAATGCATAGCTTTCTTTGATGACATAGAGGTTTGAATACCCGCCATAGGTTGGCGTTTTTTTATCCATTTCGGTGCCGTTGTATGTCACTACCGAATGGACCTTACAGAATTGCTCGGAGTGGGCCGCGCAGCTTGAGCAGGTGCCGCACGACTCTACAAAACATCCGATGCCGGCTATGTCGCCTTCCTTGAACTTCGTAACGTCGTTTCCCGTTTTCACCACGCGCCCGACGATCTCATGGCCTGGTACCATCGGATACGTCGAATTGCCCCACTCGCCGCGTGCCTGGTGGATGTCCGAATGACAAACGCCGCAAAATAGAATGTCGATCAAAATGTCGTCAGGCCCAACTTCTCGCCGCTCAAAATCAAGCATTTCAAATGCGGCTTCTGGCCCGCGGACTGCATATCCCTTTGTTCCGATCATTATTTCTCCTTTCTATAAACCCCGTAACTTTTCAGTCGATCGTTGCGATCACTTTCAATTCGATCGCTATCGGCGTTGGCATCGCGTTTACCTCGACCGTCGTCCGGCACGGCTGATTGTCGTAGAAATATTCGGCGTAGATCCGATTATAAGTATGGAAATCTTCCTTGATATTCGTAAGAAAAACCGTTACATCAACTATTCTTTCCCATGACGATCCGGCATCGTCAAGGATGTATCTCACGTTCTGAAACACCGACCGGCACTGTGTTTCGATGTCATATGAAACGATCTCGCCTGTTTCACTTAGAAGGACCCCCGGAATTTGTTTGGTAGCTTTTTGACGAGGTCCCACACCTGATAAGAAAAGTAGATTTCCAACGCGCCGAGCGTGCGGGTATAGACCGACCGGCTCGGGCGCATTGATCGAATTTATCTTGCCATCTTCCATTTCGGTTTAACTATTATTATTATTTGAACAGGCGGCAAAGTCGAATCGGTGAGGATTCAAAATATATTGCGTTTTCTCAGGGGTATATTATGAATATTGAACATGGATCGCGGCGCAGATTCTTGAAATGCGGCGCCATAGGCATCGGATCGGCCGTTATGTTTAGTTCCTGCGTCCCGCCGCCTGCGGGAAACGCGGTACAGGCAAACTTAAACGCGGGAGACGCGAGACCTGGTGATGCCGACAAGAAGCCCGGTGATGAAATTGAAGTAACCGCTGTCGAGGATCTTATGCGCGAGCACGGGGTATTGAGGCGAGCTTTGCTTATTTATTCCGAGGCTGCACTCCGATTGCGGAAAAACACATCCGAAGTCTCGCCCGACGCGCTTCAGAAAACAGCCAAACTTTTCCGCAGGTTTGGCGAGGATTATCATGAAACAATGATCGAGGAAGCCTTTATCTTCCCCAAAATTAGAGAAAATGGGAGCTTGGAGGCAGCAAAGTATCCAGACATTCTTACCATCCAACATGCCCGCGGTCGCGAGATCACCGATCACATTATTTCAGTAACCGGCGGAGCGAAGATCAATGCCAATTCTGGGCCTTTTGCGGACACCCTGGATGGCTTCGTCCGTATGTATAATCACCACGCCGCTCGCGAAGACACAATAATTTTCCCAGCGTGGAAGGATGTGCTTACGCCTGACGAATACGATGAGCTGAACGATAAATTCGAGGAGATCGAGCATCAGCAGTTCGGTGAAGACGGTTTTGAGGACGCAGTCAACCAGATCGGCGAGGTCGAAGCCGCGTTGGAGTTGGATGATATTTCGAAATTTACGCCTCCACCGATCCTCGCGTGAATCCGAATTCAACGCGTTGGCGAATTTAATGGCGGGAATAAGATCTGCCGTCCGCGGCATCTAACATTAAGGAATTATAAACATGTCTATATTTATCAAGGTCATTTTGGCTCTTTCTCTTGGAGTTGCGGCCGCATGCGCTGTAGCGAAAAGCTCACCGAGTATTACCGATATTTCAGATCTCCCGCCTGTTGCGACTCCGGAGACCGCGTCACCCGCCGCCATCGGACCGCAAAAAGCTATTTTCGCCGGCGGCTGTTTCTGGGGCGTTGACGCTGTCTTTAAGCATGTAAAGGGTGTTACGAAGGTGACTTCCGGGTACTCGGGCGGAACTAAGGAAACAGCCGATTATGAAACTGTTAGCACCGGCAAGACCGGGCATGCTGAGTCGGTTGAGGTAACGTTTGACCCCGCAAAGGTCACTTATCAACAACTACTTTACGTCTTTTTCGCGGTTGCCCATGATCCGACCGAACTTAATTATCAGGGTCCTGACCACGGTACGCAGTATCGTTCGGCTATCTTTTTCACGAACGATGAGCAGAAAAAGACTGCCGAGGATTTTATCGCCGCGATCGATAAGTCAAAGACCTTGTCGAAGCCGGTAGTAACTCAGGTAGTCCCTTTCCGGGCCTTCTATCCCGCGGAGGATTATCATCAGAACTACTTAGCGCTACATCCGGACGAGCCGTATATCGTCTACAACGACAAACCAAAGGTGGCGGCTTTGAAAGAAAAGTTTCCGAATCTTTACACGGAAAAATAACGAAAAAAAAGAACTTGCCCCATCGGCAGGTTCTTTTTTCGGCCAGTATTAATTGCTTTTTTCAGCCCACACTTGAACGAGGTTTACCAAGGTCTCGGTCGTCTTTTCCAGCCCTCGACGCGAGTTCCATTCGAGTTTGCCGTGGAAATTGTGGCCGCCGGTAAACAGGTTCGGGGTCGGCAACCCACGAGCCGTAAGGTTCGAACCGTCCGTTCCGCCGCGTATCGGCCTGATCTCAGGGGTAACGCCAGCCCGTTTCGATGCTTCGATAGCGTAGTCTGTCAGTTGCGGATAGCTCTTCAAAACTTCCTTCATGTTCAGGTAGCCGAGCTTGCTTTCGTAGTCGATCTTGACGGTCGGATACTTGGCCTGCGTTTTGACGACTATCGACTTTAACAACTCTTCTTTCGCAGCAACGCCCGATAGATCGAAATCGCGGATCAGAATCTTGATCGTCGAGGTTTCCTCGGTCATTGCCGAACTATAAGGATGAACAAAGCCCACGCGGCCTTCGGTGGTCTCAGGCCGGTCTGCAGCACTTGCAGGGAAGCTGGAAAGGAAGTCGCCAGCCGCGTACAGCGAGTTGATCATGATGCCCTTGGCTGTTCCTGGATGAGTGTTCTTCCCGTGAAAAGTAACGGTAGCCGTTCGCGCCGACCATGTCTCATTCGAGATATCGCCCAACTGCTCGCCATCGACGGTATAGGCGAACTTTGCCCCCCATTTCTCGATCTCAAACTTATCGATACCACCGCCGACCTCTTCGTCGGGCGTAAAGGCGATCGCGAGGTTGCCGTGCCTGATCTGCGGATTTTGCTTGAGGATGTCGATCATCGTCATCAACTCGGCACAGCCCGATTTGTCATCCGACCCGAGCAGCGTCGTGCCGTCTGCAGTGATGATATCGTCGCCCTTAAGGTTGTTAAGATCGGGATTTTTATCGACAGCGATGACCTGCGTCTTATCATTCGGCAGCACGATGTCACCGCCCTGATAGTTCTTATGAATGATGGCATTTACATTCGCGCCCGACACCGCGGGCGAGGTATCCATATGCGAAATAAAACCTATCGTAGGGACTTTCGAATTATCCGCGAGATTCCCAGGCACAAGTCCGTAAAGGATCCCGAATTCGCTAACACGCACGTTTTGCACGCCAAGTGTGCTTAGTTCTTTCTCAAGAATTCGCGCCAGGTCAAACTGCTTCTTTGTTGACGGAACGGTGTTCTGGTCCTCGGCCGATTGAGTATCGATCTTGACGTAGCGAAGAAAACGGTCGAGGGCCGACTCAGTCGGCGGCTTTATCTGAGCTGAAATATTGACAACAAAGATCAAGCCACACAAAAATCCGCAAAATAATTTCATCCAAAAGCTCCTAATCGTTATTTTTGAGAAGAGTAAACCTAACTAATGATGCTTTTTATTCAGGTTCGCGATGCCAAATGTCACGCCAGCCACCACGCCGACCTTCGGGGCGAATGGCGTCAGGCCGAATCGCAGCCCGGTGTCGAAAACCGTTCGTTTGTTTAGCTGATATGTCACCACGCCAAGGCCGAACATCGCTCCTGCCTGTTCGTCGTTTCGGCTTGCTCCGCTAACCTCACCTTGTACGCCAAATCGTTTCGTAATGTTTTCGGTGACGGCAAACGCGGCTTGGCCGCTCGACGAGTGATGCCGGTCGCTAGTGTTTCCCGCGAGCAAATAGATCGCGTTGAAATCAACTGTTGTCTTGCCCGCTGTCTTACTGATCAACCCAATAAAGCTCTGATCGACCCGACCAGTGCCTAACCCCTTTTTTTCGTCTGCCGTCGGAACTTTAATGCAATAGGCCAGAGCAACGCCGGGCCGCGACTTGTTCTCAGTCAGCAAAACTCCCTGGATCCCCAACTGAGTATCCCCCGCGCCGCTTTCGGTCACGCGGCTCGTATCCTTCAACGAATAGGGACTGTCCGTATCCAGCTCGACCAGAATCCGCCTCCTCACAGCAAATCGCAAGGCCAAGGGCACATCTTGCTGGATATGACAGCTGTCAC
>JBDTXM010000250.1:0-4898 GCA_040006215.1 Acidobacteriota bacterium
CCGAAACAATAAAGAACGGCGAAACGCGATCGGGGCCGGAGTTGAGCAGCTTTTCGTGCTCGCGTTCGATCGCCCAGAAATCGCCGATGCCGGAACTGATATAGGTCCCGACCATCTCGGCGTTCGAGTCATCGATCACGAGCCCGCTGTCCTTCATCGCCTCGTCCGAAGCGGCAAGCGCAAAATGCGTAAAGGCTCCCATCCGTCTCGCTTCCTTTTTTTCAAGGAAGCTAAGCGGATCGAAGCCCTTGACCTCGCAGGCAAACTGGACCGAAAACTTTTCGGGGTCGAACTTCTTAATATAGTCGGCGCCACTAGCACCGTTCATCAATCCGTTCCACGTTGTCGGAACATCGTTGCCGATCGCCGTGACCAATCCAATGCCTGTAACTACTACTCGACGCTTCATAATCGGTGGTGAACGGCGAACGGTAACACTAAACGGTGAACAATCTACCATTCACCGTTCACCACTCACCGTTAAAATCTAGGCTGCCTTATGTTGTTCTACGTACGCATACGCATCGCGGACGCTTTGGATCTTTTCGGCGTCTTCGTCGGGAATTTCGATATCAAATTCCTCTTCGAACCGCATCACGAGTTCCACCAGATCGAGCGAATCCGCACCGAGGTCTTCGATAAAGCGGGCATTTTCCGTGACTTCTGCTTCGTCCACGCCCAATTCGTCGACGATTATCTGTTTGATCTTATCCTGAACTTCTGACATATGTTCTCCTGTTTACTGCGTTTCTAAATTACTTCTTAAACTCTCCGAATTCTCTATGTTCGCGTATGCGATTTCCCTATTGATCTGCCGGACGAGACCAGTCAAAACCTTTCCGGGACCGATCTCTACAAACTTCTCAACACCGTTCGCAGTCATTCGTTCGACCGACTGCAGCCAGCGCACTGGCGACGACACTTGCCGAGTAAGCCGATCGCAAACCTGCGTCGTATCTTCGTTCACGGCGGCATCCACGTTATGTACGATCGGGAACGCGAACGCATTATATTTCAAACCCTTCAGACCGTGCTCGAGCCGCTCTTGTGCAGGCATCATCAAAGCACAATGGAAAGGGGCCGAAACATTTAGTTTGATCGCCCGTTTCGCTCCCTTCGCTTTTAATATTTCACACGCACGATCTACCGCTTCGGCGTTTCCGGCGATCACCACCTGCGAAGGTGAATTTATATTCGCCGGACTGCAAACCTGACCCTCGGCAGCTTCAGAGCATCCCGCCTCGACCGTGTCCGCGTCGAGCCCAAGTATCGCTGCCATCGCTCCTACACCGACGGGGACTGCTTCCTGCATATACGTGCCGCGTTTACGAACCGTTACAACTGCATCTGCGAACTCCAGAACACCCGCCGCGACCAATGCCGAATATTCGCCAAGGCTGTGCCCGGCAACAAAGTCGGGTTTAGCGAAACCTTCTGCCTCCATCGCCCGATAGGCAGCGATCGAAGCTGAAAGTATCGCCGGCTGCGTGTTTGCGGTTAGCTGCAGTTGCTCTTCGTCTCCCGAAAAACACATCTTCGAAAGCGAGAAGCCTAAAGCATCATCCGCCGTCTCAAACACGTCTCGTGCGGCCGCAAAGTTTTCAAACAGATCCTTTCCCATCCCCACGGCCTGCGAACCCTGCCCTGGAAAAATGTACGCTGTCTTCGCCATCCTTAATACCAAGCCCGCGCATTAGCAAGGGCGGTATAATCGAGTCGAGCCTCTCCGCTTCAGTTCCGACAGGCTTTCGCAAATCTGCGATCTAAAATCGGATCACCGTTCCGCCCCAAGTCACGCCGCCGCCGAAAGCCGTTAGCAAAACGAGGCTTCCTTCTTTGATCTTGCCGGATTCGATACATTCGTCCATAGCGATCGGGATCGACGCGGACGAAGTATTTCCGTGCTCAGCGATGTTCGAAAACATTTTTTCTTCGGGTATTCCGAGCCTTGAAGCCACCGCATCCGTAATTCGCTGGTTGGCCTGATGCGGAACAACGAGATCAATGTCTTCAACCTTGTATCCGGCCTTTTCGATCATTTCGGCTGAGATATCGGCCATCGACCGCACCGCGACCTTGAAAAGCTCATTGCCTTTCATCTTGAAAAAGTGCAGCCGATCGTCGATCGTTTTGTGTGTTGTGCCAAGCTTGGTTCCGCCGCCCGGAGCATAAAGCTGCTCTTCGTAACGGCCGTCGGATTTGATCTTGGTGGCTAGAATTCCCTTTCCCGAATTTACCGGCCCGAGCACCGCCGCACCTGCTCCGTCACCAAATATCACACAAGTCGAACGGTCGGTGTAATCGACGTATTTGGTCAGAACTTCCGCACCGATCACTAGGGCGTATTTGATCTGCTCGGTACGGATCATCGATTCGACCATCGTCAATCCGTACAAAAAACCCGAACACGCGGCAAAAACATCCATACCTGCCGCGTTCGACGCTCCGAGCTGCGCCTGGATCAGGGCACCTGTTGATGGCATGATCTGATCGGGTGTAGTGGTGGCGCAGACGATGATATCGATGTCGTCGGGTTTCAAACCCGCTCGTTCGATCGCCTGCTTAGCGGCGGCGGTTCCGAATTGCGAAGTGTATTCGTTGTCGGCCGCCTTGTGGCGCTGTTTTATCCCCGTCCGCGATGTGATCCACTCATCGGATGTTTCGACAATTCGTTCCAGGTCGGCATTCGTTAAAACACCTTCCGGGTAGGAATGGCCCATCCCGATGATACCCGCGTTTATTGAAGTCATTGATTAGAATTAGAACTCAAAATTTGAATTATTTCAAAATCTATTCGGCTTCTTTGACGTCGATTATTTTGCGGCCTTTATACATGCCGGTTTTGGCATCGATTCGATGCGGGACCTTGGCTTCGCCGGAATCCTTGTCAATGTAGAATTGCGGAGTTTTCAGAGCATCGTGCGCTCGGCGTTCGCGGGTTCTAGCGTGTGAATGTCTTCGTTTTGGATTTGGCATCTATTTATAACCTCGTAAAAAATGGGCTTTTGATCTTGGGTTTTAGGTTTTCGACCTTAATATCAAAACCTAAAACCGAATACCAAAAACCGTTACTTCAAATTCATTAGTGCCGCCCAACGAGGGTCGATCTCGTCTTCTTCGCACTTACAATCTATCAAATTTCGGTTTGAACCGCATTTTGGGCACAAACCCTTGCAGTTTTCGCTGCAAAAAACCTGTTCGGGCAATTCGAGCAATATCTGCTCACGAACGATGTGGTTCATATCGACGCGTTCATCGTCGATCACCGAAAGATCGAGGTCTCCTTTTTCAACTTCCCGCTCTGCTGCTCCGGACAAGACCTCGTTATCCAGAAGGCGGATATCAAACGAGATCGCCAGCAGCCTTTTCAATGGGTCAAGACAGCGAGAACAATCGATCTCGACATTCGCCGAGACCTGCCCCGAAACCGAGAACCAACCCGCGTGCTTCTCGATCGAACCGTTAGCGGCAACCGGTCCAGCGAGTCGGGCATCTTCCCTTTCGAGATCTATCCCCGGCCGATCGATAGTAACATCGAAATTTTTCGGCCACTGGTCGTTTTCAGCGAGATCGACGATCATTGTCAAACAGAATAAACACTTGCCTAAAGCTACTCAAAAGGCAAAACGAGTATTATAGCGGCTGTAGAATTGGTGTCAAATTTCCACCAACCTCTATTTAAGGGCAGATCCGACCGCCTCATCGAGTTTCGCAAAGCCGCGTTCCCGAAAGATATTAGCGAGGCCCATGTTCACATCGACCGCAAACGAAGGCCCACCGTAAACAAAACCCGTGTAGGCCTGCAAAAGACTCGCTCCCGCGGCGATCTTTTCAAATGCGTCGGCAGCAGTGAATATTCCGCCGACACCCACTATCGGCAGTTTTCCGCTTGAATATCGGTATATCTGCGAAATAACCTCGGTCGATCGGTTGGAGAGAGGTTTACCGCTCAACCCGCCTCTGCCAAATTTCTCAAGGTCCGGTGTTCTTAAACCACCGCGGCCGATGGTGGTGTTGGTGGCAATTATTCCGGCCACGTTCAAGCTAATACAAACGTCCACGATCCCTTCTATCTCCGCTTCTGAGAGATCGGGAGCGATCTTTACCAACAGTGGTTTTGGTGCTTTTCCTTCCGTCTTCCTTACATTTTGGAGTTGTACTGCCGTGAGCAGATCTTCAAGGTTTTCGGTTTGCTGAAGCTCACGCAGATTCGGCGTGTTTGGTGAGGAAACGTTGACCACGACGTAATCGGCAACGTCACGAACTACTCCGAAGCATTGCAAATAATTCTCGACCGCTTCCTCGTTGGGAACATCCTTGTTTTTTCCGATATTTACACCTAGCACGCATTTGCGGGTAATCTTCTCGAGCCGGCCGGCTACCGTTTTCGCCCCTTGATTATTAAACCCAAGACGATTGATAAGCGCTTGGTCGTCCGGCAGCCTAAACAGCCGCGGTTTTTCATTTCCCGGCTGCGGTTCAAGCGTGACAGTACCCACTTCGACAAAACCGAAACCTAACGCTGCCAATTGATTGACCACCACTCCGTTCTTATCAAAACCTGCGGCGATCCCAAGCGGATTCGCAAACTTGAGTCCGAATCGCGTGACTTCGAGGATCTCATCGTCGTGTCTCGCCCCCAATATCGATCCGGCGCCGAGCTTCAACGCTTCAATGCCGAGCTCATGAGCGGTTTCCGCGTCTAATCTGAAAAGCACGGGCCTGAGAAGTTTTTCGAAAAGTTTGGACATTTCCTGAGCGATACCGCGAATGTTCCGCGAGCTTTGCGTGAAATTATTACACGCAGCGCGACAAAGCGGGCAAGCAACCCGAACAACCGCGCGATATTTGCACTTAATCTTTGAACTTTCAACTGCCCTTTGCTACGATTTGCATGC
>JBDTXM010000251.1:0-4886 GCA_040006215.1 Acidobacteriota bacterium
GCGTTTCGTATGCGGCAAAATACCGGTTTACGATGTCGGACGCTGTGATCGTTTCGAATGCTTGCGGGGTATCGGCCATATTTATCTCCATTGAACTGAAATTTCAATTATCTCATAGATCGGACCGAACGAACGTGTGACCCGTACTGATAAGTGGCTATATATGGGACCTTATTAGCGTGGAGCGACGCTGGCTACCGGAAGTTAAAAGGAACTCTAACTGCCCAAAGCAACCATTCGGATCGTAACGCTCATCTTTTAGGCTAGCTTTACAACAAATCTTTTAGAAAAAGGACAATAACGCAAATGAAAAGACTTCTCCTCCTTTTGGCACTCGTGTGCCCGCTCGTCGCCAATTCGCAAGCTATTAAAAATAAACATGTTACGCCTGTTAACGCCTTGTTAACGTCAGCCGTCCGCGAGACTTCGGTAAGCCAACTGCCGATCCGCCGGGTCATTCTCTATTCGAACGGCGTGTCATACATCGAGCGTCGAGGAATGGTTTCAGGAAACGCCGAGATCAATCTATCGTTCAAGCAATCGCAGGTCGATGACGTGCTGAAATCAATGGTCGTGCTCGATCTCGGGCAAGGCAAGATCGGCGCCGTCAGCTACAATTCGTCGGCCCCGATATCGTCGAGAATGTCAGAGATACCTTTTTCGGTCAATCCCGTTTCGGGCGATGGAGGCGGTATATCGTCCGTATTGGCACAACTACAGGGAGCAAAGGTCATCGTTACATCGGCAAAAGGTACAGCAACCGGGTCGATAATGACGATCGAACGAAGACAAATGAAAACGGACAAGGAGACACTGATGACGAGTATCCTGGTGATCGCTTCGGAAAGCGGTGAAATATCGAGCTTTGATCTCAACGATGTGCGAAGCGTAAAACTACTTGACGAAGGCACGCGGAAGGACCTAAACGAATTCGCAAATGCGACCGCATCTACTCGCCGGCTCGACGCAAAGACGATAACCGTTACCTCGCAGGGTTCCGGCCCGCGAGAGATGGTCGTGTCCTATACGATCGCAGCCCCGATCTGGAAAACAACGTATCGTGTCGTCCTCGATAAAGAAGGCAAACCATTCTTTCAGGGCTGGGCGATCGTGGATAATGTCAGCGACGAGGATTGGCAGAACGTGCATCTATCTATGGTCTCAGGCGCACCTATTTCTTTTATCCAGCCGATCCAAAAGCCCTTGTACCGCTATCGCCCCGTGATCCCAATGCCAGACGACCTGCAATTAACGCCGCAGGTGTATGAGTCAGGGTCGTCGGCATTTCATGCGGGTTCGTCGATATTCGGGACTGTCCAGGATCAGAATGGCGCTGTCATACCAGGAGCAAGCGTCACCATTACAAACACCAGCAACGGAGCCACTTATTCGGCTATGACCGATTCCGAGGGTGAATTTTCCCGCGACGGATTTGCGAGCGGCGGCTACACGGTCTCGATTTTCGCTAATGGCTTTAAACGCATGGTGGTGCAAAACGCACAGCCCGGCCGCGAGGTTCGGGTAACGCTTCAGGTTGGCGGCGTGAGCGAAACGGTCACTGTTATGGCGTCGACCGAAGCGGTAAATACCTCGCAAAGTTCCGTAAGTCTGTCAAACAGCTACTACACCCCGAGTACGACCTCTGTTAGCGACGCCCTGCAATCCAAGAACTCAGGCGTCGAAACTGCCGCGGTCGGTAAGGAAATAGGCGATCTGTTCGAGTATCGGATTGAACAGCCAGTTACGGTAAATCGAAACCGTTCGGCGTTGATCCCGATCATTCAAACCAAAATGGATGGTGAGCGGGTAGCCGTCTATGACGAAAGTGTTCGCCAAGATCGGCCTTACAGCGGCGTGTTACTAAAGAACACGACGGATCTTACGCTTGAAAGCGGCAGTCTGACCGTGCTGGAGGGCGACGCCTATGCCGGCGAAGCACTGATGGAGAGATTGAAACCAAAGGAGCAAAGACTGATCTCTTTCGCACTCGACCTGGGGACCCACGTCACGGTGCGTCAGACGGGTGATCGAGAACCGGCTAAACTTATCAAGGTGGTAAACGGCGTTTTCCAGGTCCATTATTTTCAGGGAGATCAGAAAACCTACCAGATCTCAAACCAAACGAACAAGCCGAAGGTTCTCTATCTGCAATATCCGATCCGCGACGGTTGGGAGCTTTCAGACACCTCGCCGAAACCTGATTACACGACGCAGCGTTACTATCGTTTTCGCGTCGAGCTAAAACCGTTTGAGGAAAAGGAAATGATCATTTCAGTGAGACAACCCTTGATGGACACATACCAACTCAACTCGCTCCAGCGGACCGATCTGCTGCTGTTCGTATCGCGTGGATATATTGACGAAGCAACGCGTGCAAAGCTTGAAAAAATCATCGACCTTCGCACAAAGATCGCTGAGGTTGCGAACAAACTCGACTCTTTTGACGACGAAGTTGAAAAGATCGAATCCGATCAAAAACGCCTTCGCGAAAATATCGAGGCCCTCTCGAAGACTCCTGAAGCAAAAACGCTGATCACTCGTTATATAGAGAAGGCGGGCCAGCAGGAGACCAGGATCGAGGCAATGGACAAGGAAAGGAAAGATCTCGAAAGTGAAAAGGCACGGCTCGACGGGGAATTTGCGGGAGAGATAAGGAACTTCGAGATCAAGTAATTAATGCAGGACCGATTTCTTGATCAGGCCGCCTTCCACATCGCGCAGGGCTTGTGTGGTGACGAAGGCGGTCGGGTCTATCTCGGCCACGGCGGACTTGATCACGCCGATCTCTAACCGAGTTACCACGCAGTAGAGTATCGCATGGCCTTCTTCGTGAACGCCGGAGCTTCCCATTCCACCGCGTCCGGAGAATACGGTCACGCCGCGATGCAGGCGCATTGTGTTGATCTCTTTTATCTCGTCGCTTTTTTTCGAGACGATCGTTAAAGCGGTGTATTCTTCGACACCGTGGATCAGGAAATCGATCGTCTTCGACGCGGCCGCATACGTGAGGATCGAATACATCGCGGATTCGATCCCGAGAAAAAATGCAGCGGCGAGAAAGATAATGACGTTAAAGATCAATATCACATCGCCGACGCGAAGCAGGTGGCTGTTTCGGCTGACGAGCAGAGCAGCGATCTCGGTCCCGTCAAGTACTGCCCCGCCGCGGATAGCGAGGCCTATACCCGCCCCGATAAACAGTCCGCCGAAAACTGCGGTAAGCAGCTTGTCCGGCGTGATATCAGGAAATTGCACGACAAGCAGGACAAGAGCGAGGCCCGTGATCGCGAGAGCACTCTTTACCGCGAATTTTGTTCCGATCTGACGATAGCCGAGAGCGATGAATGGCAGGTTTATTACGAGGATCAGGATCGAAAGCGGTAAGCCGAGCACGTTCGAGAGGAGCATCGAGATGCCGGTGACGCCGCCGTCAATGAAATGGCTCGACAGCAGAAATCCTTTCAGCCCCATTGCGGCCGAAAAGATCCCGAGAACGATCAGAAAAATATTCTTGGCTTCGTCCGTTTTCGCCGACACGAACTAAGGATATAACAACTCTTAGTGTCAGACCCGTATGTAGATCCGCTTTCTATACAGCAGCCACATCAGAAACAGCCAGACGAGAATGAACGAGACTGCGAAAGCGAGCGAAGCGTTGATCGGTTCAAGAAAGGATAGAAAGAAGTAATATGCCCATTCGCCGATGGAGATAGGCTGGCCGTCTGAACCCGTTACCTTCAAGGCCCCAAGCATTCTCGAGAAAAACGCCGAGAACACGAACAACGCTAGAGCGTTGGCGCCGAAGATCATAAAAGGCGTCGCCCATTTTTTGTAGCCTTTTATATCGATCAGCCAGTAACAGCAGCCGAGCATGAACAACGCGAGCCCGGATGTCGCGAGAACATATGAGCTGGTCCAGAGCGATTTGTTGATCGGAAATGATGCATTCCAGATCCAGCTGAGAGCGAACAGTATGATGCCGAAGAAAAATATGCCTGAGACCTTTTGATATTGGTCGCGATCCGATTTCAGCCACGTTCCCGTCAAAACGCCGGAGAGACACGTGACGATAGCGGGTATGGTCGAGAGTATGCCTTCCGGGTCATAAACCTTGCCCTGGCTCCAGATGTGAGGGACGGTAATTATCAGGCGGTCGAGATAGGCGGCGACGTTGCACGCCTTGTCGTTCATCGTCGTGATCTCGCAGCCCGGAACCGGGATAGTCGTCATCACGATCCAATAAACGAGAAGCAAAACGATGCCGATTCCCAACTGCTGTTTCCATGTCGTATGCAGAAATATCAGCGACGCGATCAGATAGCAGATGGCGATACGCTGCAGCACTCCGAAGATACGAACAGTTTCGAAATGGTACAGGACCACCGTATAGCCGCCAAGATACATCACCGCGATGCCGACAAAACCAAGAGCCGCCAAGGGCAGCCCGATCTTAAAATTCCTGAGCAGCAAGAAGAGTATCGATGCCGCGAAAACGAGCCAAATACCCATTTTCAGCCATTCGGGAGCATCCGTTTTGGCGTATGAGAAAAACGGGACGACGGATGTGGCGAGGCCGAGGAGATAGATCAGAACAAATCGCGAAAATATCTTCGTATAAGTCGAGCGTGTGACGCCTTCTTCGATGCGCTTCCCGAGCGCGATCGAGATCGCGACACCTACAATAAAGAGAAAGAACGGAAACACCCAGTCGGTCGGCGTCAAACCATTCCACTCGGCATGCTCAAGCGGCCAGTAAATGTGCTCCCAGGATCCGGGATTATTGACAAGCGTCATTCCCGCGATCGTAATGCCGCGGAAAACATCGAGGGAAAGAAGCCTATTTGGGTTCACCAATTCGGACATTTTCTAAATCGTAGAGATATGAG
>JBDTXM010000252.1:0-4831 GCA_040006215.1 Acidobacteriota bacterium
TGCAGATCTGGGTCTTAGGATCGCACTTTTCGTCGTTGGCGTTGTGAACATAGATCCCTTTATCAAAATTCTGAAACGTCACATTCTCGAATTTGAAAACCTGACTTGCGTTTGCCGAATTGGCTCCCGTCGCCGGATCGAGCACCCATTTTCCGAGGCCTTCGACACCGTAGTCGCCGGTCCAATCGCGCGGAGCTTCACCGTACAATGCCGAATTCCCAAGGAGCTCTATATTTCTAACAGTGACCTGATTTGTGCAGCCCCCTATGCGAAAGATCGATTGGCGCGGATTACGCAGCCGAATGCGTGTCGAGCTCGATCGTAATGCGGTGCTGGTGGTCGGAATGGAGGAGTTGGAGCTCGCGCCTTGAATTATTGTTCCCGAGGGAAGTGTCAGCGCTTCGTATTTCGGATCGCGGGTATTTCCGTCCGTTGTGCCGACGATGTAATCGCCATCCGGAAAGATAAGCGTCCCACCCTGACGCGTCGCGATAAAAGCGAGGGCGTTTTTGATCGTCTGCGTGTAGTCGACAGGTTCTGTAAAGGAATACTCGGCCTTTGCACCGGCCTTTCGCGTCACAGGACGAAAATCCTTTACGTTATAAAAACCTGTATCTTTCGTGATCGGATACCAAAGATAAGTTATAACGCCGTTGAGCAGCCGGACCTCGTAAATCGGTTCGGGTCCCTGAAAACACCATTTCCCGAACCCGTTCGCACCGATCCGGTTGCCCGAGAGCTGGCTTCCGTCGCACGCGGTGATGCCGGCCGCCGGCGTTTTTTGACCCGTCCCCGCAACAAAGATATCTACGCCATTAACGCCGTTAATTCCCGGCTGATAGTGGACCGGGCACGACCCATCGATGCCCGCATCGACGATGAGGGAATATCCCTCAAATTTGTTTTGCCCCCACGCCGCTCCCGCCAATGCTGCCGCGAAAACCAACAATAAGCCCGCCCGCATCCCTGATCCTCTCATCATGCCCCCTCGCATAGTCTTTTTAGAATTCTAGCATGCTCATTTGACCCTTTGCCGTTCGTTGATATGTGTACGCTTGTTGTGTGACGAACGCGAACGCACCACGGTGTTATGCTCTTTGGCAATTCGATCGGGCCGAAAAGGCCAAAGCGTCTCAAAGTTCGATAACATCCCGCTCTCGAATCGTTTAACTGTCTCAAAAATAAAAACTAAGGCATTTTTTACGACCTTTAAGGAGACGCGAAACTTGGTTTCCGATCCGATATTCCCTAGATCGACTGCCACTAGAGACACAGAAATTTCAAACGTCAGACCCTTGGTTTGATACAATCTGACTAATGAAAATTATGAAGATCGGCTCCTCGATACGGGAGGAAATGATCGATATTACCGCTGAGGTCGGCAAGATTGTGGCGGGTGCCGCGAACCACGAAGGCGTCTGCATGGTCTTTTCGCAGCACACTACCTGTGGGCTGACAATAAACGAGAATGCCGACCCGGACGTGCAAAGGGATATGCTTGGTTTTCTGAATAGGCGGATACCTCAATACGAGCCTGACTTTAGGCACGATGAACACAATTCCGATGCCCACATAAAAACATCGATCGTCGGTTCGAGTGTGACGGTTCCTTTTTCTGACGGAAAACTTCTTCTTGGCCGATGGCAGGCGATCTATCTCTGCGAATTCGACGGGCCGCGTGAACGCACGGTTTTGATGACAATGAGATGACAGTTGGATATTCAGGCACGCCGCTGGCGAAAAAACTGGGGATCAAAAACGGCTTCTCGGTTCTGACTGTGAACGCTCCGGACGATTACGCCGAGCTCCTTGCTTCACTTCCCGAAAATGTGACGATCTGCGATGCAGAAGCCCACGCGTCTGCAAGAGCGAAACAGGCACAACAAAACCAAGCCGATCTCATCCACATTTTCACAAACGACCGCGACGAACTGCAGATACTCCTCTCTCGTTACCTTCGACAGATAAAACAGAACGGATCCATCTGGGTATCATGGTATAAAAAAGCGGCAAAACTGCCCACGGAGATCACTGAAGAGAACATTCGGGAAGCGTGTTTCCCGCTTGGCCTGGTTGATATAAAAGTATGTGCGGTTGACGAAAAATGGTCGGGCCTAAAGCTAGTCATCCGAAAAGAAAACCGGTAATAGGCTCGTCTGGGTGCATCTGTCGGTGGCCGCACGTAAGTAAGGGCTGAGCGCACGCCTCCCGCAGTGATCGGAATGCTGACACCGAAAAACTTTTGGAGTATATTTAACCACTATGCCGACGACCGATGCGCGAGTTGATGTTTATATCGATAGATCAGCCGACTTTGCCAAGCCGATACTCACACATATCCGAGAGCTCGTTCACAAAGCCTGCCCCGACGTGGTGGAAACGATGAAGTGGAGCTTTCCGCATTTCGACTACAAGGATATGATGATGTGTTCGATGGCCTCGTTCAAGCGGCATTGCGCCCTCAATTTTTGGAAGCAATCGCTTCTCGAATCGGACACTTTTCACGCGGAGAAGACGGCGATGGGCAGCTTTGGCCGCATTCTTTCGGTCAAAGATCTCCCGGCCGACAAGACGTTCATCAAGCTCATAAAAGATGCGATGAAGCTGAACGATCTCGGCATCACGGTAAAAAAGGCTCCGATCTCAAAAGAGAAACGCGAGGTCGCTATTCCCGAGGTATTGGTCTCCGCGCTCGACGCAAACCCGAAAGCTGCTGAAACATTTAGCAATTTTCCGTATAGCTGCAAAAAGGAATATGTCGAATGGATAATCGAAGCCAAAACCGACGCCACGCGCGACAAACGAATCGCGACTACAGTCGAATGGCTGGGCGAGGGGAAACGGCGAAACTGGAAATATGAGAAATGTTAGATAAGCGAGTCAATTAGGGTAATATGTCAGATCCAATTTTAGCCGCAAAGAAGGACGCAAAAGACGATGGATTCTTTTTGCTTCCGGGAATGTCAAACCGTCATGGGGTAATCACGGGTGCGACCGGAACCGGAAAGACCGTGACGCTCCAACGCCTGGCCGAAGGCTTTAGCCTGCGTGGTGTGCCCGTGTTTATGGCCGACATCAAGGGCGACCTGACAGGTGTCACGCAGCCTGGCGGCGGCAATGACAAGATCGACGCGCGGAACACGCAGCTCGCCATCGCGCCTTCGTTCGAGGGATTTCCTGCGACGCTCTGGGACGTCTTTGGAAAGCAGGGGCACCCGTTGCGTGCGACCGTTTCCGAAATGGGTCCGCTCATGCTCGCACGCCTTCTCGATTTAAACGACACGCAGGAAGGTGTGCTTGCGATCGCATTCAAATATGCCGACGACAATGGCTTGCTCCTGCTCGACCTGAAAGACCTTCAGTCGCTGATGCAATACGTTGGCCAAAATGCTCAGGAGCTGACGCTCAAATACGGCAATGTATCGAGCGCCTCGGTCGGCGCCATCCAACGCGGCCTTCTGCAGCTCGACCAACAGGGCGGCGATATCTTTTTCGGCGAGCCGGCGGTAAAGCTCGACGATTTCATCCAGACGGTCGGCGGCAAGGGCGTCCTAAACCTCCTCGCCGCCGATCAGTTGATCAACGCGCCAAAGCTGTACTCTACCTTCTTGCTCTGGCTGCTCAGCGAATTGTTTGAGAATCTGCCCGAGGCCGGCGACCTTGATAAGCCAAAACTTGTGTTCTTCTTTGACGAAGCTCACCTGCTTTTCAGCGATGCTCCGACCGCACTGATCGACAAGGTGGAGCAGGTCGTTCGGCTGATCCGTTCGAAAGGCGTCGGCGTTTATTTCGTCACGCAAAACCCTGCCGACATTCCGGAAAAGGTTCTCGCACAGCTAGGCAATCGCGTCCAGCACGCGCTTCGCGCCTATACGCCACAGGAGCAAAAAGGTGTAAAGGCCGCCGCGACGTCGTTTCGCGTAAATCCAAAGATCGATACCGAAACTGTCATCACGCAATTAGGCGTAGGCGAAGTACTTATCTCGATGCTTGATGAAAATGGGGTGCCGACGATGGTCGACCGAGCTTTCGTCGTGCCTCCGTCTGGTCATATTGGCCCCATCACGCCGGAGCAGCGTCAGCAGTTAATGGCCACCTCATTGGTTGCGGGGGTTTACGACACGGCTGTCGATCGCGAATCGGCCTTCGAACTTCTCACGCAAAAGACCGAGGAGAGAAACCAGGCCGATGCTGCCGCAAAAGCCCAAGCCGATGCCGTAAAAGCAGAGGCCGACGCGGCCAAGGCCCAACGCTCAGCCGCCCGTGCTCCGGACACAGTGCTCGAGTCGGTAGCTAAAAGCGTCGCCCGCTCCGCCAGCTCATCCATCGGCCGCCAGATCGGCAATACCATCGTTCGTGGCGTTCTTGGAAGCATTTTTGGCGGCTCGAAGAAAAAAGGAAGCTGGTTTTAATTGGAAATGAAAGGTTCGGTTTCGGTTATTGCAGTCTACCTATTATTGTCTCTTTTCGTTGCGGCTCAAAAACGTCCTGATGAACGAGTGCCGTCGTGTCCCCGCCCAGTCGACGCACGACTCCGTGACTACTTTCAATCCTCGGCAATTGAGCCATCAGTGCTGATCAACAATGACGCAGACCCTGGCCTCAGAAAAACGCGCAGCTCGAAAATATCTTTGCCCGGACATGAGATCGAATGGATAAACGTCTGGAAAAGCAACAATCTTTCAGCAAGCATAAAAATCGACGGGGATTTGATCTCGTTCAAAGGGCAGCAAACAATAAACTTAGTAGATGACACCGGCAAAGGAAAACTAGACATGGTTGAAGACTGGCGGCAAGCCAGGCTTTACGAACTTTCAGGTCACGATATTAT
>JBDTXM010000253.1:0-4767 GCA_040006215.1 Acidobacteriota bacterium
CCAAGTTCAAGCCGTTTCGGATCGACCATGATGAATTTCACTTCGTCCGGTTTTGCCTTATAAAGGATCGAGACCACTAGCGAATTCACACCGACGGATTTACCCGCACCGGTCGCACCGGCGATCAGAAGATGCGGCATCTTCGCCAGGTCGGCGACGTAGTTAAGGCCGTCGATAGTCTGGCCCAACGCTATGGTCAGGAGCGATTTAGATTCCTTGAACTTCTTCGATTCGATCACTTCGCGAAGTTGTATCTGCTCGCGATGCTTGTTCGGGACCTCAATGCCAACGAACGCTTTTCCCGGAATTCGGTCGATGCGAATTGATTCAGCCCTGAGTGCAAGACAGAGGTCGTCGACCAAACCGGTAACACGGGAATACTTTACCCCCGGATCGGGCTTGAATTCGTATGTCGTGACGACAGGACCCGGCATTATGTGTACGACCTTTCCGGTTACGTTGAATTCCTTGGTCTTTTCAGCCAGATCGGTTGCGATCGCGCGAAGCTCGGCTTCTTTGTGTTCGACGGCGGGTTCACCTTTGGTGAGAAAATACGTGCCGGGCAAACGATAATCATCGTAGTTCTGCTGGCTACCGTGAGTTCGAGGTTCCTCAAGATCTGCCTCTTCATCCGGCGTTGATCCGTCTTCAAGATCGCCCGTGTGTCTTACCGGCGAAATTGGGATCGTGCCGTCGACTGCATCGATCTCGTTGGTATCCGGCTGTTCGAACTCATCGACGCGAGGGGCCTTTGCCGGAGCTATCGTGGGCGGCTCGAGCGGAAGTTCCGCTTGCTCGACCGGCAGGAAAGAGCCGTTGACCAACGCCGCATCGGCGATCGTTTCGCGCGCGATCGGAATGGTGTCGCCGACAATGATCGTCGATGGAAGCTCGCCCGTCTTTCCACCGCGTTTCTCCCGGCGTTTCTCGAGACGCTCCTTCGCTTTTACACTTTCTCCCGCTGGATCGCTGCCGTGCTTGGCCCGCCACTCATCAAAATGCACGCGAAAATTCGACCACGCCATTCGAAAGTTTGCGAAAAGTCCGACAAAGGTCAGATTTGTAATTAGAATGAGCGACGCGGTTAGCCCCGCGAACAGCAAGATTCCCGTACCGATCGCTCCAATGATCCTTGCCGAGAATCGAAAGAAAAAGGCTCCCGTGATCCCGCCCTGCCAGCCTACCATATGGATCAGGCCCGAAAGAGAGACAACGAAAAGCATAAAACCAATCACGCGGCTCGTTCGCGGATAAAGAGTTTCGGAGCGAAAGACACGCCAGGCGATCAGGACGATAAGTGCGGGAAAGAGGTACGCCGAGATACCAATAATCTGAAATAACAGGTCACCGAAATAGGCTCCAAAGGGCCCGATCCAATTCTGCGTTTTCTGTGACGACGCCGTATTGAAGGAAGCATCCTGTGTGTTGTAGGTAACCAGGCAAAGAAATGTGAGAAATGCGAAGGCGACAAGAATTACCGAAACTACTTCGTTCGATCTCGAATGCTTCGCAGCGTTTCCGTTCTTTTTTTTGACGAGGGTTGCCCCATCGGCGAGACAGAAATTTATCTCGTCGTCCTTGTATATCTCGTTACAAAGGGGGCAGCTCTTCATCTAAACGCTGGCGGCTTGGCCACCTTTCTTGAACCGCAGAAATTCTTGTATAAAATTGTCGATACTTCCGTCGAGCACCGCATCGACATCCGTTTCCTCGTATTTCGTCCGCGTATCTTTTACCAACCGATAAGGATGCAGGACGTAATTTCGGATCTGCGAACCAAATGAAATGTCTTGTTTCGTCGCTTCGAGATCGGCCGAATCCGCTCGCCGTTTTTCGAGTTCAAGTTCGTACAACTTTGAACGAAGCACGTTCATCGCAACGACTCTGTTCTGCAATTGCGAACGCTGGTTCTGACACGTGACCACCGTGTTCGTCGGGATATGTGTGATCCGCACGGCACTGTCCGTCACATTCACGTGCTGGCCCCCGGCACCTGACGAACGATACGTATCGATACGCAGATCTTTGTCCTCAATGATGACCTCGATATTCTCATCGATCTCAGGCGATACGAAAAGCGACGCGAAGGATGTCTCGCGGCTGCCCCCGGAGTTAAACGGTGAGATCCGCACAAGTCGATGCACGCCCGCCTCAGCCGAAAGAAGTCCGTAAGCATAATCGCCTTCGACGCGAAAGGTTGAGGATTTTAGTCCGGCTTCGCTTCCCGACTGTTCGTCGAGGATCTCGACCTTAAATCCTTTTCGCTCCGCCCAACGCAGATACATCCTCAAAAGCATCTGGGCAAAGTCCTGAGCGTCGGTGCCGCCCGCTCCGGACTGGATCGAACAGATCGCGTTGTTGGCGTCAGTTTCTCCCGAGAGCAGAGTTTGCGTTTCCGCCTCGCCAACTTCACGTTCAAGCTTTGCGATCAGGCGTTCGAGTTCGGTTGCCGAATCCTTATCGCCGATGGCGAACTCTAAAAGGACCTCAGCGTCGGAAATGCCCATCTCGAAATTCTTCTGGATCTCGAGCGTTTTTTCGATCCGACTTCTCCGCTGAACGATCTTCTGTGCCTTTTCAGAATCGTTCCAAAAATCGGGCTCCGAGATCAGCTTTTCTAATTTTTCAAGTTCCGAGTGCTTGGCAGGTGCGTCAAAGAAACCTCCCAAGCTGGGAAACTTTTTCTTTTAGCTCTTCTTGTTTAGTCTGTAGTTCCGTGAGTTCCATTCTGAATAATGTCGCAATTTCTAATGTCGTAAACTTCTGGCGATCGCGATCATCAATGCTCCGAGCGTTACCAGCGAGCAGAGATACGCAAACCAATCGCCGTACTTCACATAAAAGGTAAGGCGTCCGTCCGATTTCGTAACTGGCCAGACACGCGTGTCCTCCGTGTAGCTTTTGGTCGCGTCTAGTATTTCGCCTTGATCGGTAATATAGCCGCCGATCCCCACATTCGTAGTTCGCAAAAGCGGACGATGCGTTTCGACCGCTCGGAAGACCGAGTTGGCCAGATGCTGTCGCAGAACCGGCGTCTGGCCAAGATAACCGTCGTTGGTCATCTCGATCAAAATGTCCGCACCTCTCAAGACGAATTGCCTCGAAAGATCACCGAAAGCCGATTCGTAACAGATCACGATCCCCGCCTTCGCTTCTCCAAACGGCATCACTTCGTATTTTGTTCCATATGAAAAACTTCCAACCAGTGCCGGAATTATGTTTTCGAATGGAGCGGGAACGGCTTCGCCAAAAGGTACGAGATGAATTTTATCATACTGGGCGATCTCGCGGCCGGTTGTATCAGTCAACACCGCCGAATTGAAATACTTGCCGTCGAGCGGATTTGGCTCAGCGGAATTGAACAAAAGATCGACGTTATGTTTCGAAGCAAAGTCGTGAACGAAACTCTGAAACTCGCGGTCGTCCGCGTACATAAAATTCATCGGTGATTCCGGAAACACGACCGTCACCGGTTTCGATAAAGCTTCGGGCATCTTTGCCGCGAGATCGCCTAACGCTTTCTCGGCAAGTGCTACGTGCCGTCCACGCAGGTCCATCCACTTCTCGTAATCGAGACCGCTCATCGGAACGTTCGGCTGGATCGTAACCACGGATGCGACAACAGCAGGCTGTTCACGAGCACTGGTCGTCAGATTCGTTCCAAAGAGAAAGAGCAGAAACGCGACCGCGATCCCGAATACTCCAATGAACGCGTAGAGGTGTGCAGGTTCACTCTGGCCGGATTCTGAAAGCTTCACCGCATTGGTGCCGAAGATACGTTCACGGTTCAGATATAACGCTACCGCTGCCGTCTGAAATGTGAGGATCGAAAACCCAGTCAAATAGATCCCGCCGACGCTTGAAAGACTTAGCCCCCAACCGCCGAATGCCTGCGTATAGGCGACAGCGTTCCAGCTTGTACCGACGATGTAGTGCCGCATCAGCTCGGTAAATTCCCATGCGAACGGAGCTGCGAGAACCGCGATCCGTCCAAATCGTTTCATCAATACTCCCGTGATAGCCGCGAACATTGCCGGGAAAAGTCCAACGAGCAAACAGATGATGAGCAGCAGCAGATACGCAAAAGCAGCCGGAAGCCCGCCGTATCGGATCATCGAATACGTCAGCCACCAGCAGGTCCCGAGGAAAAAGCACGTTCCGAAAAGCCAGCCGGTAAAGAACGAGCTAATCGCCGACACCTTTTGCCGATCGACGGCCAGCAGGAGCGGAATAAAACCGAGCCAGGCCAGAAACCAATATTCGAAATCGGGAAATGCGAGTATTAGCAAGATCGCCGAGAGAATTGCTAGTCCAAGACTTTGCAGAGACGGCAAAGAACTTGAAAACCGCGTCAAAATCATGACATCAGTTTAACAGAAAAGATCGTTCGATTCCCCTTTTTGAAAGGATGACCCAACTATTCGATAGCCTTGAGAAGCCTTTTGTCGCAGATGTCATTAAATTGACTCAATGACAGAGTCAACTTGAAAGGAAAGCCGTCAATTAGCCCCAGAGCCCACTGCCCGCATCCAAAATTTGTCATCCCGAAAATGACGAATTTTGTCAACCAGGCCAGCTCACGAACGGTTTCACGTCAAAATGGAATATTCCATTCAGCAGAACAATAGATATCCCTGCAATCTGGCAGAAGATCGGCAGCAAATACTTAACTAAACGAACTACAGTAGTTTAAAAGAAGGAAAGCCTGGCTTTTTCGGCCAGGCTCTATATTGGAAGGACAACTGAAGGAACGCTCGGAAGGTGATC
>JBDTXM010000254.1:0-4663 GCA_040006215.1 Acidobacteriota bacterium
TAGCAAGATGGTTAACGTAGTGATCCTAACTAATACCCAGGCATATCAGCCAAACATTGCCGATTTTCTTGGGTCCATCACCTTGAAGAAGCCGGATGCCGCTGTTGTCGCGCCGCCAGCCAGGAATACTCCGCCAGTTTCCGCACCCGCCGTTTCCAGCGGTTACACATTTACGACAACCAATTTTGATGATGGGTGGACTAGCACGGTTCAGGAAGATTGGGTTCAAGTAGCGAAAGGCAATATAAAAGTTTTGATTCACCATCCGAACAAGAATGCGGATGCCTACCATTCGGTCGTGATGGACGGGTTAAAGAATGCCTGGGACGTTCTGGTTGCTCCGAGATATAGCAAAGCAAGCAATTTTGAATTTAAGCCGATAACGGGTTGGCAAGCTATCGAGTTTGCGGAAGCGGACCTCGTCGAACAAGCGACAGGAAAAACCGTGCACGTCGTGTTGTTCAAGATGGGTTATTCGAACGGCACCGGAAGATATATGGAGTTCATAACTCCAAACAAAGCAGTGTTCGAACTGGAATTTGGCCCTTATCACCAGACGACCTCCGGTTGGGAAAAAATGGAGAAGATCGCCACTCTCAATAAGTTCAGTGTTGCTCCCGCCGACCTTAAAGGTAAATGGACCAATGACTTTTCGGGCTCTCTCTCGTATGTAAATGCTTACACCGGGGCCAGTGCCGGCACCGATACACATGCTTCGATCGAGAACTTTCAATTTGGAGCCGGCAATTCTTACGCCTGGGACATCGGCGTCGCGAGCGGGTACGTAGGAAGCATCAAGTTTCAAAGCGTCAAATCAAGCGGCAGATTTACCGTGCCGAACAACTGGCAGATTTCGTTTTCCGATATTCAAGGCAGGGCCAGAACCTTTGATGCTTATTTTTCTGCCGTTAAGGGTTCCAGGATCCTATGGCTCGACGGCAAGCCCTACGGAAAGCTGCAATAGGAGCCTTATACGTAAATGATCAGATCTATGATACATGCACTCTCTTGTTTTATCTTGCTCCTGACCGTTTCGGTCAGCTCGTTAGCTCAAATCAGCGAATCGTTCGACATTGCGTCCTTCACGCCGCCGGCCGGCTGGGCCAAACAGGCGAAAGACGGAGGGCTGCTCTTCAGCACCTCCGATCAAAAGAAAGGCGCGTACGCGATGATAGTGCTTTACCAAAGCGACCTCGGTTCTGGCGATCCCAAACGCGACTTTGATAACGATTGGCGCCAATTTATCGTCGGAGCTTTCGGCGTAAAGGACAAGCCGCAAATGGAGCCGCAGAAACAAGCGGACGGATGGACGATAACAAACGGAGGAGCGACTTTCACGGGTGAACTTGGAGCTTCTGCCATTATCCTCAGCACGTATTCTGGTTTTGGACGAAAGTTCAGCGCCGCGGCGATATTTAACAGTCAGGAATATATTCAGACCATTGACACTTTCGCCACGTCGATCGTTCTCAGAAAATCTGCCGCCAATACGCCAGCTCAGGCGGTGACCACACAAATGGATTCCCCCGTACTCGGCACGTGGGGGCAGAACCTGGGCGCGCACATGACCTATGGTGATCCCGTGGCCGCGGGAATGGCCGGCTACAGCAAGGACCAATACACGTTCAACTCCAACGGCACCTACATTTTCGTATCAAAGACCTTCCGAATGTCGTACGACAAGATATTGCTTGTACGGGAGAATGGTACCTATCAGATAAACGGCGGGAGCCTCTCGATCAAACCGCAAAAAAGTGTAATACAGGCCTGGAGCAAGTTAAATGGCGGTGACGGATTCGGACGACTCCTAACGACCCAAAATCGGGGACTGGAAACGGTCACCTATCGTTTTACCAAGCATTATTTTTCGGGCATTGACCAATGGCAACTTGTACTGCAGGCCGACAAACCGACGATGCGTGACGGGCCATTCAGCACCCTAACGACATTTACTAACGCCTGGTATTACAAACCGATCTCTTCAAATAATCCGGTGATCGAACTGCCGAGATGAACCGTCTGCGTTTGAAAGTCTGACGACATTTCTACTGTGTGCGTTCGAGCAGCACCTGGGTCTTTTTGTAACCGAAAAGATCGCGGACAATAAAGCCCTGGGCGGCGAGCTTGTTTATTTCGGCGACGTTTCTTTTCGACTCGTCGGTAAGGTCAAGGTAAGGCATTCCGTCGGCGGGATCGATTTTCGCCAACTGATCGATAGTTATCGTTTTGAATTCGGAAGGTCTAGCGGGCGGCTGTGCGGGGCTTTCGAATATTAGAAATTTACGTTTCCCACTGCCGGCTGAAACGACCGTACAATAGCGGGCACCGGCCAGCTCGAGCTTGGCGAGGATCGCCGCGAAATCCTTCTTTTCGGAATCGGCCCAGCGATAGGCGACGGGAATTCCTTTTGTTTTGTCATTTCGGTAAAGCAAAGCGATACCGTCGTCGGCCAACAGCACTCGATAGCCTTTTTTTGCGAGCACGTTGACCTTGTTTTCTATATCGCTTCCCTCACGCACCAGCGCAAATTCAGAGTGATATTTGCCGACTTCGCACGGAGAGATCTTTTCCAGGACCACCTCAAATTTCGAAATTACGCTAACAGGACAAAACCCTTCAGCAACTTTTTTATTGATCTCGGCCGCCATAATGTTTGCCGGATGAGGTACCAGACCGTCTGGGCGTTCTACTACGTACCGCTCGGCCTTCCGGTTGGAATTGAGCGGTTTTTCATAGACGTAAATCACTGAATAGTCGCAGGTTTGTCCTCGTTCGTCACCGATGTAATAAGAATCGCACTGTTGGCCATTGTCGTATCGAGAAAATAAGTGAAAGCCTTCATCCATTATCGTCCTGATCTCGGGCTCCGTCGGGTTAGACAGAAATCTATATTGATATCCGCCGGGATCTTTGGCCAGGATCGCGATCGGTGACAGAAGAGTCTTAAGGCGATAGCCCGAAGCCGTGATCGAGTTTGTGAGCGCCAACAGCTCCCTCGATCGCTCCGCAAGCGCGCTGGACCAATGGGCATACGGTTGAACGATCATTTTTGACGGGGCAATAACCAACTTGTATCTATCTTCATTCGCCTGAGCCAAAACGGACGATGCCGCTTCCGAGGTCGCCATGCCTGAGATCTGCTCGTGAGTTTCTTTAGAGAGAAAAAAGAAAAGGACGAGGAGAATAAGGTGGAAAGATCTCGCGTGCATGCTTTGTATCACTCCCTATGGGTCGATTATTACGTCGGAACTGCCGTTCGCACAATACTTTTCGTGTGTCTTTACAAATCTTTTCAAATGAACACGATCGAACGAGACGACTTTAGCCTAACGATGCGTCCAAGGTTGACCAACGGTCTGGATTTCCGTATAATTTGGTCTTTTCGACTGGCGGACGTTGATTTCGCCTGTATCGAAGGAGATCAACGCGACAAATGAGTTACGCAATTATAAAGACTGGCGGAAAACAGTTCCCGGTGGAATCGGGGCAAACCTTGCGTGTTCCCACTATCGAGGGGAAAGCAGGCGATAAGATCGAGGTCGAGACGATGCTTTACACCGACGGCAAAGAGCCGAAGGTCGAGGCAGGAAAGATCTCGGCGATCGTTGTCGGCCACGGTAAGGGCGACAAAGTGATCGTTTTCAAGAAGAAGCGCCGCAAACAATACAAACGCAAACAGGGCCACCGTCAAGGGTATACGGAAATTAAGATAGAGAGTATTTAGGGGAGCGATTTCGAATTCCAAATTCCATATTCCAAATTAAAGGAATCTGGAATTTGAGATCTGGAATCTGGAATTAAAGAAATGGCACATAAAAAAGGTGTAGGTTCATCGAGAAACGGCCGCGACTCGAACGCACAGCGGCTCGGGCTTAAGAAATTTGGCGGGCAGCACGTGCTCGGCGGCAATATCCTTGCCCGCCAGCGTGGAACTAAGTGGAAGCCCGGCAAAAACGTGGGCCGCGGCAAAGACGACACGCTCTTCTCGCTGATCGAAGGTTTCGTTAAATTTGAGAACAAGGGCCAGAAAGGCAAATTCATCAGCGTTTACGCCGAAGGAGCGTCGGAACTGCAGAAGGCTGTCGCTGCTGAATAACCCCGCGAACCCTTACAATTAAAATTGAGAGGCTGCCTTTGAGGGCGGCCTTTTGTTTCTTCGACCAACTATTCCTATTAAACAAATCCTTACGTTCCTTCGGACAAATCGGCTATCCAATTTAATGAAACCGGGTGAGGTGCTCATTAATGAAGGTATTGCTGGCCTCAAGGCAGGACGCGAAACAATAGCTTCGCCGCTGGTTGTGATCGGAGCCCCGCGCCTACGCAGGTCCGGCGTTGAGATCCCCGCTTCATCCCTGAAGTCTCCGGAAACATTTTCGCGCGACGTTCGAAACGCGATTCAATAGTGAAATCGTAAAATATAACGGCTTCGAACGGAATAAAAAATCCTTTTCAAAATTATTTTTCAATAATTTTTGCGTGGTTTTCCACAGGCGTTTTTGAGGGAGCGGGCGTGTTACAAATCCTTTAACTTGTGGCGAATAAAATGTTGCCGGATTTTCCACAGTTTTATCCACAGGCGGTCGACGAACTTATCCACAGCAGTTCCTCTAAACCATTGCAGAATAAGGCAATAGTTAAAGTATTTTCTACTTGACATGGA
>JBDTXM010000255.1:0-4660 GCA_040006215.1 Acidobacteriota bacterium
AATAAGCGGGTGACTTTTTGTCGAGAAACATCGCGGAAGCGTCCGTCAGTGAATAGTCGGATCCGCTTTTATGAAGAAATCCCATCACCGTTAGCGAATCGCACAAAATGCGCACACCGCGTTCGGCCGAGTCCGCCGCCGAGGCAATCGCGGCCGTCGTTGTACTGCCCGCGGCGATATTCGTAAAGATCGCAAGATCAACCGCCGCCTTAAGTGCCGCCGTTCGTTGAAACGCGACCATTGTGTCCCAAAATAGATCGGGCGCTACCTGTGTCGTTTGCTGCATAAATTTAACTTTCTCCTTTTTTTCTTTGGAGCAAATTACCGCAAATACTTTCGAGATGCAACGTGCCGCAGTAAGCAGCAGAAAAGCTCAACGAATACTCTCACCGGCCTTCTTCGTGATAGTATTTCTTGAATGAATTGAATGAACATCGACCTCCTGATCTCGAATATCGGACAACTAGTCACCTGTGCATCGTCGGTCCCGAAGCGCGGGAGTGCCATGCGCGATGTTGGAATGATCGAGAACGGGGCGGTGGCGGTCAACGATGGAAAGATCGTGGCCGTAGGCAAGGCATCCGATTTCGAATCGATCTATGACGCGGCAAACGAACTAGATGCCGCGGGCAAGGTCGTATGCCCAGGCTTTGTCGATCCGCATACGCACATCGTTTTTGCCGGCGACCGCTTGGACGAATTCGAATTAAAGATACAAGGAGCGGATTATCTCGAGATTCTCGCGAATGGCGGCGGGATCATCTCAACGGTTGAGAAGACGCGCGAAGCGTCGATCGACGAATTAGTTGAGCAGGGCATGAGGCGTCTCGGCAAAATGCTTGCCTGCGGCACGACGACTGCCGAGATCAAAACCGGCTATGGGCTGAATACCGAGACCGAATTAAAAATGCTTGCGGTGATCGCGGAGCTTGATAAAACACATGCGATCGACATCGTTCCGACATTTCTCGCGGCTCACGCGATACCGTCGGAATCGAAAGATAATCCTGAAAAATACGTCAACCTGATCTGCGACACAATGCTCTCGAGCGCTTGGAAATGGTTCGTCGCGTCAACCTTCTACAGACGAGGGCCGTTTTTCTGCGACGTTTTCTGTGAAAAAGGAGCATTCACGCTCGCGCAAACCAAAAAGATCCTTGAGACTGCAAAAAGCCTCGGCTTCCAACTCAAAGCTCATGTCGACGAATTCACGAACCTCGGCGGCAGCCGGCTAGCGATCGAAATGGGAGCGGCCTCGATCGACCATCTTGATGCGATCTCCGACGAAGAAATAAAATTGCTAGCGGCCTCAAATACCATCGGCATCGTCACGCCAACCGTAAATTTCAATTTTGGCAGCTCACATTTCGCGAACGCTCGAAAGCTGATCGACGCGGGCTGCGCCATCGCTCTTTCGACCGACTATAATCCAGGCTCCGCTCCTTGCCCGTCGCAGCCGATGGCAATGGCGATTGCTTCGCGTCATCAGAAACTGCTTCCTGCCGAGACTCTTAACGCCGCTACGATAAACGCGGCCTACGCAATCAGCATAGGAGATAAGGTTGGCTCGATCGAAGTCGGCAAAAAAGCAAACATGCTAATTATTGATGCATCAGATTATCGGGAGGTGCCGTTCGAATTTGGCAGTAGTAATATCCACAGAATTTTTATAGACGGCAATGAGATACGCTCGAAATAAACTGGGGCTGGGCCTGACCGTAATCGTTACTATGATCTTTGTTGTCGCGCTTTGTTTTGTTGAATCCGACCCGAACTCGGTAGTCGCAAGCCCGCCTGCCGTCACCCATCTCACCGAACCATCTGACAACACGAAGATAAATGTTATAAAAGCTCTACTAAATGAATTGAAGCCGCAGGATGCGGTGGTGGGCGGTCGTAATCTCGTGTTCGTTGAAATTGAAGAGAATCTTTTCAATGAGCTTCCGAAAGTTGTCAACGGCTTAAAGATTGAGCGACTTATACGTACTTCTTCTAAAGCAAAACAAGAGGTTTCCTACTTAACGTTTTCACATTGGTCCGAACAGAATGGAATCGTTGGAGTATCGGGGATCGCTTATTTTTCCGATGGAAACATGGGCGGTTGTAATTACACATTTGAAAATGCGAACGGCAACTGGACCAGAAAAGGAAGCGATTGTTTCGCCGCAGCTAGTTAATGATGAGTGAAATTGTTATCGATGGCGAAAGCCTTACCTTTGAACACGTAGTCGCGGTAGCGTATGGCGAGCCGGGCGAACCTCGCGTTGAGCTTTCGGACGCTGCAAAAGTCAATGTGAATCGCTCTGCCGCGGCGGTCGATGCTCTGCTTGAACGAGGCGAGGTCGCCTATGGTATCACTACCGGGTTTGGAGCTTTCAAGGACAAGATCATTAGCCCGGAAGAAGTCGAGCTGCTGCAGCGAAATATTGTGGTCAGTCACGCTGTCGGCGTCGGAAACCCGTTTGATATTCCGACGGTTCGGGCGATCATGCTCATTCGTGCGAATACGCTCGCACGCGGATTTTCGGGGATTCGCGCATCGACGCTCGAATTGATCCTCGAATTTATCAATCGCGGCGTTCATCCGATCATTCCTGAAAAGGGAAGCCTTGGAGCCAGCGGCGACCTAGCTCCACTTGCGCATTTTGCGTGCGTGCTTATCGGCGAAGGCGAGGCCGAATTCAAAGGTGAGCGTGCACGTGGAGCCGAAACTTTAAAAAAGGCTGGCCTCGAAGCGGTGACGTTAGCCGCAAAAGAAGGGCTTGCGCTGACGAACGGCACGACGGTAATGACGGCGCTTGGGCTGCTGGAAACCTGGAAGGCAAAACGCCTCGCCGCCGCCGCCGATGTCGCCGGGTGTCTTAGCCTCGAAGCTCTTCACGGAACGGTCTCAGCATTCGATGAGCGCATTCACGCCCTTCGTCCGCATCCGCGCCAGATCGAATGTGCAAAGAACCTTCGCGAGATCTTGAACGGCAGCGAGTTCGTCCGCGAACACGAACCCAAGAATATTCAGGACGCCTACACACTTCGCTGTATTCCCCAAGTCCACGGAGCCTGCCGCGATGCGGTCGCGTACGCCGAATGGCTTATCGAACTCGAGCTTAACGCCGTCACGGATAACCCTCTGATCTTTGTGACAGAATCGCCGGGGTCGGCGGATGGCCCATCCTCGGAGATCAACGCCGACACAGAGATCGAAGTCCTCAGCGGCGGAAACTTCCACGGTGAACCGCTCGCCCTCGCGTTCGACTATCTAACGATCGCACTCTCAGAGCTCGGCAATATCTCCGAACGCCGCACAATGCGCCTGACCGACGAGGCCTCGAATGCTCACATTCTTCCAGCGTTTCTGACAGATAACGGCGGTCTTAATTCCGGCTTTATGATCGTGCAATACACGGCCGCTGCTCTTTGCACCGAGAACAAGATTCTCGCGCATCCCGCGAGCGTCGATACGATACCAAGCTCCGCCAATGTCGAGGATCACGTCTCGATGGGTGCGACCGCCGCCCTGAAATTACGCCAGGTGGCGGACAATCTCGAAAACATTTTATCTATCGAACTCCTCTGCGCCGCCCAAGCCGTCGATTTCCGCAAGCGCGTTCTCGGGAGCGATAGTATGCTAGGTGAAGGAACCCGCGGGATCTACGCCGCCATTCGCAGCGAAGTCCCTTTCGTCGAGAAGGATACCTATCTTAAGGACTACATGACTGCCGTTCACGATGTTGTGCGTAGATTCGGCTCGGATTAGAGACGACGAGAATTCGGTATGAACGCCATAACGGTTTTATATGCTTTGTTGGTAATACAAACTGCCTCACTCTTAGCCAATGGTCAAGATCACGGAGGGACCAAAGACCTTCCAAATTTCGGGTCCGTGAGCCCAGTGCTCTATCGCGGAGGCCAGCCTACCGAGACGGGAATAATCCAATTGGCCGGACGCGGAATCAAGACGGTCGTGAACCTCCGCGGTGACGACGCGAACGCACGAAAGGAAAAGCTGTGGGTGCAAAAAGCGGGAATGAGGTACGTTGGGATACCGATGGCGGATTGGGGGAAACCCAAGATCGGCGACCTCGACGAAGTCCTCCGACTGATCGCACAGAGTGAAGGTCAGCCGATTTTTGTCCATTGCAGACGCGGCGCTGATCGGACAGGCACGGTGATCGCCGCCTACCGTATCACGCGTGACGGATGGACAGCAAAGAAAGCGCTAAAGGAAGCCGAGGAATACCGCATGGGCTGGTGGCAGTTCCCAAAAAAGAAATTCATAAAGCACTTTTATAAGGCGCGTTTATCGTCGAAGACCTAGTATTCGCTAATAGGAAAAGCATTGCTCCGTAGAACATGCCTCGCCCTTAGGTTCGGTTCATCTCCATTCATCTTTCTCTAAGGAATATACCGCGCCGGAACGGCGACGTCACCAGTTGTGCCGAGGGCAGTGATGGTAACGCCGCCGGTTGATTTGAGTATGTACCAGTTGCCTTGGCGGAAGACGGCTATGTCGTCTTTGCCGTCGCCGTCGTAGTCGGCGGGGACGGGTTGGTCGGTCGAGTTGCCCCAGTTGACGATCGTCGGGATACCGGTGGAACTGTTGAGAATGTACCAGTTGTTGTCCGAAGGGCGGTAGACGGCGATGTCGTCTTTGCCGTCACCG
>JBDTXM010000256.1:0-4652 GCA_040006215.1 Acidobacteriota bacterium
ATTATGTAATTGCGCAGATCGACAAGGACGTGTTTTGGCGCGAGACGGCTGACCAGCCGCATTTAAATCCTTATTGGTATGCCGATTCTATCGACCCGGATATGTATGTTTCACGGCCGTATGCTCCGCTTGAAACGCGGATCAAAGCTTACACCGCTTATGCCAAGAGTGTGCCGACCGCTTTGCAGCAGATCAAGGCTAATTTGAAATTGCCGATGGCGATGAATCTCCTAAAGATCGGCCGGCAAACGATCGGCGGCCTCGCGGATTTTTACGGAAAGGATGTTGTAAAGGTTTTCGAGCCGGTCAAGGATGAAGCTTCGCAGAAAGAATTTAAGGAAGCCAATGACGGAGCGATCAAGGCAGTAAAAGATTTCGACACGTGGATGGGAGAGCAGGAAAAAACTGCGACAAATGATTTTGTCCTGGGACCGGACAAATTCAAGGCGATGCTCAAGCAGACCGAGGGCGTCGATATCGATCTCGCTCAGATCGAGGAGATAGGTAAGAAGGACCTTCAGCGCAACCTCGATGCAATAAAGGTGGAATGCGATAAATATGATCCGGGCAAAACATTAAAGGAGTGCAGCGATAAGGCTTCCGCAAACAAGGCCGAGGGTAAAGATGTCGTCGAAGCTGCGACCAAACAGCTCGCCGATCTTCGCAAGTTTATCGAGGATAAAAAGATCGTTGAAATGCCGGGAACGGAAGAAGCAAAGGTCGGCCTTGCTCCGCCTTACAAGTCGTGGAACTTTGCCTATATCAATATTCCGGGCCCATATGAGACCGGTCTGCCGTCGGTTTATTATGTCGCGGCTCCGGATCCGAAATGGGACAAGAAAAAACAGGAAGAATATATTCCGGGAAAAGGAAGTTTGCTCTTCACGTCGGTCCACGAAGTCTATCCGGGACATTTCGTGCAGTTCCTTCACGCCAACCGAGCCAAATCGAAATTTGGCCAGGTCTTTGTCGGCTACGCTTTTGCCGAGGGCTGGGCACACTATTGTGAAGAAATGATGTACGACGAAGGTCTGGGTGCAGGCGACGCAGAGATGCATATCGGCCAGTTGCAGGAAGCATTGCTTCGCGACGTGCGTTTTCTTTCCGCGATCGGAATGCACACAAAAGGCATGACCGTAGAGGAATCGAAGAAGATGTTTATTGAGCAGGGCTTGCGATCCGAGGGCGAAGCCGACCAGCAATCCGCCCGCGGCACGTTCGATCCGGCATATCTCAACTATACGATGGGTAAGCTGATGATAATGAAGCTTCGTGACGATTGGTGTGCTTCGCGCGGCGGCAAAACCGCATGGAAGCAATTCCACGACGCATTCCTCGAATACGGCGGCCCACCGATCCCACTTGTTCGCAAAGCGATGATGGGGGCCGATGACAAAGGCTCGTTATTTTAGGAGATTATTAACCACATAGAACGTGGAGGTCACACAGAGAATGTTAAAACCCGCAGCCGCGAAATAGTTAATATTTCCCTCCGTGCCCTCTCTGTTCTCTGTGGTAAAAAACAATATGAATCCACAAGAACAAAAAACGACTGTTTCCGATGCCGTGCGCAAGCACAAGGAATTTCTATTTCCCGCCGTCGCGACCTATTACCAGGAGCCGATCGCTCTCGTTAAAGGCGAGGGAGAATATGTCTGGGATGATCAGGGCAACAAATATCTTGATGCGTTTGGCGGTGTGCTGACGGTAAGCGTCGGGCACGCAAATCCGAAGATTAATGCGGCGATCATTGAGCAAACGAACAAGATCCAACACACATCGGCTCTCTATGCCAACCCGAATCAATCGGATCTTGCTGAAAAGCTGGCTGAGATCACGCCGGGCAAGCTAAAGAAATCGTTCTTTACCAGCACTGGCACCGAGGCCGACGACACCGCTCAAATGGCCGCAAAGCTGGCGACGGGGCGCCATGAGATCGTCGTGCTGCGGCACAGCTATTCGGGACGTTCGGCGACGGCGCTGTCGTCCGTCGGCCATTCGAGTTGGCGTCCGCTTCCGGCACAAGTTGCGGGGATCGTCCATGCCGCCGCTCCGTACTGTTATCGTTGCCCGTTCAAGCTCGAATATCCGTCATGCGGTGTTGCCTGCGCTCAGGACATCAAGGACGTGATCGAAACAACAACTACCGGCGAGATCGCGGCATTCATGGCAGAGCCGATCCTCGGAGTCGGCGGTTTCATCGTGCCGCCGCCCGAGTATTTTCAGATCGCGTACGGCATTGTGCGTGAAAAAGGCGGCCTCTGCATCGCTGACGAGGTCCAGACGGCGTGGGGCCGCACAGGTGACAAATGGTTCGGCATCGAGCATTGGAATGTGGAGCCGGACATCATCACTTCGGCAAAAGGAATGGGCAACGGCGTTCCCATCGGTTGGACTATCGCTACGCCTGAGGTCGCCGATAAATTCCCGGGCTTGACGTTTGCTACCTTTGGTGGAAATCCGGTTTCGAGCGCCGCGGGCCTCGCGGTTATTAAGATGATCGAGGACGATGACCTTCGAACAAATTGCCGCGTCGTCGGCGATTATTTCCGAGGAAAACTCGACGAACTGAAAGAAAAGTATCCTTTGATCGGCGACGTCCGCGGCATGGGCCTGATGCAGGGCATCGAACTTGTAAAAGATCGCAAGACCAAGGAACCCGCACCCGATGCCGTCCTGAAGGTTTTTGAGGAAACAAAACGCCAGGGTGTGCTTATCGGTAAAGGAGGTTTGTATGGCAATGTCATCCGCACGGGAATGATGCTCAACTCGACAAGAGACAATGTCGATGAATTGATCGTCGCTCTGGATGCAGGCTTTGCAACTGTTTGATGAAAGATAAGATTTTGAGTGGTTTTCTTTTGATCTTTGTTATAGCGACTTCGGCATTTTCTGTGGTCGTTCAGGACAATAAAGCTTCGGTCCCGAAAGACGAGGACACTATCATCGGCACATGGCGACTCGATGGCGAGTTGCCGGCGAATAACACCGGCCACGGCTTTCATTGGTTTCTCGAATACACACTTAACACCGACGGCACCTTCATGCTGACTGGCTACCCACCGCTGATGCAAAAGGGCAAGTATCGCGTTGTGAAGAGCGAGGAGAACAAATTAACTGTCGACCTTTACGAGCAAAGCGGAAATTTCGGAACCAAAGATAAACAGATCGAGGTTCAGGTTGATAGAGAAAAAGAGACACTGAAAATAGACGGTAAAGAAGGTTTCAAGCCTATCAAGAAGAAAAAACAAGATGGTTAGGTTCGATCCAGCCTACGCAACGACAGCCCCTCTATGGATCTATGGGCTTCGTCCGTAAGTCAGAGAAAAGTCCGGTCTGACGCGGAAGAGAAGCCCACGGGATAGTTAGAGTTCTTATGGCCTCAGCATGTGTATTAAGAGCATCGGGTGACGAATTCCAAACTGCGGAATTTCTACGCGAAAGCTCATTTGAGCCAGTTAATGTCTTCCAAAAGGGGGAACGTAAGGCTGCCTCACGGACCTGGAACACGTCTGGCATAACGGTTAACGTAAGCGAAGCCGATGCTTTTGAGGAACAGGTGGGTGATGCCATAGCTTTCATAGAAACTAACTATGCCGAATTACAACGCCTTAAAGAAACGGTCGGAGTCGAGGGATTTGAACTCGACTTCGGCGTCAATGGCAAAGATAGCTTTATCCAGAGCTATGTGTTTACTTCGGAGCTGACCCGTCTAGCAGGCGAGATCTCGCTCGCGTTGGAAATATCGATCTACGCGGGCGGCATAGCCGCGTAGATCATTTATTAAACTGACGGAAAAGCACAGCTTTCCTGCCCATCGATTAGCAAAGGCGTTAAAGGGAAAAGCTACGAGTACGACGTAGAGAACATGAGAAAGTTGTTACCAAACATCAACAAATCGGTCAGATGGCAAGGCCGCATGCTTTTCCTTCTCGGACTCTGCTCGATGATGGGGGCGTTTAGCGTTGCATGTCAGAAACCTGAGATATGGCACGAGTATCGATCACCCGAAGGAACCTTTGTCGTTGAGTTTCCTGGAAAGTCAGAAGAAACTTCCCGCACATCGCCATTAAGCAACGGCGACGTTAAATATCCGCAGATTCGTTGGAACGGCAATGGGGTGTCGTTAGATATTACTTACGCGGAGATCCCAGATTTACGTGTTTTGAATAAGGACGAGGCCAAGGAGTATTACGAGTTTCTGCGCACTCAGATGGTCAAGATGAATCACTCTCAATTGATGCAGTCGGAAGACATCATCGTGAATGGAAAATCTGGTCAAGACTTTACAGAGGTGCGACAGGGCGGGAAAGTCGCACGTTACAGATTGTTCCTTCTCGGAACGAAGCTCCTGTCTCTCCGTGCAGAGCAGGACGTTGGAGTTCGACCTATAACTGAAACTAGCTCGACTGTTGAGAAGTTTATGACATCATTGCGGTTTCCAGAGTGAGGCAGACTAGAGTTGGTGTGAAGACTAAAGAAGGAAAATGGACAGAGTTCGTTGACTGAGCCCTGCGATTGACTATCCGCATGAGGTAAGAGCTTGACGATGTTATTTGTTGTTGACGGGATATGGTTATGAGAACACTGATTAAGAGCGGACGCGTTGTTACTGCGGTTGATGACTACAGGGCAGACATTTTGATCGAGGA
>JBDTXM010000257.1:0-4622 GCA_040006215.1 Acidobacteriota bacterium
TCGTCGACGAACTTTTAAAGGGCGGCCTGATCGAGGAGGTCTACGGCGAATCGTCTGGCGGCCGTCCGCCTCAGCTACTTTCTCTCCGCACCGCTCATCCCTTCGCTATTGGCATTGATATCGGCAAGAAAAGGACCGTTGCCGCTACAAGCGATCTTGCGGGCCGTGTACTCGAGCAGGAAGAATTTCCTACCGACCGCGACCTTGGAAAGTCGATGGACCGTATCATCGATTGTGCTCGCCGGTTCATCCATAGCAGCGGTAATTCGATCGAGGGCATCGGCGTTTCGGTTCCGGGATTGGTCGAGCCCATTATGGGCACCGTTCTGCACATCCCGCACCTTGACTGGCATCGGCCTGATATCACCCAGCGTTTGTCTACGCTCACCGGGCTTCCGGTGCGGGCCGAGAACGATGCGAATGCGGCCGCGCTGGCTGAGCTTTGGTTCGGGCGGCCGGAGATCAGTGAGGTTCGCGATTTTATCACCGTGCTGATCGACAACGGTATCGGAACTGGCATCGTTTTTGACGGCCAGGTCTATCGCGGAAAAGACGGTGTGGCCGGCGAATTTGGCCACATGACTATCGGCGAAGGAGCACCTGTTTCGTGTTCGGCAGGGAGATTCGATTGTTGGGAATCGTTCGCGTCAGAGCGATCTGCACTTGCGAGATTTGCTGTGCTGACCAATAACGGTAAAAATACGACATTTCCCCAACTCATAGACAGGGCGTTGGCCGGAGATAAACACGCCGTGACCGCGTTAAAGCAGACAGCGCGTTACATCGGCATCGGTATTTCGAGCCTTATTCAAGGACTTTCGCCAGAGGTTACGATCATTGCGGGCGCGATCGTGCGGGCGTGGCCGCTTATTGCCGACGACGTAAAGGCCGCTGCCGACAGCGCAATCTGTCAAGCATATCCGTCCAGCAACATAATGCCGTCAACACTCGGCCCTTACCCGACACTAATGGGAGCTCTCAGCCTTGTACTTGCCAACAAATTCGCTTCTATCTCGACTCATTGACAGCTGACCCATGGCGGTCCCCAAAAGAGGCTACATCGGCATCTTCTGATGCCCTATGAATCATATACTGGTCATTGGTGCAATGATTTTGAGGATGGTGCAGGCGCAAAAAAAGCGGTCCGGGCGTAAAGTCGCCCGGACCGCTCTTGATCGGCTTTATAGCTTTTAGTAGTTAAACTAGCGTTTCGAGTAATAGGTCGTCTGACGCAAGTTCATATTGTAGGTTGAGAAACCGTTATTCGTTTTGGCGATGGTCGAAACATCACCGTTCAGGTAAATACGGTTGTTGTAGAAGCGGCCGTAGAATGTTTGTCCGCCATTTACGACGAATACCTGGCCGTTATCTCTGATGCGCAGCTCGATACCGTCCGGCGAGCTGAACTTTCCGCGTGCCCAGTTTGGCGGAGCACTCATAGCGCCGTTGCCATTCCAATCACCGTAGTTGTCGTTCCAACCGCCGTTGTTGCCCCCGTTGTTGCCGCCATTATTGCCGCCGTTCCAGCCGCCGTTGCCGCTGCGGTCGGTGGAATAGTAAGTTGTGTCACGGGAATTGAGATTGAACGTCGAAAAGCCGTTGCCGCTTCGCGAGATCGTCGAGGTGTCGCCGTTCAAATAAATACGATTGTTGTAGAAACGTCCGAAGAAAGTTTGTCCGCCGTTAACGACAAAGATCTGGCCGTTGTTTCGGATGCGTAGCTCGATGTTGCCATCGCGTGAATAGAATCGGCCCCGAGCCCAGCTCGGCGGAGCGCTCATTGAACCGTTGCCATTCCAGTTGCCGTAGTCATCGTTGCCTCCATTGTTGCCACCGTTCCACCCGCCATTGCCGCCGTTAAAACCGCCGTTCTGGTTACAATCGCCTGCGCGACTGCCGTTGATCGAATCGAACCGGCCGCTCCGTGTGGCCACAACGATACACGCTCGGTTCGATGAGTTCCACCAGTTTGTGTATGAATAGCTGCCGCTTTTCGTGCCCTTGACATAAACGTATCCGCGTTGCCGCAACGCATTTTCGCCGTTTGACGCGCGAGATCCGACGAGGTCGGAAACATCGGTTTGGGCCGCGACGCTTAACGCCGAGACCACCGCAATTATCAATATTAAAAATATTTTCCTTACTGACATTCTATTTTCCCTCCGGTCCAAATTGGACAAAGTCCCAAATTGTCTAAAAATCTACAAGACTCAAATCTGAAGATAGCGATAAGTGTATATAGTTTAACGTGTTATCGCCTTAAAGTCTCTGACATCCTTGTTCTGTACACCGGCCCATCCAAAAGCCGCCGGCGAATTGTCCATTTTGACGCCAAAATACATCCTTATCGATGCCTTGAATCATCCCGTCTTCCCGATCGGAGCCTTAAAACCAAGAAAGCGTTCAATCTCGTGGGCATTGCGATGCCACACTTTTTTGTAGGACAGAATCCCACTCTTCCATGATATAGTGAAAAAAATCAAATTAAGGTGCATTTGGGCCAAAAAAGAAATGTGAAGCTCTATCGAAAGCCAGCGCTGGCGCGCAGATAGCTTGGGTTCAACAAATGGACTCATCAATAATCCTGATTATCGGCGTCCTCGATCGTCAAAGGATTTTTAACAGCCCGATAATCATCGTCTCTTCTTAAGTATTTTGCCCATTTACGGGCAAGGAGTTGAAGAATGAACGCAGCTCGAATCATTGCGATCGCAGCGATTATCATCGGCAGTCTGTCAGCAGCATTCGGTCAGCAGCCCGGAACGAAACGGACGGACCTGCAGCGGCACGATCTCAGCATAGCCGGACGAGAGGTGGTTCAGGTACGGGTTGATTTCGACCCTGGATATGTAGCGCCGAAACACACCCATTTTGGCGAGGAGATCATCTATGTTCTCGAGGGAATACTGGAATATCGGATCGGCTCCAAGCCGCCGGTGATGGTCAAACCAGGTGATGTCTTGTTTGTTCCGGCGGGCGTCGTCCACTCTGTGAAAAACATCGGCGCCGGCAATGGAGCGGAACTCGCCACTTACTTCGTCGAAAAAGGGAAGCCGCTCGTTTCGCTCGCAGACGGACCGGCAACGAAGGTAGGTCCCGAACGTTCCTTGGAGGTACAAACAATGATCGTAACGTCGATCCAGTATACGTTTGCTTCGAAAGATGCGGACAGGGCGGAATCGCTATTTCGAGAGCTGCGCGATGCTTCGGTCAAAGAACCCGGTGTAGTGCGCTTCGATGTCGCGAGAAGTACCGAAGACCCGAACGTATTCGCACTGTGGGAAGTCTACCGTGACAAGGCCGCGTTCGAAGCTCACCGCGCAAGCGAACATTTTGGCCGATTGGTGGTGAAAGGAATCCGCCCGCTGGCGCAACAGCGGAATGCGGTAAACGCTGCGCCTGTTTCCAACGAATAAAGGACCCGGCTATGGAGACGTTAGCTCAAACCGGCAGCGCCGAACAAAGGTTGAAGGAACTAGGCATTATCCTTCCGGATCCGCCCGAGCCCTTCGGCGCTTATGCGGAGGCTGTGGAGACCGGCGATCTGCTTTTTTTGAGCGGTATGCTCCCGACCGAAGGCCGTTCGGCAAAGTTTCTTGGCCGCATCGGAGAGGAGCTCGATGTGAAAGCCGGGCGCGAGGCGGCACATCTCGCCACCTTAAACGTTCTTGCGGTTGCGCGGCGACATTTGGGAACGCTCGACAGAGTTGCTCGGATCGTGAGGCTCGGCGTGTCGATCGCAACCTCGGGAGATTTCCGCGACCATCCGAAAGTCGCCGATAGCGCCTCGGAGCTCCTGCGGGATATTTTTGGCGAGGAGAAGAATCCCTGTCGCTCGGTCTTCGGCGTCGCTAGTCTCCCACTCGGCACGCCGGTCGAGTTGGAAGTGATACTCGAGTTTTCAAAGTAGATCGATAGGAGAAGCGAGATGTTCGAGAAAAATAACTACGACCGGCGACATTTTTTAGGAGCTGCGGCCATGTCTCTTTTCATCGCCCCCCTCGGAATCAAAGGCTCCAGTCTCTCGGAATCCGTCCAAGTGGGATCTAAAGATACAGCGGCGACCACGGCGGGAGTGAAATCTTCGTTTGGTCCGCTGAAGCAGATCGATGCGGGAGTTCTGAATGTTGGATATGCCGAAGAAGGTCCCGCGGACGGTACGCCAGTAATTCTTTTGCATGGCTGGCCTTACGATATTTACAGCTTTGTAGATGTTGCACCGATCCTCGCGGCAAAGGGTTACCGGGTGATAGTGCCTTTCCTGCGAGGTTACGGGACGACGCATTTCCTTTCGAAGGATACTGTCCGAAACGGCCAGCCTTCGGCCATTGCATTGGACACGGTTGCTCTCATGGATGCGCTCAAGATCCCGAAAGCTATACTCGCCGGTTTTGACTGGGGAGCGCGGACGGCAAACATCGTAGCGGCCCTCTGGCCGGAGCGATTAAAGGCGATGGTCTCGGTGAGCGGCTATCTGATAGGCAGCCAGTCCGCCGGGAAGGTTCCGCTGCCCCCAGCGGCGGAACTTCAGTGGTGGTACCAATTCTATTTCGCGACGGACCGCGGCCGCGCGGGTTACGAAAAATACAGGCGCGAGTTTTCCAAACTTATTTGGCAGCTCG
>JBDTXM010000258.1:0-4609 GCA_040006215.1 Acidobacteriota bacterium
TGCCGTAGGTTTCGCTGGTCTGCTCGATGATAGCGCTCAATGTGCGGTGCTCCAATTATAGGAATGGGTACCTTTCTATTAACAACAAAACAACTAGTTTAATAAAAATGTAGCAAAAAACAAACATGCTAACAACCGGAAACTATTAACAGGGCGCTCGGAGCCGATTTCAATACACAATGGCACAAACCTTGCAATTTTACCCGGCGTGCACGAAGGTGCTTGCTTGTAAACTCTTGAAAAAACAGGGAATGGAACTCGAAGGTATGTGCGGCGAGGAAGAAAAGCAGACGATTGTGGCAAAAAGCGGTAACAGAAAATGTCAGAGTCACTTTGCGAATGCCCATCAAACGAGGTTTGGCGATATGAAGAACAGAAACGAAAAGGGATTTTCATTAATAGAGTTGCTTCTGGTTGTGGTGATAATCGGGATTATTGCCAGCTTGGCTGTCCCAGCTCTCTTGAAGGCGAAGATAGCCGCTGAGAATGGTGCCGCATTCGGTACCCTGCGTTCGATCGGTTCCACCGAGGTTAACTTCTTTTCGCAATTTAACCGTTTTGGGCGTTTGGATGAGATAAACCCAATGATGGGTGGCGGGATAGGAACGCTTGTAGGGGCTCAGATCGTACGCGGCAAATACTTTGTATTTGAAATGACCCCTCCTAGCCCCACTGACACCGACCTTCGCTCGGGTTATGTAATCACGGCAAGACGAGCGGTAGGAAGCGACGCGGTTTATCAGTACGAGATCGATCAGACCGGCGAGATCAAACAGATCTTTCCGTAGTCTATCGGTATCACGAATTTTGAGATCATAACGTTCAGGACGAATCACGATGACTGTTTTTGAAGACCTAATTATAGAGCTAAAAGAAGAGAACTTGCTGGAGGATACCGTCATCACGATTGGAATTCCTTCGAAGCCGATGTTCGCATCTGGTCAGGAAGAGCATGATTTTGCCGACCTGATCGATTCGGACTCTTCGTACGATGAACTTCCGCCCGAGACGGGAACCGCGATCGTAGGTGCCGATGCAGCGGCACCCAAGGCCCGCGAAAGCTCGGCGGTTCATAAGTTTGCGATCGAACAGGTTGCGACATTCCAGATCGTGGAGCATGTCATCACGTCGATCGAGCGGGACAGATTGAACCTCAACACGCGGGGTTTCGACGAACTCGACATCAAGAAGTCTATACACAAGCTCCAGCAGGCGTCGGCCGATTCGTCGACAATGGCGTTTGCCGAGGCGGAAGCAGAACTTGTTCACGAGGTCGGTATTTGGCAAAAGAATCTGGCCGCCCGAGATTCCGATATCGCAGTATCAATGATGCGGCAGCACTGCGAAACCTGCCAGCCGGCATTAAGTCCTCAGGCTTTGTTTTCACTGGCTCGTTTTTACAGGAGCCTACCCTATTCGGAATCCGCCCGCGGCAAATTTGAGTTTCTCGTCACGCGGTTGTTTTCGCGGAAGGGTGATGGTGAGCGCCGAACCGTCATTTGCTCGAAAGAGGAAATGCTTGGCCATCTTCGCTCTCGTTTTCGCGACGTCTCCGACAGCTACTCGAACATTCCGGGCGATGACGCAGATGTAATGCTTGCAGTCCTGAGCTTTGATGATTTCAATGCCGAAGCTGAGGGCGTCGAGAGCTTCGACGATCTTATTGACGTCAATTTCTTCGCACGCCTTTTCCAGTTCAAGGAATCCGCCGGAAAATGCTTTTTCGCCCCGACGGTCGCCGCCGCCGCGATCTCTTCAAATCTCGCCATCGCCAATAAGCTTGCCGCTCTAATCAGCCCCGAACACTCGGCCGACAGGGGAACCCATCTTCTCGAAAAATACGCGAGTCTTTACGACGAGAGCATTTCCAACGCGGTTGGCCGCACCTTAACTCTCCAGTCGCTCCTGGCGGAGAGCCCGATAGAAGAACTTGAAGAAGAAGTCGAAAAGAACAGCGAATCCCTAGAGAAAAGAGATGAAACCCTCCATGACAATATCATCGACCTAAAGCGCGAGGCTCCGATCAAATATGACTCGAAAGCTCCGGTTAAGCGGTCCGCTCTGTCATTTGCCGGCGTTAACAAGTGGCTGGTTGCCGCGACCATCGTCGTCGCAGTGCTTAGCTCGAGCCTATACATCTGGGCCAACTACTACGCTGATCCGCCAGCAATTTCACAGGGAGTTACGACCGTCGATCTATCAGCCACGCCGTATAAGGACCTTGTAAAAGAAGCCCGGCTCAGCGGCGAAACCTTCTACGGTATCACCGGCTCAACCTGGGACGGCATGACCAAAGAATCTCAGCAGGAAGCACTGACGAATATGCTGAAACTCGGTACTGAAAAGGGGTTCAAGCGGATCAGCTTGATCAATGTAAAAGGCCAGACCGTGGGGTTTGCTACCGATGGCAAGATCAACATCTTCAAACTGTAAACTTCTTATCTCCATAGAAATAATAAATAGCCCGAGTTATTCGGGCTATTTTTTTTACAAAATCCATTTTCCAATTTTAAAAAGTGAATGTACTGATATAGACTCCCTTTGGATTTCATGTCGTATCCTACAATTATGTCGGATATACGATAACAGATGACATTTTTGTGACAATATTCATTCACTTAATGGAGATAACATGAACGTAAAGACCGTTTTGACTTATGCGGCGGACAAAGGTGCGAAATTCGTATCCGTTCGCTTTACCGACCTTCCGGGGTCGTGGCATCACCTTACCTTTCCCATCAGCCAACTGACGGAGGACAGTTTTGAAGAGGGCTTCGGATTCGATGCCTCCAGCCTTAGAGGGTGGGCAGCAATCAATGAATCGGACATGCTTCTGATCCCTGACCCACAGCGCTTCTGGGTCGATCCGTTTACCGAGGAAACGACGATGTGCCTCATCGCCAATGTGGTCGACCCGATCACGAAGGATGGCTACGGCCTCGATCCGCGTTCGGTCGCTCTGCGTGCCGAAAGCTATCTGCGCTTTACCGGCATCGCAGACACGATCTACGTAGGTCCGGAGGCCGAATTCTTCGTTTTCGACCAGGCGAGTTATCACAACGATCAGAACTCGGCGGGGTTCACTGTCAATTCCGAAGAAGGGCACTGGAATTCCGGACGCCAGGGAACCGCCGAAGATCCGAATTTTGGGTTTCATATTCGACCCAAAGAAGGTTATGTTCCCGTTTCGCCGGTGGACACTTTGGTCGATATTAGAAACAGTATTTCGAATATTCTGGGCGACGTTGGGATCAACGTCGAATGCCACCATCACGAGGTCGCGACGGCCGGGCAATGCGAGATCGATTTTAAGTATTCCAACTTGCTGCATACGGCGGATAATTTGATGTTGTTCAAATACGTGGTCAAAAATACAGCTTTTGCCCACGGCAAGACTGCTACGTTCATGCCCAAACCGATCTACGGCGACAACGGCTCTGGTATGCATTGCCATCAATCATTGTGGAAAGATGACAAACCGCTGTTTGCGGGCGACCAATATGCCGGGCTCTCCGAGATGGCCAAGTTCTACATCGGCGGCCTTCTGAAACACGCACCGGCTCTGGTGGCTTTTGCGGCGCCCACGACGAACAGCTACAAACGGCTGGTTCCGGGTTTCGAAGCTCCGGTAAATCTCGCCTACTCAGCTCGGAATCGTTCGGCCGCCGTGCGAATTCCGATGTTCTCGACCTCGCCAAAAGCCAAACGCCTTGAATTTCGCCCTCCGGACCCGAGTTGCAATCCCTACATAACCTTTGCGGCCCTGTTAATGGCCGGCCTTGATGGCGTCCAGAACCGGATGGATCCGGGTGAGCCACTGGACAAGGACATCTACGATCTTCCTCCGGAAGAATTGAAGAACGTACCGTCGCTTCCCGGAAGTCTCGACGAAGCCCTTATCGCTCTCGAGAACGACCATGAATTCTTGCTGAAGGGTGATGTATTCACGACCTCGATGATCGAAAAGTGGATCAAATACAAGCGTGAGAACGAGATAACTCCTCTCCGTCTGCGTCCGCATCCGCTTGAATTCTCGATGTACTACGACATTTAGGGAAGTAGGTGGTAGTGGCAGTCAGAAAGAAGGTGGAGCCCTAGCGTTCAGCCTTTTTCTGATTTTTACTAGCGGTTTTCGCGGTTTTCGTGATTTCTGGGCGATAAATCGGCTGCCGCCAGTGGATGCCCAGCCATATATTAGGCGGGGCTTTGGCAAATTGGTGCGGATTTAACGCCTGCTAGACGCGAGACGTTACCTACGGTTAAGACTCTCGTCGTATAGATCCTTGTATACGCGGTAGTTGTTCATGACCTTGGCAACGTAAGCTTTGGTTTCAGCAAAGCCTATCTCCGAGGTGAAGATGCCGGCCTCCCTTGGTTTTGAGCGGTTCAGCCAGCGAGCGGCGTTATCTTCACCTCCGTTATAGCTGGCAGCGATCGCTTCGTAAAGGCCGTTGAATTCAGTGTTTAGTTCGGAGATATATTCAACGCCGACCGCGATGTTGACGGCGGGCGCGTAAAGATCGTCAGGCCGGAGATTTGGGTAGCCAGGGGCCCGGTTGTATTTGAGGGCTGTGTCGTAAACCAACTGCAGCAAGCCGCGTGCGCCGGC
>JBDTXM010000259.1:0-4573 GCA_040006215.1 Acidobacteriota bacterium
CGAACACATTCCGCTGACGCCGATGCCGCAGCACATGATCGTCTCGATGAGATGAGTCGCTAGAAATTAGTTTCCGCAACCTTTTGATGGATCTTATTAACCTCCATCAAAGCGGCGGAACAATAGAGTTTGTGAAACTCGGCGATCATCACGCCCGATTTGATCACCGGGTCGGTTTCGGTCAGTTTTTTCGCGTCTTCGATCGTTTCGACGTTGAAGATGAACATTCCACGCCAGCCATTAGTGTCGTCGAACGGGCCGGCGACCGCGAGCTTTCCTCCGTCGGCGAGTCGGTGAATATTGGCAAAATGGCCTTTGAAGATCTCGTCCCGTTCTTTTCCCGCGGGAACATTCGTCGGACCCGTTTTAAGAATTACCATTACATAATTCTTCATTCCCATCTTATCGGCGCCGAGCTTTTTCGCGAGCCCAGCGTCGAAATTCGCATTTTTATTCTGGGCAAGGCCGAAGATAGAGAACGCAAGAATGGCAAGGAGAATTGCTATCGGACTTGGCTTTGTCATAATGAATCTCGTGATCACGGTTTTTTTACACTGACAGGATAGTCAATAACACTTCTTTACTCAAGTTTTTCTAACTACTGCGAGAATCCAGGCATCCAACCATTAAATTTGTGTTCATTCGCTACCCTAAAACCTTTATTCCGTTCCTTCTATTGATGACCTTTGCGGGATCCGCGACTGTTCCGAGCGTAAATGCACAGCGACCGGACGACGAGACCGTGAAGGTCAGCACGGCGCTCGTTTCTGTACCGGTCGTGGTCAGCGATCGCGGTAACCGGTTTATTCAGGGGCTCACAAAAGCGGATTTTCGGATCTTTCAGGACGGGGTTGAGCAAAAGATCGAACTATTCGGAAGCCGGGATACGCCCATGAATATCGTGCTTGCACTCGACACAAGCGTCAGCACCAAGCCGGTCCTGGGCATGATCAAAAAAGCCGCCCGCGAGTTTGTCGCCGGGTTGGCCGACGACGACCGATGTATGATCGTGACTTTCGATGCGACGATCCGGCGTTTAAATAGTCTTACTCAGGACAAGAAGGTCCTGGATTCCGCGATTAAGAAGGCTGCGTCCGGGAAGACTGCGGGCACAATGCTGAATGACACGCTTTATGATGCCGTAAACGAAACCTTCAGGCCGCTGACGGGCCGAAAGGCCATTGTCGTTTTGACGGACGGTAAGGACTACGGAAGTGATCGAACGGTTAAGATACTTATGGGTGGATTGTCCGAGTCCGACACTGTTATTTATCCGATCTTCTACGAGACAACGGAATGGGCACCGGAACGCCGTCCGCGGCTATTCGGGAATCTCGGTCGTGGGAATCCAAACGCCGAACCGTCGAATGCGGTAGCAAAGGAATTTTTACAAAGTTTGGCTGTAGCGACCGGTGGAAGGCTGTTCGAGCCGGCGAACGGAAATGTAAAAGAAGCGTTCGATCAGATAGCCGATGAAATGAAGCGGCAGTATCTCATCGCGTTTTATCCGCCGGAAGATGCTCACGGCGGGCCGACGCACAAGATCAAGGTATCAGTCGGCCGTGCCGATGCGGTCGTTAGAGCAAAGGCGGAATACAAAACCCAAACGCGATAAAGCTTACTTCCCTTCCTCGGCAGCCGCCGGAAATATTACATTTTTATATTTGTTGTAGAGAAACGATACCAACAGCATCAGCAAACCGAGCGAGACGAAAAGTATCGTTTTCGGAATTGTGGGAAGGTCCGAGATGTCGTAGAAGAAAAGTTTTCCGAGCGTCACGGCAAAGATTACGATAGCTGCTATCCGCAGATATTTTTTACTCCACGCAATTCCTAATACGATCAGGCACAGTGCGTAGACTCCCCACAAAATGCTGAGGCCGAGCTTACTGGCATCCGCGATGTAAAACTGCCCCATCACATTGCTCAATTCGCAGCTTGCGGCGGTAAAAATCGTCGGATAAATGATCGCATCAAAAAACAACACCCTACGGGTCCTCAATATCGAGGGATCCAAGGCTTCGCTCCGGCAGTATTGAAACAGCGAAATGAGCAATCCGCCGGCAAACGCATACGAGATGTACCGAATCGCAATATTCATCGGTCCTGACCCGAGCGTTCTAACCGCCTCTGGGTTCATGTAGGTAGTGCGAAGTTCGTACATGTAATTCATCCCGACCGTTAGAAAGATGAACAGAACGAACAGTCCTAACGCTACAGTTGCATACACCAATCTTCCCGACTTGATTCTCCGCACATTGAGTATCGCTAGAACGCCGAGAAAAAGCATTGTGTAGTTGAGCTGCCACAGTACGTCGAACCGCTCGATGTCGTGATCGGTAAGCGAATCCCACATCGAGCTGTTTTCCGTCACATTCGAAACATATGCACCGGCCGCGAGTATATTGTGATAATTGCTGATCTCGACTCGGAACGTGTTGTATAGAGCAACCACCGCTATCGCCCCAATGATCATCCCGACGGGTCGCACGATCGCGTCGTTGATAGCTGGTACGTAGTCTTTTTTCGAATTAATAAAGTAAATGAACGCAAAAGCTACGACAAAAACCAAGGCCGTAACAAAATCGCCGTTCATGAACGGTCGTAGATTCCAGTCGCTGACGTAACTCGTTCGCTGTGCGAACGAAGTGATCCAATCAACCATCAAGCTTCCCGAGGCAAGAAACATGAGCGGATACGAAAAATATTCAAATAGCCGCACACCGCGGGCACGGCCAAAGTAGAAGAGGGCCGCGGCCTCGACAGCCCAGACGAGTGTCACATGATTACCGTCAAGTTGGACCGGCACTGCGATCGTCGTAAACGTGATGATCAGCACCGCCAGAACTTGCACGATATCGATCGCATTCGGCTTAAATCGATTGACCAACTGCGCCAGCAGCGCGTGAAAGATCCCGTGTCCCGCAGTGAACAACCCCAGGAACGGGCGAAGATCTTCACGGCTATTCACGATCGCGTATCCAAAGCCGTAGAAGACGAACGAATTTGTGAAAACGAGTCCCGCGTTCTCGATCATTCCGGTCTGGCTGAACCACAGTCGGTAAACAAATGACACCGCGTAAAAGATCGCAAAAAATGTTGACGAGAATATTACCGCGAGGGCCAAGTGCTCGCCCGGTTCAAATTTCGTAGACAACCAGGTCCCGAATATCAGCCACGTAAATACAAACGAAGTGTAATAAAGCACCCTCCAAAATTGTGTAATCGAGATCGCCAGTATCCCGGCGTTGATGATGGTCATGTAGACGAACAGGAAAAAGTAATTTCCGGAACCATCGCTCAGCAAAAACGGTACGGCGTAGGCACCCACAAGTCCCGTATGAGCAATCACCTGCCTGTTGTAAATGATGGCGGCCGCGACGGTGAGAGCCGTGAAGATCGCCATCAGCACGAACGCGATCGGCTGAGGGATCAGGAAGTAGGCGGCGTAGGCGTAGTAGGTGACAAAATACATTATCGCCGCACCGCCGCTCATCAAAACGGCACTGAAATTGAGGTATTTCGGCTTTAACCGGATGGCCGTTACGATGAGCGTCACGCCGATCGCATAAGCCACGGCTATACGCAGAGTCGGGCTGATCCAGCCATTGTCGATCGCGAATTTTACGCCGATGCCGACACCGAGCATCAAGATGATCACACCGATCAGGCTGATCAGATTTTTGCCGATAAATTCTTCGAGATTGGAACGGGCGGCAGTTACATAGGCTGACGAAGCACTCGGCTCGGGCCTCGGTGGTCGCGGTGGAGGCGTAGAGGCCCGGGACAAGCCCTCGCTTGAGCTATATGTCGGCTGTCCGATCTCGGGCGGCAACTTTTGCGTGACCGGAGCTTGTGGTGGTATAGGTTCGGTTGTCGAAGGCGGCGTATCATGGATCCTCGCGGATTCGGATACCGCTGGCCATTCGGGCTTGGCTAGTCGCGCCAGCTCATTTCGGATCGAGGAGATCTCGGACTGGAATCCGATCTGTGTTTTGACGAGTTCGTCTAATCTTTTTTGGAGTTCGGCGATCTGCGGATCAATCTCTGACATAAATAATTGAGGGCTGAGAAAAGAACGGGCGAGGTCTCAAAAGTTGCCAATCGAACGCGCTGATTGTAGCTTAAGTATCAGGCAAACAAAACATTCATCACTTTTAATATATGAGTAGAACCGTAAAGGCCCCGACCGGGACCGAGCTTTCCTGCAAAAACTGGCTGATCGAGGCCGCTTACCGGATGATCCAGAACAATCTGGACCCGGAGGTGGCGTTCGATCCCGAGAATTTGATCGTGTACGGAGGCCGCGGAAAGGCTGCGAGAAACTGGGAATGTTTTGACGCAATTCTGCGTTCATTGAGAGAGTTAAACGAAGACGAGACGCTTCTTGTTCAGTCTGGAAAACCGGTCGGGGTGTTCAAATCGCACACGGATGCTCCACGCGTTTTGATCGCCAACACGAACATCGTCCCGCATTGGGCGACGCAGGAGCAGTTCGACAAGTACGAGGCCGAAGGTCTGATGATGTACGGGCAGATGACGGCGGGTTCGTGGATCTACATCGGAACGCAAG
>JBDTXM010000260.1:0-4520 GCA_040006215.1 Acidobacteriota bacterium
AGCGGCATCGTCTCGCGTGACGACATTACCGAATTGCACTCGCTCGGCTTCGATGGCTTTCTTGTCGGCGAAACTCTGATGCGGTCTGGCGATGCGAAACGAACTCTGGAGGCATGGACCTGAAATGCCAGTGAGCACGCCGCATCTCAGATATAAAAAACAGACGCCACGTGAACGCACGATCACGATCCATCTGATCTCGCTCGAAAAAACGATCAAGGCGACCATCCTGATCTTCGTCGGTCTGAAACTCTTGTCTCTGTTTGGTCAGGACGTTCATGCATGGGCTGCCGATTTTGTAACTCGTCATGGTATCGACATCGGCAATCGTTACGTCCAAATGATGCTCGAAAAACTTACCGGCGTCGGCAACAGCCAGATCGTTACCTGGAGCGTCGTTGCCTTTTTCTATTCCGGCATCTTGATAGTCGAGGCCGTGGGCCTTTGGCTTCAAAAACGTTGGGCGGAGTACTTCACCGCGATAAGCACGGCGTTACTCCTTCCCATAGAGATCTATGAGATCTACGAACGCGTCACATGGGTCCGCATCGGCGCCCTAGCTATAAATATTTTCATCGTCTGGTATCTCTTCACCCGTCTCGGCGACGAAAAGATCGAGACCATCGAACGCACCAACGACACCATCAGGGAGGCTTTATGACCCTGGTAAAGATCTGCGGAATTACGAATCTTGAGGATGCACGGCATGCGGTGGACTCCGGGGCCGACGAGCTTGGTTTCAATTTTTACGAACGAAGTTCACGTCGAACTTCGCCTAAGGATGCAAGGAAGATCGTTGACTCCTTGCCGATCAGCGGCGGAAACGTAGGGGTGTTTGTAAATAAAGAGGTGGAGCAGGTTTTAGAGATCGCAGCCTTTGTAGGTTTAGATGGCATTCAATTGCACGGGGACGAAACCCAGGCTTATGTCACGGATTTACGAAAACGAACAAAGCTTTTCGTTATTAAAGCCTTTCGAGTGTCGTCGCAATTCAGCGTAAGTGATGCCATGGATTGGGACATATCTTGCCCACTATTCGATACATATTCTCCCAATGAACGTGGCGGAACAGGTCGAACATTTGATTGGAATGAATTCGCTACTGACGTATTTTTGTGTTTCCCCGGTAATGCTTATCTGGCGGGCGGATTATCGCCGGACAATGTGTCAGAGGCGATCCGGATTGTTAGACCTTATGCCGTCGATGTCGCGAGCGGCGTTGAGTCGAGCCCCGGAAAGAAAGACCCGAAGAAGGTCACAGCGTTTATCAAAGCTGCAAAAGAAGCCATATGAATTTCGAACCAAATGAACGCGGATACTGGGGTAAATACGGAGGACGGTTTGTTCCCGAGACCCTTGCGGCTCCGCTTGATGAATTGACGACGGCCTATTTTGTCGCTCGTGATGATGCTGCGTTTCATGCGGAACTTGATGATCTTTTCAAAAACTTCTCGGGCCGACCAACGCCTCTTTTTCATGCAAAACGCTTGAGCGAGCAATTAAGCGGAGCTAAGATCTATCTCAAACGCGAAGACCTTAATCACACCGGAGCCCACAAAATAAACAATTGTCTCGGTCAAATTCTCTTGGCTCGCCGCATGCGTAAAAAGCGGATCATCGCCGAGACAGGCGCCGGTCAGCACGGCGTGGCCACTGCAACGGTCTGTGCTCTTTTTGGACTCGAATGCGTGGTCTACATGGGCACCGAAGATATGCGTCGGCAGGAATTGAACGTGTTCCGAATGCGGCTTCTAGGAGCCGAAGTTCGGGGTGTCGATTCGGGTTCCCGCACATTAAAAGATGCCATCAACGAAGCCCTCCGCGATTGGGTGACCAATGTCGAGACGACATATTACCTGCTAGGTTCCGCTCTCGGTCCGCATCCGTATCCGCTGATGGTCAGAGACTTTCAGAGCATTATTGGAAAGGAGACGCGCGAACAGGTCTTAGAAAAAGAAGGCCGGCTTCCTGGTACTTTGATCGCCTGCGTCGGTGGAGGTTCGAATTCGATCGGCTTTTTTCATTCGTTTCTAGACGACGAAGTAAAAATGATCGGCGTCGAAGCAGGCGGTCGTGGTAGCGGACTGGGCGAACACGCGGCTCGTTTCATGCACGACGGAAAGGTCGGGGTACTTCAAGGAACAAAAAGTTACGTCCTGCAGGACGATGATGGACAGATAGCCCTGACTCATTCCGTTTCAGCCGGGCTCGACTATGCCTCGATCGGCCCTGAGCACGCGTTTCTACACGACGAGCATCGTGTTGAATACACCTCGGTTTCCGACGATGAAGCCCTCGCTGCATTCAAGAGACTGTCCGAAACCGAAGGCATTATTCCCGCCCTCGAATCGTCGCATGCTGTCGCTCACGCAATAGCGATCGTACCTGAAATGTCCGCAAACGAGATCGTGATCGTCAACCTCTCTGGCCGGGGCGACAAAGATGTAAACACCGTCGCCGAATTGATGGGCCGTTCCGACATTTCATTGCACGAATGCTGATGTTCTTCTTTTCTAACCAATGAGTACGATACAACGCAAATTCGAGCAAATCCGTGACGCCGGCCGCAAGGGCTTCATTCCCTTCGTCACCGGGGGCGATCCGGAGATCGACACATCGCTTCAGATTGCTCTGGCACTCGCGGCGACTGGCGCCGACATTATCGAGCTCGGAGTTCCCTTCAGCGACCCGATGGCGGATGGTCCCACGATCCAGCGTTCATCGCAGCGTGCTCTCGATAGCGGCACGAATTTGAAAGCTGTTTTAGATCTGATAGAGAAATTTCGTGAGAAGTCCGATACGCCGATCGTCTTGTTCAGCTATCTCAATCCGCTCATGCAGTTCGGCTTTGAAAAGCTTGCTGGCATTGCGGCACAAATTGGGATCGATGGCATTCTCGTTACCGATGCGATCGATGAGGAAGCCGCCGACATCGCAAAAACTCTGCACTCGAAGGATCTTGATCTGATCTCGCTGATCGCTCCAACAACCACAGACGAGCGGCTCAAAAAGGTTTGCGATAATGCGTCGGGATTTGTTTACGCTGTCTCGCGGGCCGGCGTGACCGGAGCACGTTCAGAAAAGAGCAGCGCTGCGCAAATTCTGGTTGAACGGGCAAGAAAGTTCACCGATCTACCGATTGCGGTTGGTTTTGGGATATCGACACGTGAGCAAATTCTCGATGTCTGGGAGTATGCAGATGCCGCCGTCGTAGGTTCGGCAATCGTTGCCGAAATTGAAAAGTCCGACGCCCGGAATGCAGTCAAGAACGTTGGAGCGTTTCTGAATGGCTTGCTGCCACAGTTTGCAAAAGCTGGTGAGGAAATCTAAAGTTTAAGTTTTCGTTATGATGAGGTTAATCGACCTATGCTGATAGTTATGAAGGCCGACGCCACCGTGGCCGATGTCGAAAAAGTTATTTCGGTGATCGAGACGCTTGGTTTTCGCGGACACGCAATGCCCGGCGAGGGCCGAACGGCGATCGGCGTTACCGGAAACCGGGGAGCCATTGACCCGGTCCATTTTGAAAATCTTGCCGGCGTCGCCGAAGCGATCCGCGTTACGAAACCATACAAACTGATCTCTCGCGATCTGCGGTCCGAGAAGTCGGTCATTAAGGTCGGCAACGCCACGATCGGCGGCCCCGAGCTGGCAATGATCGCGGGCCCGTGTGCCCTCGAAAACGAAAAGCAGGTTTTTGCCGTCGCCGAACAGGTTGCAAAAAGCGGCGCAAGATTCTTTCGGGGCGGTGCGTTCAAGCCGCGGACATCGCCTTATGCTTTTCAAGGTATGGGCGAAGATGGATTAAAGATGCTCGCTATGGTCCGCGATGAGTTCGGTTTGAATATTGTTACCGAGGCAATGGACGAACACGGTATCGACCTCGTCGAAAAATACGGCGACTGCATTCAGATCGGCGCCCGCAATATGCAGAATTTTTCGCTGCTCAAGTACGCGGGAAAAACCCGCAAACCCGTCTTATTGAAGCGTGGTCTTTCTGCAACGCTCGACGAATTCCTTCTCGCCGCCGAATACATCATGGCCGAGGGAAATTATGATGTGATACTTTGCGAACGCGGGATCCGTACCTTTGCGACTCACGCTCGAAACACGATGGACCTCTCGATCGTCCCGGCTGTCCGGCGGCTTTCGCACTTGCCCATAATAGTCGATCCCTCGCACGGCACCGGCCACACGTACATGGTGAAACCGATGGCACGTGCCGGAGTCGCCGTCGGTGCCGACGGCCTGATCATCGAGGTTCATGACAAACCCGAAGAAGCCCTCTGCGACGGAGCCCAAGCCCTGACGCCGGATCAGTTTTTAGAACTCAATGAAGACGTAAAAAGAATCCACGAAGTCGTATCCGAGCCGGCCACTATTTTTGCCGAGGCATAATTTCTATTTAGCCAGACACGAAAACGGTCTCTAGCCACTAAAAAATCCGCGCCAGCCTCCCGAGGCTTTGCGCGGATCTTTTTTATTTCGCCTCGGCGCCTTTTGCCTATTTTGCCGGGCGA
>JBDTXM010000261.1:0-4516 GCA_040006215.1 Acidobacteriota bacterium
CGATCGAATTCACCGACCACAAAGGGAACATGACCGTCCTGCATTTCGAATCGCGCGTCGACGGCGATTCGTAAACGGTTTCTGACGAAAATACGGTATGCCGCGGCAGGCGAAAAGATTTAGCACGCTAAACGTCTTTTATTTGTGTATTTGCGGCGATTTAAGCCTGAGCTGGCATATCTAGAAATTCGCACCCAAAAAACACGCCTTTTTGCCCTAAAATCGTGGGATTTAGGTCGAAAACTGCGTCATTTGGGGTGCAAAAACGTACCGTTTTCTAACGGTGTGTCGCCCTTGTCATGCACTTCATCATGCGCCGACCGACCTCCCATCACGCCAGGCATCAAACCCGCCATTAGCCTGGTCATAAGCCAATAGGAATATCAGCTACTTCTCGCCGAGCGGAAAAGAGATGCTTTCCGGTGACGCTCTGAGAATCCTGAAATATTTGTCCTATTTGTGCAACTGTCACTCATTTATGCTACAATTCAAGGAGGAAGGACTTGAAAAGCATGAAGCGACAGTGGCTGGAGATAGCGCGAGGGGACAAGCGGGCGCAGTGGGCGGGGTTTTACGTGACGATGAACTGCCGGGGAATGATCGTGATGAACCGGGCGGCCCACGATAAGATGGGCGGGGCCGAAGGTTTTATGCTGCTTTACGACCCGGCGAATAACACGATCGGCCTGAAGCCAACGTCCCGGCAGATCAAAAACGCATATCCCGCGGCACCTTCGGGAAGGCACGGAGGGCGTCGTGTGGCAGCCTACCGACTGCTCCAGGAACAAGGCCTGGTGATCAACGAAACGCTGGAATTTCCCGATGCCGAGATCGACGAAGACGGCATTCTCATCCTGAATCTTCGCACCGCTAAGATCTCTAACCGCGCGCTCAATCATCCGCGGAAACGCGGCCTAACTACCCGATCCGCAGAAAACCTAACGAATATCCCCAACTCGTGATAGAGTCGATGTCGATAAATTCATTTTGGGCTGTAATAGGCCATTGATGAAGCGGGAATTTGCTTCATTCTGCAGGAGGGAAAATGAGCGTAAGCGTGTTGTCGGTCGCTGCCACCATCCTTTTTTTGTGCACGTCGAGTTCGTTCGGTCTGCCGTCTTTTGATGCCGGCACGATAAAGGGAACAGTGACCGCGTCAGCCGGGAGCAATTCTGGCGTTGTGGCCAAAGCAGACCTTACACTCACCCGAAAGGCGGCGGCGGATCAGGTATATCGAACGTCGAGCAGTGACGCAGGTGAATTTATCTTCCGCAGCATTCCGTCCGGTGAATATGTTCTGCTCGTAGCGGCCCAGGGCTTGTCGCCAGTTACCCGCGAAATCAAACTCGAATCAGGAGCCATCCTTACTCTCGACATCGACATGACGCTGACGGTCGGCGAGAACGTGACCATACGCGATGAAGAAGGACTCTTGAGCACCTCGGAAACCTCGACTGTAAATGTGATCCGCGCAGAGACGCTGAATATCGAACCGTTTCGCAACGATAACGTTCAAAGTTCGATCGCCCTTACTCCCGGCGTCGTCCGGGACGGTCGCGGCAACGATTACCTGAAAGGAACGCGGGCGGGCCAGAGCGGTTACAAGGTGAATGGTGCGGACGTTACCGATCCGGTCAGCGGGAAGTCGGCGTTCGAGATACCGCTCGAGGCGGCTGCGACGGTGCAGATAGAAGAAAATCCATACTCGTCCGAATTCGGGCAGTTTACCGGCGGCGTAACTAATCTGCAGACGAAATCGGGCGGCGATAAATTTAAGGTGTCGGCGGCGAGGTTGTTTCCGACGTTTCGCAACGTGTTGTCGTCAAAAATAGAATCGTTTCGCCCTCGCATCACCTTCAGCGGGCCGCTTGTGCAGAAGAAGGTCTATTTTCTACAGTCGTTCGAATACAGATTGAGAAATGACGTCGTTCCGAGCCTTGAAAAACCGACGAACAATATAACCACCGAGGCGTTTAACGCGTTTTCACAGCTCGACTGGACGGTCAACAAAAACAACTCACTGAGGATCAATTTTGCGGCGTTTCCGAGCAAGGTCCGCAATCTAAATCTCGACACGTTCGATCCGCCCGAGGCTACGGCGAATTACAAACAGCGCGGAATACTTGCCTCGGTCTCGGAGCAATCGGTTTTCAAAAATGCGTCGTTCTTGTCCTCGGAATTGAGCTATAAGACATTCGACGTCGACGTTTTCGCTAAATCGACGATTCCCTTCGCCATAGCGCCCGAAGCGAACAGCGGCGGTTATTTTGCCGATACCCGCCGGCAAACGTCGCGTTGGCAGTGGCGCGAGGTCTACTATGCGGAGCCATTCAATCTTCGCGGTTCGCATTCGATCAAGACGGGCTTTGAGCTTTTTCAGACGGACATCAGCGGACGGCTGAATTACAGTCCGATCTCGATCCGCCGGCTCGACGGCTCGCTGGCCCAAAGAATAGATTTTTTACCCGGCAAGCCGCTGGCGTTTTCCTACAACGAGATGGATGCTTTCGTTCAGGATCGCTGGACCGTCAACTCAAAGCTTACGCTCGATGCCGGATTTCGTTATGACCGCGACGGCGTGACGGGCAGGAACGATCTTTCTCCCCGGATCTCATTTCTCTATTCACCCGCGAAAAACGGACGAACTGTAATTCGCGGAGGTATCGGGATTTTTTTCGACAGGACCTCGGGGCTCGGCGGAATTACGGAACAAGACGAACGAGAAGCGCCGGACAGCTATCTGCCGAATTTTGCACAAATACCGGTTCGCGTCGTTACTGACTTTGGTACCAACGGGACCACCGTGATCGGCGGCCCTACCGCCTTTATGCCGCTGGTCTCGGATCGTCTGCAGACGCCCCGCAGCGTTCGCTGGAGCGTGCAGGTCGATCAGGGAATCACGAAAGATCTGACGGTGCGGCTCGGCTATCTCAAGCGGACGGCGAGGAACGATCTGGTGTTTGAACCGAGGGTTGACGCCGCTGGCAGCGGGACGATCTTTCTCAGCAGCGGCGGCAGGTCGCGCTATGACGAGGTTCAGTTTGTCGCAAGCTACAACAAGCAAACATTCGGTCAATGGAATGCCTCGTACGTTTTCTCGCACTCGAACGGCGATCTGAATACGATCGACCGAATATTCAGCGACACGCCCGATTTTGTGTTGCGGCGAAACGAATTTGGCCCGCTGCCGTTCGATGTGCGGCACCGGCTGCTAGTGTACGGGCAGCTAAATTTCGCACATGATATCCGGCTTGCGCCGCTCGTTGAAATTCGATCTGGCTTCCCGTTTTCCAAGTTTGACGAGCGTTTGAATTTTGTTGGGGGCCGAGATCAGGCCGGGCGCTTTCCTACGTACATGTCGCTGGACATGCAGGCGACAAAGGGCATTAAGATCCCGTTCTTCGACAATAAGAAGGCGCGGGTCGGGCTCGCATTTTTTAATCTCACCAATCATTTCAATCCGCGAGACGTGCAAAGCAACCTGACAAGTGCGAACTTTGGCCAGTTTTACAACAGCCTCGGGCTTTCAGTTAAAGCGAAGTTTGATTTTGAGTTTTAGCCGCGGCGTTTTGTCGTAGATGCTCGGCCGCAAGCACCTTGACGGCCGCGACATAGGCGAGATGTTCTTCATCCAATATTCTTGCCGCCAGGGTTTCCGCCGTATCCGTATTCAACACCTCTATTGACCGCTGCAGGATGATCTTTCCGCTATCCAGATTCTCATCCACAAAATGAACCGTGCAGCCAGTGATCTTGACGCCGTGATCAAAGGCCTGCTTTTGCGCGTCGAGGCCGGGAAAGGCGGGCAGAAGGCTGGGATGGATATTGATTATGCGGTTCGGAAACTCGGCGACGAACTGCGGCGAGAGCAATCGCATGTAACCCGCGAGGCAGATCAGATCGACATTTTTCTCTTTTAATTTTGCAGCGATCTCAGCGTCGTGTTCGGAGCGTTTGCGGCCGCCGCGTTCGACGACTTCGGTCTCGACTCCTCGCTCTTTTGCCTTAGCCAAGCCAAGTGCGTCCGGCTTGTCACTGATCACGATCGCAACCTCAGACGCCGGGATGTCGCCGCTTTTTACGGCGTCGACAAGAGCAACCATGTTCGAGCCGCGACCCGAGATAAGGATACCGAGTCTCATAAAAACTTCAGAACCTCGTACGAGTTGGCGTCGAAGATCACATCCGCGTTTTTTGGGTCCTGGACGTAGTTGATGTGAGTCAGGATCTCTGCCTGTTGGACACGAGTTTTGCCTACCTGAAATCCGGGCAGCGTTGTTTCGGCGATGATCCACGGCTTTTGATTCCAGGTGAAGTCGAGCTTGTTTTCGTCAGAGAAGTTTCCCTGCGGCACGGCGACGGTGATGTGCTGCGGGCAGTAGAGCAGGACGTAATCTTCGCCGATCTGCTCAAGCAGGCTGGCAAGCAAGATCGTTTTATTGCTGCAGTCGCCGTTGCCTGTCATAAGCGTTTCGTTTGCCCGCTTTAATGTTTCGCGCGTGCCGAGAGCCTCGGT
>JBDTXM010000262.1:0-4503 GCA_040006215.1 Acidobacteriota bacterium
TCGCCAACCTGGAGCCGGTGATGCCATTCCTCTGCTTCAATCTCTTTGATCCTAGCCCTCTGGGGAGACTCCTTCAGGGACTTCCAATGCCCACGATAAGCGTACGCCGCCGCGATCTCGCCCGCGTGGGCATTTTAAAGGATTCGGATGAGGTTAGTTTTAGCGATTGTGGCATGCCTACTGGGATGACCGGGTTCCGTCAATGTTTCCACCGCTATTTAACCCGAACCATTGTTCGGTTTTTGCTATGTCGTCGATCTTGTTTTCGAGGAAGTTGAGGCCAGGCGGGTAGGATTCGTGGGTATCTTTTGTGACGCAGCCGTGGTAATGGAAGACGGTTTTTTGTTTTCCGTTCGACTGAAATGAAGTCGTGGCCGAGGACATATCGGTCGCGACTTCGGGGCAGGCGTTGTCGGTATATCTGTCTTTGAGACCGAAGTAATTTATTTGTTCGAACGCCGCGATAAGATCTTTCAGATCGCTTTCGGAAAGCTTGCCCGAAGCTTTGCCGATCACCTTGGTATTCTCCTTTCCTTCAAATTCCACTTTGCCGTCCGCCGATATCGTCACCGTATACTGCGGACAGCGTCCAAAACACGGCCCGCGTTCGAGCGTGATGAGCAGGTCCTTTGAAATAGAAAAAGGTGTGGCTGCCGCGATCGGCGTTGCATTGACCGGACCCGAGTTCGTTCTTGAAGCCGCTCCCGAGCCACACTCGAATACCGACGACAGTATTGTTAACGTTAGAAATATTTTGAATAAAAGCATAGATATCATTCGTTGGGCGGGGAAAGCGAACTTATCGTTACGTAATAACCGTCCGGATCGCGGAGCGAGAACTCCATTGTTTCGGTGCTTGGGGCGAGGTTGGGTTCTTCGTCGAGCCGCGGGACAAGCTCACGCGCTCGTTCGAGAGATGTATCAAAATTATCGACGCGAAAGAACAACAGCAGCCCGTTGCCAGGCTCGGCACGATCTGGGGAGGACAAAGATGGATGATCGTGCGCTCCCCACGCGTGAAGGCACAGCAACACAGTACCGTCCGCGTCGAGGATCTGTCCAAAATAACTATGCGCCGGAGCCGTCTCCGGCAGAGCAAGCAGCGATTGGTACCACTTGCAGCTACTCGCAACATTTTTAACTCCGATGATAGTCCAGGTGCGTTTCATGAGCTCTTTTCTGCTGCTGACACCGGCGTGCCTCCGTACGAATCAGCCACTACCCAAGCAGCGGCAGTTAGAAGAATTGAAACGACGAATTCGTTCCATTGGAAGGGTGTCATGTTTCCGGCAATTATGCGCGGTACCCAGACGAACAAAGTGAGGCAGGCGATCTGCAGGGTGATAAGCGCCGATGCGAGCCGGGCGAAAACATTGAAGATCATGGCGAGGCCAGCCGCGATAAAAGCGGCGCCCGTGAAATACGCCCAGAAGACGGGAAATAGAAGCCAGCCCGGCACGAGCGGGGCCGTGGCATCGAGATAAAGGAAATGAGCAAGTCCGAGCGGGATCAAGCCCAGACCGAAAAGTATTCGAGCGATTCGTATGCCTTTGTCGCTTATAACAAAAGGGAAATGCCGCTTGTCCGAATCGTTGGCGAGCGATGTATACAACACCCATGCGGTTCCGACCATCACCGCAGCCGAACTCGCCGACCACCACGTGCCGATCTGGAATGAGACGACCATCCACGGCACTCTCAACAGCAGCAGCCAAATCAGGAGAAACACAAACAGCACGCGAGCAGCAAGTGCCGCCGTACGCCGCCACATTATGCCAACGCCGCATGCGAGATAAACGACATCGCCGAGATATGCCAACGCATGACGCGCCGGCATTGACTCAGGCACCGGCTCCAAGCCGGGAGCAAATTCACCAATGACCAGACCCAGGATTCCCAGGCCGATCAACACCAGTGCGAACATCGCATGACTTACGAGCCTCTTTGTTGATCCAGTGCTATTCTGATCGGGTCGCTTAACTGCCTGCATACTCAAACTACGGCCTACCTCCAAATGCGGCCTAACTACGTTGTTAAAATCAATTGCCGTTGATGATACGACGATTCAGTGGTTTATGACAAGAAAATGTTCAGGTGTACGAAGCATCATTTGGCGAAGCGCCAAAACTTGCTTAGGTTCGAGGTCGCCCGAAGAACAAGACGTAGCCCTAAGGATCTGTGAGTTCGAATCCGCGGAGGCCTTCGTGGGTATCTTCGAGCGGTTTGGAGAATTGGACGCTGCTAGATGCAAACTCAGCGGCCAGGGCGTCGGGGTTGGGTACATAGATGTAAGCGTCCCACGGTGCCGTGCCTTTACCGATCTCTCGCGTGTGATTGGGCACCGGCTCGACGCCGATGTATTTCAAAAAGATCATCGAGCGACCACGCTGCACAATGCCGAACAACAGATCGTCCGGCTCGGCCTGGAACGTGACCTCAAACCCGAGTTTGTCGCAATAGAACGCAAATGCCGCCGCCACGTCCTTTACGATGAAGAATGGCGAGACGCCCCCGATCTCAGATCTATTCGCTCTTGGTGTCATGTTGGTATGGCGACGAGCAGGCTCCGGATCCGATCGTTCGTAGCCGCCTCTAAGACCTGCTTACCTCGCGTGTCTTTATTTGTCGGGCTGGCGCCGCGTTCGAGCAACAGCTTTATAATCCCCGCCTGCTGCTCAAGCGCGTGCTCAGAACCGCTTCCGCCCCGTCCGGTTGTCTGCACCGCAAGGTGGAGCGGCGTCGAGCCGGATTTGTTTCGCATCACCGGATCTGCTCCGCCGTCAAGCAACACTAAAACCGCGGGCAGCGAACGCGTTCGGACCGCCCGATGAATCGGAGCGACCCCGTCTTTGTCCAGGGCATTCGGGTCTGCTCCAACAGATAAGAGGTACGCTATCGTGGCGGCTTGCTCGTCCGGTTTCCAATGATTTGTGTCGGCGGCATAGTGGAGCGGCCCGGCTCCGCGGCGATTCTTTGCTTGAGGGTCCGCGCCGTGCGCTACCAGAAGCTCTGCGATCGGACGGTGAAAGGCAGCGGCTGCAAGATGCAGGGCCGTGTCGCCGGCGTATAGATAATGGTTGATCTCGCTGAAAAAGAAATCTTGGGCGTTTTGACGAGAAGCCCCGAGGACAGACGGAGCCGTGGCAAGGGCCCGATCAGCCATTAGTCGTTCAGACACCGCATCAATCTCACCGTTCACGATGTGCTGAATGAATTGTAAAAAGACTGACTTCACCATTCGCATCGGCTCCGCGCGTGGCGGTCAAAACGAATTCAGCCGTGGTTTTGAACCCACGCGGAACCACGCTTCAATCAACTGCCGCCACGCGGTTATAGACGTTCAGCCACGGCGGGCGGCTTCGATGGCGGCGATGTCGATCTTTTGCATTGTCATCATCGCGTCGAAGACTCGTTTCGCAACGGCCGGATCGGGGTCGGTTACTCCTTCGCTCAGGGCTACGGGCGTGATCTGCCAGGACAGACCCCATTTGTCTTTGCACCAGCCGCACTCACTCTCTCCGCCGCCGTTCTTTACGATGGCGTTCCAGTAGCGGTCCGTTTCTTCCTGATCTTTGGTCGCGATCTGAAAGGAAAAGGCTTCGCTATGCTTGAACATCGGTCCGCCGTTGAGTCCAAGGCACGGGATGCCCAGCACGGTGAAATCGACGGTCAACACATCGCCCTCTTTCCCGGCCGGAAAATCTCCCGGAGCCTTGTGCACCGCGTCGACCGACGAATCAGGAAACGTCTCCGCATAAAACCTCGCCGCTTCCTCAGCGTCCCCATCGTACCAAAGACATATCGTATTTTTTGCTGCTGTCATAACGTCGATTATATGATGCTGACCTTGATAGCTCAAAAAAAGGCCGAGAACAGTCGTACGAGTCTATTGCTTTTGGGGCTTAGCGTCGAGAAAGTCGTTGACCATCGGGACGATCGTTGACATGCGGTTCATCAGCGTGACGTGGGTTGTGTTGGGGATGATGGCGAGTCTTGATTCGGATCGGGGCATCATGTCGGCGTGGGTGTTGCCGCCGCCTTTGAGGCGGTACATTTCGGCGATGTGGTCGAACCGTACGCCGTCGGCGTCGCCGTTAATGAAGAAGAACGGAGCTTTGGTGGCTTTGAGATTGTCCGCGCCGAAATCGTATGGCCTCAGAGCCGCAGCTTTGATGTGATTGAAAAAATCGGGGAACGAGTTAGGTATTGGATTTAGTTTTTCGCGCTCGGTTTGGGCGGGCGTGCCTTTGAACATATCCGCCGAGAAATTAGGCCACGCGTCGTTCGCTTCTTTGACCCAGCCATCGCGGCGGAGCGGGTGCGAGATGACGACAACCTTTCGCACTTTTTCCGGATGGCGGATCGCACACAGCATCGCGGCACCGCCGCCTAAGGAGTAACCCATCACGTCCGCGCGTCCGATCTTGAGATAGTCGAGCAGCCCGGCCACATCGTCGGCGAGGTTTTCGTAAGTAATATCGCGTTTGATGTCGGCCGTCCGCC
>JBDTXM010000263.1:0-4466 GCA_040006215.1 Acidobacteriota bacterium
CATCTTGCCGGATAATTTACCGCAAAGATATTCGCCCGTCAAACGCTCCCGTCTTACTTCCGTAAATCCGCGTGTTAGCGCCCTTGTTCGGTGCTATTGTCTGGGTGATTTTTGAGAAAGATGCTCTTTTTCACCGAGAGCGAATCGCCCCACACCTTACTCCCGATCGCTGTCTAATGGAATTTAAACCAAAGAGTGACAGAATGCTGGACCAAAAAAAGGACGGCCCTATCAGCCGTCCTTCATCATTCAATGCTACATCCCTCGTCAAAAAGTTATGCCGAATTGAGCCTGGATCGAACGCGGGGTAACGAAATGGGTCCCGCTAAAGGTCGAGTTAAAGTTGTATAAAGCGTCCTTGTTTGTGAAGTTAACTAAGGTAAGACGCGCCGACAGCTTGACCTTGTCCGAGCGAATCAGGTTATCGCTTCCGAAACCCAAATCGAACAGGTGCCGCGGTGCAATGCGGGGCGGATTGGTTACATCGTTCTCGGTTCCGTCACCCGGGATGCGCAGTCTCAGGGCGCCTCGGATCGCCGAGGAACAAGAAGTCAGTGGATTCGCGACCGTGCCAAATTGATCGCCGCAGAATAGCCCAATCTGCTGCTGCTCATCCCCGCTAAGCGCCAGTGCGGTTGCGAAGTCGGTAATTTCGCCAGAGACCAAACCGCTGTCGTATCGCCATGTGAAAGCCACAAAAGGCTGGAACTTGTGAAAGCCCTTGAACTGATCGAACGAATATTGGACCTGTGTTGTTTGCTGAAACTTCTGATCGTGATCGATCAGAAAAGGCCCGGCAGGCAGATCGGAGTTGAAGAACAAACCGCCTGTTTCGGGAGGGAAGAATTTGGCGACGTTGTGGCCAGCGGTAAAGAATGCACTCAGCCCCTTGTAGTTCGCTAAATTTGCCCTGAACGAGATCCCGTGAATTCGCGACTGGTCCCACGAGATCGGAAATGTTATGGGCGTGTTCAGTATCACGTTAAAGTCGTAAGCGTTGTGTGTCAGCTTATAAAAATAGTCGATATCGAGGACAATAAATTTCCCGATACCTTGCTGGACACCGACGTTATATTGGTTGCGATTGCCGGGTTTGAGGGGTGATGTGGAAACATCGCCGAGAATTCCGTCAGCCAGGCCATTGCCGCCTGTCGAACTCGAAAGTACAAGATTCTCGTTATACGGCGTTTCAAAGTTTCGCGTGTATGAGGCACGAAGCACAGTGTTCGTTGGCTTGATCAAGTACGAGACTCCGAGACGCGGTTGAACGGAGCTCCCGCTGCTCAGGCCATGATAGTTGTCGTATCTAAGCCCAACACTGACCGTAAGCCCGTCCTTGAAATTCAAAGCGTCCTGAATATAGGCCGCGGCCTGTTTGATCGTCGCGCGTCCGTTAAACGCAAATAGTTGTCCGCCGCGTGTCAGATCGAATGGCAGTAAACCCGGCAGGAAATCGGGGTTTGGTGTTGTCCCTTCTCCACAGGCAGTTCCGCCGACCGGTTCGCCGCTATCGTCAAAACAAAGAGGATTAAAACCCGCATCGGTCAACCCAAACTGAAAACCTTCTTTTAGGAACGTCCGCTGATACTGCCCGCCGACCTTGATATTGTTCATGCCTTTTACGTACGACAGGTCTCCCCGAATTCCGGCATTTGCCAACCGACGCTGTTGTGCGATGGTTGTCGTCTGGTCCGAGAACGGGTTCGCACTCGGGAAATAATTGACTTGATCTTGCCGGTAATATGGGTTTATCGACAACACAGTCGAGCCATTGAAAACATGGACGTAGCCGGGAGCGATATTAAGCGATTCGACCCGCTGTCGCTGGTCTTGACCTAATGCGTCCTGATCGAAGGTGTTAGGGATCTCGAATCTGTTTCGCGCGAAAAACAGGTTGAGATGAAACGAATCTTTGCTTGTCGGATCGTAGTCGAAACGGTCAAACAGGCTTGCCGCATTGCCGTTGTCATGAATCACGGTGAATTCCGGCGCATCGAGAAATCGGTTCGAACGGTCAAAATTGAACGCCGCAAAATTTCCGAACTTCGACCCGCCGTACGCCACATCGGCTTCTTCCTGATAGCTGCCGAAATTGCCGAATGTCGAATAGACACTCCCCGTCGGGCGCTTGTGATTGATGCCCGATTTGGTTATCGCGTTTACGACCAGGCTTGTCTTGTCGCCGTATTCGGCGGGCGTTGCACCGGTTATGACCTCTAGCGATTGGATCGCGTTTACAGGTATCTGTGTTGAAAATGCTTTGCTTTGCTGATCGGTGATCGGCTGATTGTCGATCGTGAATTGCGTCTGAGCGTGATCGCCGAGCGGATGAAAGAAACCGTTGGAATCGGCTACTACACCCGGTGATTTCATCGTCACAGCATCGCTCAACCCATTGCCAGGCGTACGCAGAGGCAATCGCCGTAGTTCCGACGCATCCACGTCCACGTGCGTCGTCGGGACATTTTCAACGATCGTTTCGTTTTCCTGAATGTCCACCGTCGCCATGGCATTTGCAAGTGTCAATGCGACCGGTATGTTCATCGGAACAGTCGACCGAACATTGACGGCCTGGGTTGTGCCGCCGAAACCTGACGCCGATATCTTTAGCACGTAATTGTTCGGCGGAATATCGTTAAAACGGTAAGTGCCGTCTGTCGCGGTCGTAACAGTTCGTGAATAGCCTGTCAGAGCATTGCTAATGCTGACCGAAGCTCCCGCAACAACCGCTCCGTTAGGATCAGTAACCAACCCGAAAATAGAACCAGCCGTCCCGAGCGACTGGGCAATAACACCTATCGATATAAATAAAACTAGAGATTGAGCCCTGAATAAATTTTTCATCAATGCCTCATAGATCGATTTAGAACACGAGCGCGTTCCAAAGATCACTTATCCTGCAGCCGCAACTACAAAAGGTCGCGAGCAAGAGTCCGTCGTCAATTAGCTTATTGGCAGGCGCGTGACAACTGCCGCAGATCAACTACGTGGCAAATTTTCGGCGATCAATAAAGCTGGGGCGATCGAAACCGGACCCGATCACCGAGATTTGCCTGTCTTAGGCTGTCGGTGGGGCTCTGCCCGACAAACGGGCGATGGGGGTAGAACTAAATGGATTGGAATACGCGAGAACTGGTTGGGCGGACGAACTAACTTCCAGCTCGACGGATGCAGCGGTAAAAACCGCTGCCGGAACAGTGCTGTTAAATAGATTCTGATGAAACAGACAGAGGAGACATTCAAATGCCTTCTGGCTGCTGCCGGATGTGTATGCAGATCCGGCCGAATCGGCGATGCCGGCGGCGCTGAAAATGCCGCCGCTGCCCCGATAGGCCTGTCCGTGATCATGTGCCGAGCCGAAAGTAACGCCACAAACAATGCCCGCAAGCAAAGCAAACGCCAGTGCGCGCTCAAATAGAGTGCGGGTCCGGCGAGATGCTGATCGGTTGCTGAACTTCATTCTCATGGCACTTTACCTTAAATAAATGGATCCGAGTCCACCGTTATCTTACGTTCCTCCAAAAGGGCAAGTCAATGCGATCTCCGTAATCCCAATACAAATAGCCGATGGCTATAGCTTTTCCGTGTCCCTTTCTTCATTCCGCGGACGCTTCGCCCCAGATCCGAAATGTCGCTCCCGATCGCCCGTTTGATCAAGAATGAAAAAGCGTCGGCGTTGCGTGCCGACGCTTTTTCATTCTTGCAAACCGAAACGCTAACCCTCTACTGAAAGCGTTCGTGGTAACCGGGGCGTCCGAACCTCGATCACCAGAGAAACCTGGGAGGTTTCTCAAAAGTTGCGGTCTAAGCCCACCCACCAGGCCGAAACCGCAGAAGATGTCAGGCGACATCTTGCCGGATAATTTACCGCAAAGATATTCGCCCGTCAAACGCTCCCGTCTTACTTCCGTAAATTCGCTTGTAAGCGTCCTTGTTCGGTGCTATTGTTTGGGTGATTTTTGAGAAAGATGCTCTTTTCACCGAGAGCGAATCGCCCCACGCCTTACTCCCGATTGCCGTTCAATCGAATGTGATCCAAAAAGGCTTTCGCTCAGAGATGGGCGGCGTCATTGAGATGCTTCAGGCCTTTCGCTCCTTCATCGGCGAAAACCAGATGATGGCCTATCCCGTGAGGATGGCCGTCCGCCTAAACTTGGGTTCGAGGAACGCTGTCAACGGTTGCGCCGCTTGATGGTCTGATTCTTTTTGCAAAGATGAGAGAGGTGGCTGATGAAGAAGAAGATGATGATGGTTGTTGTTGGACTTGTGGCGGTCGTGGCGTCAGGACTGCTATACCTGACATTCTTTCCGGCCGGACAGCGACCCGACTCGGCGTTCGACTTAACGGTGCGGAATCCGGCTTATACCGACCGCCATCCGTTGATCCTATTCGACGAAGGCCACTACAATTCTCACACCAGCGACGGTGGATACGCGCCCTTCGCGAAGCTTATGCGAAACGACGG
>JBDTXM010000264.1:0-4453 GCA_040006215.1 Acidobacteriota bacterium
GCGGACGTGGCGGAACTGGTAGACGCGCAGGTCTCAGAAGCCTGTTGCCGCAAGGCAGTGGAAGTTCGATTCTTCTCGTCCGCACCAAAATTTCGGAAGTACCCGAGGAACAAAAGATCGAAAGTCTTTTGTTCTTTTTATTTGCGGCCTCAAACCTTACAACGCGCGTTAGATATTGTGGAACGTTCCACACTTCGTGCCCGCTCCGCGATTTTGCCTTCTGATGTGTTTGAGTGAAACTGTTTCCTGTGCGAAATGAATTTATTGCGGCGATCAAGGAATATCAGGAGCAGTTCGGAGTCGCGCTTCCTGATGAGAGAATCGAAAAGCTTGCCGATTATTACGAACTCGTCCTCGAAAGCAATCCGTTGCTTCATCTCGTCGCACCGTGCTCGCCGACCGAATTCGCCACCCGGCATGTTTTGGAATCGCTGACCCTACTCAAATTTTTACCCCCTAGGACGAGCTTCGCGGATATCGGCCCGGGTGCCGGGCTTCCGTCAATCCCTTGTCTGATCGCGCGAGATGACCTACGGGCGACGTTGATCGAGTCCAAGGCAAAAAAAACGGCTTTTCTTCACAGTGCGGCGGAGAGGCTGGGACTTAGCCGCCGTGTAACCAATACAAACAGACAGTTTGAAGAGGCGATTGAAGGCCAGTTTTCGGTTATCACCTGCCGGGCCCTGGATAAATTTACTGAGAAACTTCCGCGGCTTGTAAAATGGGCGGGAAGGCGCGGCCTGCTGCTGTTCGGCGGTCCGACGCTGCGAACGGAGCTTGAAAGGCTAAAGATAAAGTTCGACGCGAAACTGATGCCGCTGTCGGAGAGGCGTTACTTATTCGTTAGCCGATCTCGGTGAAAACAGAGATCTACTGTGCGGCGTCCAGAAGCTGCAGCATCTGCGTCTGCGATTCGATATCTAGTGAGCCGGTAAACGGGCCCAGCACAACCTCGGTGGTTCGCGCACCGGCGATCGCGCTCAAAGTGCTTCTCGAGACAATGTAGAAGAATATTTCCTGCGGATCGCTATAATTTTGCCAAACGAATCGCCGTGCGGGCCCCAGCGTGAACAATTTGCCCTCAGCCGTGATCGAAGCGGGCATGGCCTGCGTCAATCGTGAGGTTTTTGCCGCGGCCTGAAAACCGATCACGAACATCTCGTCTTTGCCTTGCGCCAAGCCGCGCATCGCATAAATAGCGCGGATCGATAGTTTTTGTTTTAGCTTTGCCGAAGAAAGTTCGAGAACGGTCGCGTTTGTCGCGGTCATTCGGACACCCGAATCATCGAGTTTCCTGCGGACCAGCCCGCCCGCGGCTCCCGAATCGGCATTCATGATATCTGCCCAGAGGCTCAGGTTAGCATCGCCATTCGTTCTGGCCTGCGGATTTCGCGGACGCCCCGGCGACGGGTCACCGAGCGAACTGTAGCGGTAGGTGTCTCCTGGCCCTGTCGAAGATCTCTGTTCCGCACGAAACTCCCATGCTGGCTTGAGGCCGGGCACTGACCATACCCCGAGCTTATCGGCCCTGGCTTGAGACTCGGCCACGGTGTACATATTACGTTCGGGCGCCTCGGCATCGGTCATATCAACGGGCAAAAGCCACGCACCGCCATCGCGAAGCATCTGCTGGCCAATGTCGACGCCGTTGAGAAAAATAGAACCGACAGATCGGTCTCCCTCGGTCGTGCGAACCTTAAATTCAACTGTTTTCTTTGCGATCAATGCTCTAAGATGCTCGGCCACCTCGCTGCTCAATTTCTGTCCGGGCTCGGGTACGTCGATCAACTGCAGCACAAGGTCCAATCGGGTCCCGCTTACATCTATCACAGCGGTTCTGCCGTCTATCACATCGACAACCTGTCCGCTGAGTCGGCCCTGCGAGAACGATGGCTGCGCCAAAAATAATGCACATAGAAAGGAAGCGAAGAACCCAGTTCGCTGAATCAACGTATAAATTTTCGATCGAGTTAAAGACACTTTAGCGAGATCAACAGGCGGGCGTTATTTCGTGGCGTCGAGGAGGTTGAACATCAGCATCTGATAGCCCGGAAGAAGGATGAGCGAGTAACCGTTGATCGTCAGGATCACCTTCGAGCCGTTTGCCATTTTTTCGACGACTGACCGGCTGACCGTGTATTCCAAGGTCTCTTCCAACGCGTTGTCGGCTTTTTTCTCGGTACGGCGCCCCTTTGAGACGGCGACCTGCTTTTCGTCGATCGTCACGGTCATATCACTTGACCGAAAACGTGCGTTGCTCGCGGAGGAAAGCATGAGCACCGAATAATATCCGTTTCGCTTCCCCTTTTCGTCTTCTTTGTAAAAATAACCGACGGCTGCCGCGGTTTTCCGCGACGGATCGGGGTCCATTACGCCAAGGATCGGTGTTCGCAGCGAACCGGATTTTCGCTCGTTGTCGTAATTGTTGAGCAGGGCGCCGGCGTTATTAATTCCCTTTGTCACCCTCGGTGAATTTCGCGATGGTCCGTAGCTGGCTCCGCCGCGGCTGCCCGTGATCGAGGCTGTTTGCCACTGGCGTTCCTCTTCGGCACGTGCCTGCTTTTCCTTTTCGGCTCGATACTCCCACGCGGGCTTCAGGTCCAGGATCGACCAAACGCCCCGTTTTTCCGTGCGGGCAAGAGCCTGATAAGTTTCGTACGAATCGCTGTCGTTCTGGTTCTGTCCGGTCTTGACTGCGGGGGTGTGCCAGGCGGCACCGTCACGAACCATCTGCTGGCCGATGTCTGCGCCGTTCAGGTAAACCTGGGCAAGCATCTTGGTCGGCAGGAGACCGCGCGGTTCGACCAGCACGTTCTTTCCGATCACGAGATTGCTCAAATGATCCTTGACCGTCTGACTAAGGGCGGGCGACTGTCCGGGTTCAGGTATTTCGATATAGTGCAGGATCGTAGTGATCCTTCCGGCGGGCATTTCGACGACCAGCGTTTTGCCGTCGATCACGTCCACAACCTTTCCGCCCATCTTCTGCTGGCCAAACGTCGAGGTGACTAACAGTGAGCCAAACAGAAGAAAGGTCAAAGTATTAAGGATTTTCATATGGATTTGTGCCTACCGTGCTTCCAGGTCGTATTCGCGAAGGCGACGGTAGAGGGTTGAGGGCGAAATGCCGAGCATCTCGGCGGTCTTGCCGCGATGCCACCCTGTCTTTTCGAGGGCGTGGACGATCTGCTGACGTTCTACATCGCGCAGGTTTGTGGAAGGGACATTCTGAAACGAGCCGACGGCGCCGGGCGATCCCGCATTATAGCTGACGGACACATTCGGTCTCTCAGCCCGGTACAGCACCTCAGGCGGAAGCTCGCGTATCGTAATTCGGCCGTCGTCGGCAAGCAGGACGGCGCGCTCAAGACAGTTGCGAAGCTGACGTACATTCCCAGACCAATCAAAGGCAACGAGAGCATCTATCGCGGGCTGCGTAAGCTCCGGCGCGTTCGGTCCGCCGATCTTGTCCAGCAGGTGCCGGGCAAGCGGCTCGATGTCCTCGCGGCGTTCGCGCAGCGGCCGGATATCGATCTCAAAACTATTGATCCGGTACATCAGATCAGCCCGGAAAACACCTTCGGCGAGTGCCTTTTCCTTGTCACGATTGGTGGCGGCAATAAGCCGAACATCGACGTCAACCTTTTTAACACCGCCGACTCGAAAGAAAGAACGTGTTTCAAGCGCACGCAGCAGTTTTGATTGTAGCTGCGGCGGCATCTCCATTATCTCGTCGAGGAATAGCGTTCCGCCGTTTGCCAGTTCGAACAAACCGAGCTTGCGGCTGCGCGCACCGGAGAATGCTCCGGCCTCATAGCCAAATAGTTCTGATTCGAGCAGCGTGTCCTGAAGTGCGGCACAGTTAAGATCGATAAACGTTTTGTCCTTTCGCTTGCTGAGACGATGGATCGCCTGGGCAACAAGCTCCTTTCCGGTGCCCGATTCACCTGTAATGAGAACCGATGTGTCGGATGGAGCAACCCGCTGGACGAGACGCAGGATCTCCTTAATATGACGCGAATCGCCGACGATATCGGGCATGGATTTCGTTGACCGCTCGATCTGCGCACGCAGCCTCTGGTTGTCGAGCTTTAATTCCTGTTTTTCTGCGGCTTGGGTGACGAGAGCAGATAGCTCCGTGATTCGGTAGGGCTTGGTCAAATAATCGTAGGCCCCGAGCTTCATTGCCTCGATCGCACTTTCGACAGTGGCCTGACCCGTCAACATAATGACCTCGGGACGAATGGCCGGCCGCTCGCATAGCCGGCGGAGCAGTCCGATACCGTCAAGCCGCGGCATATTAATATCGCAAAGCAGGACATCGAAATCCTGCGATTCGAGCATTGACCAGCCGTCTTCGCCGTCACACGCGGTCTCGACGTCGTGACCCTGCCGTGCCAGTTCTTTTTGAACGACCAGCCGTAGATTCTTTTCGTCGTCAACCACTAAAAGT
>JBDTXM010000265.1:0-4437 GCA_040006215.1 Acidobacteriota bacterium
ATCCGCGGGCGAGGGACAAACGCGTGACGTGGAAATACACCCGCGAACAGGTCGCACAGATGACCGCCTTCGAAGCAAAATCCGCCGGAACCCTCGCCGAAGATAACATGAAAACGCTCGGGATCGACTGGTGCACTTTCGATGGCAAGAGGTTTCCGTATCGCTCCGCCACGCCCGGCGAGCATTACCGCCTCATCCTCACCGCAATGCGTGCCAAAGCCGACCAAAACCCCGAGGTAAAACGCATCCTCCTCGCCACCGGCGACCTGATCCTCAAACCAGATCACCACGGCGAAGAGAACCCGCCGCCCGAGTGGCTTTACAACGAGATCTGGATGCAGATCCGCGCCGAATTGAAAGAGTCCACGCGTTAGCAGGCCCGGTCGTACACTCCTTTTCCAACTTCCAGCAACGGCGGCCCAGAGTTAACATTCATTTAACACCTAGTTCACGCGCCGTTAACCCTCCGCTACTATCCTCTCCCTTGCAAGCACGAAATTTAAACAAATTATTGAACCAAGGGCGGTTTTCAGGCGATAGCTGTATCCCAACCGCCGTCTATCAATTCAAAACACGTTTCTAAGGAGTGATCATGAAACCGAGTTCTTTTTTCAAAGGAATTTCACTTTTCTTTATCTCAGCATTTTTTTGTATCGCCGCTTTTGGCCAGGGTGACGCGCGTATAAACGGACGGGTTGTCGACCCGAACGGAGCTGTCGTGCCGGGCGCGTCGGTCACCGTAACCAATGAGGCGACCGGCCAAATGCGCACGACGACCGCAAACGATGACGGCACATTCACGGTAGCCGCATTAAAGCCTTCGAAATATTCCGTAAGCGTTAAGGCGAGCAGTTTCGCGGCCGCGACCAAAGGTGGTATCGATGTTCTCGCCGGACAACCGCTCGATCTTGAGTTCAAGCTCTCGACCCAGGGCGTCAGCGTGCAGGTCGATGTTGTGTCGGGCGAAGACAATATCGTAAACACTTCCTCAGCCAGCATGAGCGCAAACGTAAACGCCCGCGAGGTCGAGGGTCTGCCGATCAACGGACGCCAGCTTTCACAGTTATATCTTCAGGCGCCGGGCGCGCAGAACGCTGGCGGCGGCACATTTGCGGATATCAGATTCTCAGGGCGGGCCAATCAGCAGAACGTAGTTCGCTATGACGGTGTCGAGGGAACCGCGATCATCGACGCATCGCCCGGCAATCTTAACGGCGAGGTCCCGTCGCCTTTCCGTCTGCAATCGAGCCTCGAGAACGTCCAGGAGTTTCGTGTCGATTCCAGCAATTTTCCGGCAGAGTACGGCACCGGCACCGGCGGACAGATCAGCGTCGTGACCAAATCAGGCGGCAATAAATTTCACGGTTCGGTTTTCGAATATCTTCGCCGTGAGGCACTTGATTCACGAAATTTCTTTGACAACATCAGCGCCGGAATTCCCAAGAGCAAGCTTCAGCTGGATCAGTTCGGCGGGTCGATCAGCGGCCCGATCATCAAGGACAAGCTTTTCTTTTTCGGCAGTTACGAGCAGTATCGCGGACGCTTCGGCCTGAATTTCGTCGAGGCTGCTCCGAGCCTGAGCCTCGCACAGCCGGGAGCGATAATCCCCGGTTCCATCACCGCGACAAACCCAACGGGCACACCTATCAACCCGCTTGTTCAGCCGTTTATAACAGGCTTTCGCTCGCCGAACGCCGTCGTCATTCCAAATGCCTCGGCGACCAATGGTTTCGACATCGTCCAATTGCAGGACCTTGAAAATACCGATGAGAAATCATTCGGAGCGAGGTTTGACTATCAGTTCACCCAGTCGAACAAATTCTATTTTAGATTCTTTCGCGATCAGGGAACGGACGTCGCTCCGGAGGGAGTTTCGGGCCGGATCGTTCGCATCGAGGCGGTCCCCCAGAACGGAGTCGCCGGATGGCAGTCGATCCTTAGAAAGGATGGATCGCTCATAAATGAGTTCAAGGTCGGTTACAACGGTGCTCGTACCCGCATCAACGGTTCGGCCCCGATCGTTAATGGTCTCGATTTTACCAACATCACGCTCAACATTTCGGGCAGCGTTGCCAACACCGGTATCGCTGGCCAGGGAACGTCCTCGGGTATTTCAATCCCCGGCGGCCTCGTTCGCACAAACAGTGCGACAAACGGCCGCGGAGCGCCCTACACACCTTACTCGGTCGGGTTTATTGACAGCCTCAACTGGATCAAGGGAAATCACAATTTCAAATTCGGCGGCGAGCTGCGGCTTGTACGTCTCTACACAGACCGGCAGGGTGGAACGACTTACACGTTTTCTAATCTGTCCGCGTTTCTCGCCAACACGCCGACTTCGGTCCAGTATCTCGGCGACGTGAGTTCCCCGAGCCCATTTACCAACGGACCTGGCGGCATTCGCTTGGCAAAACAGAACTACTATATCGGCTATGCGCAGGACGAGTGGAAGATCCGTCCGGGTTTCACGCTGAGCTACGGTCTGCGATACGAATATTACGCCCCGCTGCTCGAGGCGCACGATCAGCAGATCCTATTCGACATTAATACGGGCGTTCTGCGTGACCCAAGCCAGGATCCGTACAAAACATCGAAGAACAATTTTGGACCGCGTGTCGCCTTCACGTGGTCGCCTGATCAGGGCGGTGACGGATTCTTCGGCGGCGGCAAAACTGTCGTCCGCGGCGGGTTTGGCATATATTACGGGCCGGGCCAGACAGAAGACCAGATCCAGGCGATCGAAAGCGACCGTATCAGCTCGACGATCACGAGCGGCGGCCTTCTTGCATTTCCGGCCAACATCCCGGGAATTATTACCGCGTTCAATACCACTCCGAACAATCGCAACTACCAGCCGCGAGCTTATTCAAGCGATTACACGGTGCCCGAACGCGTCTACCAATACACGTTCTCATGGCAGCAGCAGCTGCCCTTCAAGCTGACCTCGACCATCGCCTATGTCGGCAGCCAGGGCCGCAACTTGTTCCTGCGAAGCGTCGCCAACAAGATACTTCCGGGCCAGACGAGCATCGTCAACGGCTCGAACATTCCGACCGGCGTCGGCGTAGTAAACCGGACAGATCCGGTCACAGGACAGGTGATCGGCGTCAACACTGTCCGCCAGTTCAGCATCGTCAGCGGCACGTCCGTCCAGAATCCATTTGCTGAGGTCGATTACAAAACCAGCGGCGGGGATGATAGTTACAACGCACTGCAGGTATCGCTTCAGCGAAGCTACAGCACGGGCTTGACGATGAATGCGCAGTACACATTCGGCAAGAGCGTCGGGACCAGTGCAGGGTCAAACGAAGCGCGCACCTCGGCCCAACTCGATAACTTCGAAGCGGACCGCGGACGCAACAACTTTGACGTTCGCCACAGCTTCAACCTGAGCGCTCTCTACGCACTTCCCTTTGGAAAGAGCGGTAAATTCGATTTCGGCAAGACCGGCAACGTCCTACTCGGCGGCTGGGAGGTCGGCGGCATCATCAACGCCCGCAGCGGCGTCCCTGTCGAAGTTCTCGTTGTTCGTCCGGACGTCGTCGTCCAGTGCCAATTGGCCGCCGGCTGCCCTAATGGTGCGGGCGGATTTTTCGCCAACGGATTTGTGGCCAACCTTCCGAGCTTCGGCGCAAGCTTCCCCGCACTTCCGACCGGTTTCATCGCCGTGGTCAATACACCGGGAGGTGGCAATTCGCGAAATATCCGTAGGCCGAACCTAATAGACGGAGCGAACGCGTTTCTGGATGCCGACCGGCAATTTATCAATCCGGCTGCGTTCGCGACGCCCGGGCCTGGAACGTTCGGCAATTTGGGCCGCAACCAATTCTCGGGTCCCAACTTCAAGCAGCTGGATATGATTCTGTCGAAGCGGTTCCGTTTCACTGAGACCATGAATTTCGAATTTCGTACCGAGATATTTAACATTTTCAACAATACGAATTTCGCAAATCCTTCGACGACGCTTAATAACGCACTACCGAACCTTAGCTTGACCGGCGGCGTTTATTCGGCTGGCACTTCGAACGTTGTGCAGCCCGGACAGGCATTTACCCAGGGAGCCGCGGGTTCTACCTTCGGCCTGGAAAGGGCGACTGTCGGACGCACCGTTGGACTTGGCTCAAACCGTCAGATCCAGTTCGCCTTCCGGTTCAACTTCTAATTCAAGGGGGAAGCAAGGGGCATTGGTCGGCGGGTCTGAAAGGCCCGCCTTTTTTCTGTCAACAACCAATTGTCGATACGACCTGGTTATTTTTGTTTGCGGCACCTCGCGGGACAACGGGATAAAGCCGCCGTGAAACGACCGCCAAAACTAGAAAAAGGCGGCCCTTTCGGAACCCGCCTCATGGGCTCGCGAAAATCAGCCTTACTTTACGGCAGTCGTTTCCTTCTGCGTCGGGTCATATGGCGTGGCCATGAACTTCTTGACGGAATCCT
>JBDTXM010000266.1:0-4431 GCA_040006215.1 Acidobacteriota bacterium
ACTCATCGACAATGGCCGGCGCGGCCACAAACGGTGCTCCGTTCGCAGCAATGGGTGGCGGAAGCGGAGGTGGGAGTTCGAGCGGTGCCTCAGGCGGAGCCGGGGGCGGAAGTGCCGCAGCGGGCGGTGGAGCCTCAGGGGGAGCGGGAGCCGGAGGCGGAGCATCGTCCGGCGGCGGCGGTGCCGCGGCGAGCAGCGGAGCTTCGGGGGGAGCGGGAGCCGGAGGCGGAGCGTCAGGCGGAGGACCGTCGGGCGGCGGTGGTGCCGCGGCAAGCAGCGGAGCTTCGGGGGGAGCCGGAGCCGGAGGCGGAAGTGCCGCAGCCGGAGGCGGAGCGTCGGGCAGCGCATCATCGGGAGGCGGCGGTGCCTCAGGCGCAGCCGGAGCCGGAGGAGGAAGTGCGGCAAGCGGTTCGGCGGCCGCTAAGGTCGGTGGTTCGGCGGGCGGAGCCGGTGGCAGTGTCGGTGGCGGAGCAGGCGGAGCTGCAGGCAGTGCGGGAGTATCAGTTGACGTAGGTCCCGGTGGGGCCAGTGTTTCAGGAAGCGCCGGCGGATCAGCCGCGGGCGGGGCTGGCGGTAGTGCGAACGTTGGCGGCGGAGCTGGCGGCGGTAGTGCAAGTGCCGGAGGAAGCGCAAGCGGCGGCGCTGGTGGAGGGGCCGCGGGCGGATCAGCGAAGGCAGGGGGCGGAGCAAAAAGCGGTGGCGACGCAGGCAATAAGGGTAAAGCTTAGAAATGGATAGACAAGAGCTTCGAAAGCATCTTATTACAAACAAAACGCGTCTTTACGGCGTCTTCGACGGTGCTTCGGTGCCGGATCTTCCGATGCGTCTTTACGAAGCACGCATCCCTAACTTCTGTTTGTTCTCCGGCGACCTCGAGCCGGACATGGTTTACGTTGCCCCGTATGTCGTGCGGCTGTCGCCTGACAGCAAGTTTACCGATTGGGTCATCGACGAAGGATTTGGAAAGCACTGGGGAATCTTCGTTCACAGTACAAAACCGCTGCCTGAGATGCGCCGTCACTTCCGTGACCTCGTTAACGTCTACGATGAACGTGCAAATTCGATGGTGTTTCGATTTTACGATCCGCGTGTCCTGCGAAAGTTCCTTCCCGTTTGCACGCCGGAAGAGCTTAAAATACTATTCGGTAATGTCGAAAACTTCTTTACTGAGGACGAAACCGGAGGCAAGCTGTTAAGTTTCAGCCTGGAGAATGGAGGCCTCAAAACCTCGGAGCTAGATCAATAGAAGAACATTATGCCGCCAGCCTCAAGAGTTGGAGATATGCACGTTTGTCCAATGGTCACGCCCGGAACACCGCCAATACCCCACGTAGGTGGCCCCGTGCTTCCGCCGGGTTGCCCGACCGTTTTGATCGGAATGATGCCCGCAGCTCGCGTTAGCGACATGTGCGTCTGTGTGGGACCGCCCGACTCGATCGCGATGGGTTCAACTTCTGTAATGACGGGTAGCATGCTCCAAGCTCGAATTGGTGACCCGACGGTTCATGGCGGTAGTCTCGTAGTTGGCTTTCCTCAGGTAATGGTCGGAGGCTAAAACGGTTTCTGAAGATTGGCTGATCGTAATTTCGCAGCATTAAACTACATGTTTGTAATTCGACAGGAACAGATCCAGCATTTTATCGCTGCCGACGAGGACGAACTGGCCTTTGAGGTGGCAAAAGCCGTGCGTAAGGCCACCTGCGACAGAGTCGCCTCCTACGACGACGCTCAGCTTCGCAGCATGGTCAAGCTCGGCATCGAGCGCGCCCGTGCGAACAAGCTGACGGCTGCCGAGGATATCTCGGCATTTGTCGCCGTAATGTTCGAGGTTGCGCCCCGTTTTGACGAACAGAAGGATATTCGCCAGATACTCGATAACGAAACTCTTCCGCCCGACGTCCATTTTTATCAGATATTCGATTTCGCTCAGGACCAGGCTTGGGCCGAAGCCGAGCGTCGTTACGACGACGATTTTTGGTTTCCCGCATAACACTACGCGATTTTAGTTTGATCTTATGTCTAATGAAGCCCCCCAATCTGTTCCCGGTTACGACGAGCGGATCGCCCAATATGAGGCGGTCGTTGCCAAACTGTCCGAAGATCATCAAAAAAATCCGACGCCCGAGCTCCAGCTTCAGCTCAACCGAAAATCGGATGCGTTGCTGCATCTGAAAAACCTTGCGAAAGGCGGCCCAAAAGAACGCGCAAAAAAGGCGGCCGAAGCCGCCCGTATTACCACCCTGACAAAAGCTGTAACCCAACCTTTGAACATGTCTTAGATCTAGGGATGCGTCATATCCTCAGGCTTCACGAGCTTGTCAAATTTTTCACCGTCCAGCAACCCTAATCCTACCGCCGACTCCTTTAACGAAATTCCCTTTTTGTGTGCGTTTTTCGCGATCTTTGCGGCATTGTCGTATCCGATATGCTGATTTAGCGCGGTGACGAGCATCAGCGAATCGGCGACGAAATGGTCGATCCGCTCGCGGTTTAGTTCGATGCCGTTGATGCAGTAATCGACAAAGCCGTGACACGCGTCGTGGATCAGCCGCACCGAGTGAAGATAATTGTGGATCATCACCGGTTTGAATACGTTCAACTCAAAATTTCCCTGCGAGCCGGCGAATCCGATCGCTGCGTCATTACCAAAAACTTGCACCGCGACCATCGTCATCGCCTCGGACTGAGTCGGGTTGACCTTGCCGGGCATGATCGACGAGCCCGGTTCGTTTTCAGGAAGCGAAATTTCACCGATACCGCACCGCGGGCCTGACGCCAGCCAGCGGATATCGTTCGCGATCTTCATCAAACTTCCCGCTAATGTTTTTAGAGCGCCTGACGCAAACACGACCTCGTCATGAGCCGACAACGCCGCGAATTTATCCGGGTGCGATTTGAACGGCAGTCCCGTCAGTTCAGCGATCTTTGCCGCAGCGCGTTCGGCAAATTGCGGGTGAGCGTTCAAACCGGTGCCGACCGCGGTACCACCGATCGCCAGGTCATAGAGTCCTGGAAGGGCCAGATTCAACCGCTCTATATCGCGCTTTACCAGACTTGCCCAACCGCCGAATTCCTGCCCGACCGTGAGCGGCGTCGCGTCTTGCAAATGCGTGCGGCCGATCTTTACGACGCTGGCAAATTCTTTCGCCTTGGCGTCGATCGCATCGTAAATCTTTTGGGTCTCAGGAATAAGCGCGACGGTCCGCTCGGCCGCGGCAATATACATGGCCGTTGGGAAGGTGTCGTTCGACGATTGCGATTTGTTGACTTCATCATTCGGATGGACGGGAGTTTTCGAGCCCATCTCGCCGCCGGCGATCTCGATCGCTCGGTTCGAGATCACCTCGTTGGCGTTCATGTTCGTCTGTGTACCCGAACCCGTCTGCCACACCCGCAGCGGAAAATGCTCATCGAGCGTTCCGGCTATTACTTCATCGGATGCCTGTATGATCAGCTTCAGCTTGTCGTCCGACAACTTTCCGAGGTTGTTGTTTACGATCGCCGCCGCCTTTTTCAGTATGCCGAGTGCTCTGATCATTTCTCGCGGCATCACGTCAAATCCGATGTTAAAATGCTTGAGGGATCGCTGTGTCTGCGCTCCCCAATACGCCGTTACCGGCACCTCGATAGCGCCAATCGAATCGGTCTCGGTCCTGGTTTTCACTGCCTTTTCGGTTGCTTCTTTCATTTATGATTTCCTTGATGATCCATATCGATTTTAACTCTAAAAACCGAAAAAAAGAATCTTGACAATTTTTCCGCTAGAGGGCAATCTGTTCGCGGCCTTTCAACCTCTCTTTTCTACGCGATGGACAATGTAAAACTCATTCTTCGGATGTATGTTGCACCCGGCTCTGCCATGAGTGACATCATGGACGCGGGAAGCTGGCTGTTCGCGGCGGGTGCTGTCCTGCTTGTTGCGATACTGTTTTTTGGAGCGGTCAATGCCAAGCTTGATGCCGTTTACCGCATCCCGGCGTTTAGCGAATTTTATCAGGCCAGCGAGACAGACGACGACGGTGCCAACGAGACCACCTACAAGAAAGCCGTTTCCAACTATAACGAAGCGATGCAGCAGCGCCCCGTGATCCCTGTCATCGGCGATCGTTTCTTCCAATTTTTCTCTTTCGACCCCGGGCGGTTTTACCAGCCGCTTCTGCTTATGTCAGTCTTTTATGTTCCGGCGACAATACTTCTTATGGGCATTTTCGGAGGGGTCGGAAGCTTCGGCCTGGTCTTTCGCCGTGATTACGCGACGCTCGCCGTCTGCACGCTGAACGCGTGGGCCGCGGCCCACCTTCCGTTCGCCATCGCCGGCCTCGCTCTTTACCAAACGCCGGCCGCACCAGTAGTTTATCTCGCCCTCTGGGCGGGCGGCGGCTTGCTTTTCGGCGTCTTTATGGTCTTTGCGTTACGGACCATCTTCGGCGC
>JBDTXM010000267.1:0-4393 GCA_040006215.1 Acidobacteriota bacterium
TGATCGATCTGGATCAAGCGCTCGAGGCACTGAAGAAATTTGAGCCACAGCAGGCAAAGATCGTTGAGCTAAGGTTCTTCGGCGGTTTAAGCATTGAGGACGCTGCGCACGTTCTGGATATTTCACCAGCTACAATAAAACGCGAATGGGCAATAGCGAAGACGTGGCTTTATCGGCGCCTGAAAACTGAATAAGTGAATAAGCTGGAAAATTGGGAGCAGGTTAAGGGGATCTTTTCGGCCGCCCTGGAGTTTGACCCAGAGGGTCGAAAATATTTTGTGATCGAGCAGTGCGATGGCGACGAAGACTTGCGAGGCGAGATAGAGTCGTGGCTGGCGTCTTATGCCGAGACCGATGATTTTATCGAGACAGGGGTCTTTTCTGCCGAGTCGCTGATCGATAATCCTTCGCCGATGGCGGGAAAGCTTTTCGGCAACTTCCAAATAATCCGGGAGATCGGCTCTGGCGGTATGGGTACGGTCTATCTCGCAAAACGGACCGACGGTGAGTTTGAACAGGAGGTTGCTCTAAAGATCGTCCGACGATCGATCGCGGATAGTCAGATGGTCGAGCAGTTTCGCCGCGAACGCCAAATCCTTGCATCGTTGAATCATCCCAACATCGCCAAGCTTCTCGACGGAGGAATCTCGGAAGACAGTTTGCCGTTTCTTGCGATGGAATATATCAATGGCGTATCCATCACGAACTTTGTCAAAGATCGAACACTCGACGTAAACGCCCGTCTTCATTTATTCCTAAAAATATGCTCCGCCGTCACCTATGCCCACCGGAACCTGATTGTCCACCGCGATCTGAAGCCTGCCAATATATTGGTCACTACCGACGGCGAGCCGAAATTGCTGGACTTCGGATTGGCAAAAATGGTCGACGAGAGTTTGCCGACAGATTCGACGCAAACGCAAACGATGTTTCGCGCACTGACGCCAGCATACGCAAGTCCCGAACAGCTAAAAGGAGGACCGCTGACGACCTCATCCGATATCTACTCGCTCGGTGTTATTTTTCACGAATTGATCGCTGGCCGGCGTCCATTCCATTTCGAAGGCAAAAACCTCGATCAGATCGTTAGGACGGTAATGGGCTCGCCGCCTCGTCTTCCGAGTCAAGTGGAGTCTCTTGATCCGATCGTCAAAGCTTCGCGGCTAAAGGGGGATCTCGACAACATCACCCTTATGGCGCTCCGCACCGAAGTCGATCGCCGTTACACGTCTGTCGATGGTTTCGCTAATGACATCGAGAGGCACCTTAACGGATTGACCGTCTCTGCCCGCCCAAACACTTACAAATATCGGGCGGAAAAATATCTGAAACGGCATAGCATAGGTGTTACCGCCGCATTCCTTGTTTTGCTAACAGCGGCTAGTGGGGTTGCGGTCAGCCTCTGGCAGGCCCGGCGGGCTCAGCGCGAGAAGGCGAAGGCCGAGGCCGTTAGCTCGTTCCTTCAAACGATGCTGAATTCCTCGTCGCCCGATAGCAGCCTACAATCGGCTGATCATGAATTAACAGTAAAAGACGTCTTGAATCATGCTTCGAAACGGCTCGAGACCGAAGACCTTTCGGGTCAGCCCGAGGTCAAGGCCGAGCTTCAGCGAATCATCGGCGGAAGTTACTTCACGTTAGGCCAATACGATCTGGCCGAGCAAAATTTAAGCGCCGCGCTCGAAGCTCAAACTCGGATCTACGGAGATGCCCAATTAGAGACTCTTCAAACTATGGTTATGTTGGGCGCCCTTTGGGTTGAAAGGGGCGACAACGCAAAAGCGGATGAATTTTATCGCGAGAGTCTTCCCAAACTTCGGCTGGCATTGAAAAAGGGGGAGATCAAAGCCGATTATCTACTTCTCTCCCTCGGCGATTTTGCTCTTTTGAGGCGGGCCATGGGCGATTCTAAAGAGGCCGAAACGCTCCTTCGCGAAGGACTTTTACTTGCTCCGCAACTAACCGCAGACGCGCAGAGCAATCTCAATATTCAGGAAGGAGTCTTGGCACTTACTCTGGCTGATCAGGGTAAATTCCATGAAGCTGAAAAGATAATTGGCGACAAGGTAGAATCGATCCGCAGTCAGGAAAATAGTCAGGTAGCAGCTCTGGCAGGAAATCTAACAGGTCTCGCGAATTTTCAAATTGAACAAGGAAAACTGCCGGAGGCCGCACAAAATCTAAACGAAGCCGAAGCGATTTATAGAAGATTGTTCGATAAATCAAATCTCCAATTAGGTGATAACCTTCGCCTCCAGGCACAGGTTCTCTACTTGGAAGGCAGGTATACCGAGGCTGAAGATAAGGTCATGGAAACTCTGCGAATATACCGGGCTGGGACGAGCAGCACGTATATTAATTACGCGACGGCCTTGACGATCCAAGGCCAAATCTACAGTCGGACAAATAGAACGGCAGAGGCCGAGAAATTGTTGCGATTGGCTGTCCAGCTCCGCACTGAAAACTTGCCCGCATCAAATTTTCTGTTAGCCGGAGCGAATGGGGTACTCGGCGAATTTCTCACTGAGCAGAAGCGCTTTATCGAAGCCGAGACGCTGCTGACCAGTAGTTACGACAGTCTGAAAAATTCGCAATCGTCTGAGAGTCCACGAATAAGGAATGCTGCAAAACGGCTTTCTGACCTTTACACAAAGTGGGGCCGCTCAAGGTAAAAGAGCAGTGTTTAAGTCCGTAAGTTAAAGCGTCGGCCACAAACCAACGCTTTTTCATTTGATATAATCTCTCTCATGGATCCCGACAAAAAGAAACTCGCCGCTGACTTTCTAAAGCGACTGAAGAAGATCCATCCCGATCACCCAATGCAAAACGTCTATTGGTTCATCGGCCATCACCGGATCCGATGGAACCGTCATTCGCTCGGTCCAACCACTAATCGAAGCTCTAATATCTGCCGATATCCGAACGTAGCCGATCTCTGTTCATTGATGACCCCGGTATGTGCAAAATTATTTTGTCGAAAATCGTTTCTATGAACTCATTCGGTGCAAGGATTTTATATTTTCCTGAATAGCGATGTTAGAGTCTCGCCCGACCAAGCCGGATAAAACAGATCCGCGTCCAAAGAGGTCAGCCCCTACCGTGCCAAATGTTTCAATTCCTCAATGACCGGATGAAAACGCTGAAATGAGAAACAAATGACTTCACTATCGCCGGCAATAAAACCGGGGATTCTACGCGTGAAGGGGAAGCTAAGCGATGGTTGCCTATTTAAGATCTGTTATTCCAGCGACGTAAGATAAGTATTGGTCAAGGCTTCGGTTCGTTTGGTAGTGCATCAGTTTGAACTGATGCACTGCCGTTCGTTTCCTCGCATTTGGCTCGGTGCGATTTCTCATCAACAAGTTGCTTCAATACAAAACTATGTACGCCATTCAATTAAGTGAATTTGGAAAGTGAGCCATATTTTTTCGAACTGTCCATCAAACCCCAAAAATCTTCAAAAAAATAGCCAAGGGTTAGTTGAAGCTTTCGCACGAGCCTCATCGCAGTCAGCCCTTAATTGTCGACAGCGTTAGTTTATGGCTTCGGCACAACTCTTGCGTTTACAATAAGTTACGGGACACGGAAAAACCCGTGGGATTCGTAAAATTGACAACAATTCAATATTGTGAAACATGGAGGATCTCAATGGCAAAGATTTTTTTCGGAAGACATCTTCTAAGAGCAATCATAATGATCGCCCTTTTCTGTTCGTTCATTTGGTCGCAAACCGGTTCGTCTTCTGTAACCGGAAGTGTGACCGATGCTCAAGGCAACGCCGTTCCGGGTGCGACGGTAACACTCGTTAGTCAGCAAAACACTCGGCGTTCCACTGTGACAAGCAACAATGGATTATTTACCCTTACGTCGGTCGTTCCAGGTGTATACAAAGTTGAAGTGGGAGCAGTTGGATTCAAACGATCGCACGTGTCGGCCTTTCAGGCTCTCGTTGACAAACCGACCGAGATCAACCTGAGGCTCGAGGTAGGTGAAGTGAGTGAAACTGTGACTGTTGATGCCAGCAGCATAGAAAACATTGTAAATACACAGGACGCCAGTTTAGGCAATAACTTTGTTTCCCAACAAATCCAACAACTGCCGTTAAATGCGCGGAACGTCGCCAATCTTTTAAGTCTCCAGGCAGCAGTGACACCTGATGGTTCGGTTGCCGGCGGACGGGCCGATCAGGCTAACATTACGCTGGACGGGATTGACGTCAATGACCAGCAAACGGGGTTGGATTTTACCGGGGCCGCGTTTGCTCCCGTACTCCGTGTCAATCCGGACTCGGTGGACGAATTCAGGGTTACCACGTCGAACCCTGACGCCAGCAAAGGGCGTTCTGCGGGGGCCCAGATCTCCCTGATCACGAAGAGCGGGACGAATAGCTTTC
>JBDTXM010000268.1:0-4389 GCA_040006215.1 Acidobacteriota bacterium
GATTTGGGCTAAGCGACAGACCGGATCCGGCTGAGTACAATTACACATTCGACGGTATCTCGGAGGTGATCGAGGAATTTCTAAAACTGAAGGGCTTTGAACGATACGGCTTGTATGTCCAGGACTACGGCGGACCCGTCGGTTTCCGGATCGTCGGCCGCCATCCGAAGGCTCTTGAGTGGTTGATCGTTCAGAACAGCAATGCGTACGAGGCGGGATTTACAGCGGTGTGGGACGGTATCAGAGGAGCACTTTGGAACGATCGCTCAAGAGAAACCGAAGAGCCGCTCGAGGCATTTCTTACGCATGACACGATCAAAGCCATCTATCTTCACGGCGCGAAAAACGCTGAGGCGATAAGTCCGGATAACTGGGAATCGGATTTTACGTTCATGCAGCATCCACACTCGGTTCGGCTTAATCTCGATCTGTTCTATGATTATCGAACCAATGTCGAGCTTTATCCCAAATGGCAGGCGTTTCTTCGTGAAAATCTTCCGAAGACACTCCTCTTTTGGGGGCAGACCGACATTTTCTTCACGCCCGAAGGCGGCGAAGCCTATCTAGCCGACCTGCCGGATGCTGAAATTCACCGGCTCGAAGCGGGACACTTTGCGGTCGAGGATCATCTCGACGAAATTTCGCAGGGTATGATCCGGTTCTACGACACCAACGTTGCGGCGACTGTCGGCCAAACGGCGGGTAGATGATATAACCTGAGGTCGGCCCCATTCGTACGGTAGATGAATGGGGCCGCCGGATCGAAGGAGATTGAAGCGTGTCTAACAATTTTTACGAAAAAATGTTTACCGAAAGCGTGAAACAGGCTCAGGAACATTACGGCACGAGGAAGAACTTTGCGCGGACCGAAGCGAACGCTCGGCCGTCCGAGTTCGATGGTCTTGGCGACCTTGAGAAGGATTTTATAGAAAGCCGCGATGGATTTTACATGGCAACCGTTAACGAAGACGGCCAGCCGTATGTCCAGTTTCGCGGGGGGCCACCTGGTTTTCTGAAGGTCCTGGACGACAAAACGCTTGGTTACGCTGATTTTCGGGGGAATTTACAATACATTAGCGTCGGAAACCTCGCGAAAAACGACCGCGCCTCGCTCTTTTTGATGGACTATGTGAATCAGCGACGATTGAAAATATTGGCGCGCGTCGAGATAAAAGACGCGTCACTGGTTCCCGAGCTCATCAAGATGCTGGAAATGCCGGGCTACAAGGCCAAGATCGAAAGGGCCATGACGCTCCATGTCGAAGCGTTCAACTGGAACTGCCCACAGCATATTACGCCCCGATATACGGTCGAGGAGATCAGACATCTGGTCGCCCCGCTTCATGGGCAAATAAATGCTCTGCAAAATGAAATATCTGAGCTTAGGAAAGGTATTAAAGGGTGATTTTATCGAGTCCGAACTGATTTACACGCTGCAACATCTCGTAACGTCTACGGTCTCTATCGTTCATTTTGTGAAAGTCCTCCGTTAGATTGGGAATCGGATCAAAACTCGCGGTCCGGGGGCTGAATTCTGTTGATCGCCGGGTAAAATGTGCGACACGCGCGGTCTTAGGAGGCACTTGCATGCTCTTAGACGAGACACGCGCGGTCTTAGGAGGCACTTGCACGCTCTTAGACACAACACGCGCGGTCTTACGAGGCACTTGCACGCTCTTAGACGCAACACGCGCGGTCTTAGACGTCACTTACCCTCGAAAATATGCGACACGTGAGGTGTTAGGAGCAAGCGTTACTCAAAGGCTTCAAGATATTTGATCCCCGAACCAGTATTAAAGATCACGACCGACTCACCTTCTTTGACCTGATCCTGATCGATCATTTTTCGCAATGCCGGAAGACATGCGGCCCCTTCCGGAGCGGCGAAAATTCCTGTCGCCGCTCCGATCTCGCTAACAGCAGCGACCAGTTCGGCGTCCGTAACCGCAAGGGCGGTGCCGCCCGAGGCGCTCAGAGCATCCAGTATCAGAAAATCTCCGATCGCTTTTGGAACGCGAAGGCCGGATGCAACAGTGGCGGCATTCTCGAACTCTTCCGCAAATCGTTCGCCGCGGTCAAAAGCCCGGACTATCGGCGCACAGGTCGACGATTGGACTGACACCATTCGAGGTCGTTTCGAATCGATCCACCCCATTTTCTGCATCTCGTCGAAGGCCTTCCACATGCCTATTAAGCCGGTGCCGCCGCCGGTCGGGTAAAGAATTACATCGGGCAACTGCCATTCGAACTGTTCGGCAAGTTCGTAACCCATCGTTTTCTTGCCTTCGACGCGATATGGTTCCTTAAGTGTTGAAACGTCAAACCAGCCCTCGGCCTCTTTTCTTTCCGCGACGATCTTGCCGCAGTCAGTGATCAAGCCGTCGACCAACGTCACGTTCGCACCAGTCTGCCGGCACTCGACGATATTTGCTTTCGGTGTGTCGGAAGGCATAAAGATAAATGCCTCCATCCCAGCCTTAGCCGCATAAGCGGCGAGAGCTCCGGCGGCATTTCCGGCCGACGGAACGGCAACCTTTTTGACGCCGAGTTCGCTGGCCATCGAGATCGCCGCCGTCATCCCGCGCGCTTTGAAACTCTGCGTAGGATTTTGCCCTTCATCTTTGATAAATAGATCGAGCTTTATGGGAAGTGAAGCGGCCAATTTTTCGACGTGGAAAAGCGGTGTCCAACCTTCGCCGAGTGAGATAATATTTTCAGGATTCTCGACAGGGAGAACCTCGCGATACCGCCAAAGCGATGATTCGCGAGCCTTAACTGAATCTTTGGTCAGACTCTCGGAGGCTTTTTCGAGATCGTAGCGGACAAGCAGCGGTTTGCCGCATTCGACACAAAGGTTTTGCAACACGCCCGCCTCGTGGCGAAGCCCGCAAAGGGCACATTCAAGGTGAGTTACGTTCATTATTGGAATTCCTATTCCAGAAGGTTCTAAAAACTTTTGGCATCAAGAGTAAGTGCTCCAAACGTCACTTCTTCCAGATAAATTCTTTAATCAGGTTAAAGGCAGCGTCGAGTCCTAAGGAATACGTTCCGCTCTTAAGGCCGTCCTTCCAATTGTAACGAGCCGGATACCATGTTTCAGCCGCGATGATTGCGGCAGTGTAAGTGCCTGCGACTCGGGAAACACCGAATACGCGTTTGCCATCGGTCGACCGGGCCGTCACCGGGGAGATCAGAGCGTTTTTGATCCTCGAACCAAAGCTTCGGTTTCTACTGCGGTAAAATGAGCTGTCGATCTTAAGAGATTCGTCGATGCCGTAGATCGCCGTGTTTTCGATCATGTCTTTACCGATATTCGATGCTACACGACGGCCAAAGCCCTCCCACTGATCGCCCCACTCTTCGGGCGAATTCGTCCAGGTTTGAAACCCAGATTTCGCGATATTCGTCCCGAGCGATACTGGTCCGAACATGCTCATGAGATATCGATTGAAACGTTTCTTGGCGTCCGGCCGAACATACTGGTTTCGCCGCGATGCGTTCGCGATACCGTCCGATTTCGTATCTATCTGTGACTGGTCGGCGTCTGATCTTGAAACAATGGGTTTGTCATCTGCTTCCGATCTCTGTGTCTGGGAAATCACGCTAAAGGTCGCGGCCAGTAGGATCACTCCCAACAAAATGAATGTTCTCATATTTAGTTTCTCGAGCTTCCCACAGAATTGGGCCGGGACAAGAAGACAATAATAGATTCCAAGGCAAGCCGCGTCCCAACCGGCGCTCACCGGACCAACATCGGTTTCAGCTCTTTATACACGTTGTCGGTCATTATTTTTTCGCCGTCCGCATTGGGATGAATGCCGTCAGCTTGGTTGAGTTCCTTTTTCAGCGCAATATTGTCGAGTACAAAGGGTAAAAAGTTCAATTTATGCTCGGTCGCGAGATCGGGAAAAGCGTTATTAAAATCACGCTGGTAGTCGGCGCCCATCGTCGGCGGAGCGAGCATCCCGCAAAGGAGTATTTTGATATTCCGAGCCTGAGCTTTCTTGACTATGCCTTCGAGATTGGCCTTCATTTTGGCAACCGGAATTCCGCGAAGCAGATCGTTGGCACCAAGTTCAAGCACAAGATATTTCACATCGCCGCTGTCGAGCACCCAATCCGCCCGCTCGAGGCCGCCCAGGCTCGTATCGCCCGAGACACCTGCGTTTACTACCTCGAAGTCAAAACCGTCGGTATTCAGCTTTTGCTGAAGCAGGTACGGATAGGACTCGTTCTCAGTCAGACCGAATCCAGCCGTTAGGCTGTCGCCGAATACTACGATCTTCGGTTTACTTGAAGTCGTCTTTGGCAGAACGAGCGGCCTGTTTGCGGCGTTGCGCGACCTAGCTGCATCGCCGGCGACCATACAACCTGCCATCATCAACGCCA
>JBDTXM010000269.1:0-4332 GCA_040006215.1 Acidobacteriota bacterium
AGCAAAATGCCGTTTCGGTAATGTGCGGTCGCCAGGAACAAATTCCCGACATTCGCAAAACGCCCTATCAGCGGCAACCCGTCCTTCGCAATCGGCCTCAAGCCCGCCCATTGCTGCGAAACATCCGCATCAGCGAGATCAGGCGCGATCTCTACGGCATTTGCCATCAAAGCGTCGACCCCTCGCATGGTATTCGATGTATCGAAACCCACGTCCTCGACCGTCGCTCCGGCCAGAAGCCGCCCGCCCGCCCGCGGCACGATATAACCTCTCGGACTGTAAATTACCCGTTGGAACCGCTGTTCCGACTGTTGATAGCAAATCATTTGTCCGCGAATCGGTTTAACCTGAACGGGCAGAGCGAGTTCGCCGATTTTGATGAGCGATGTCCACGCACCGGTTGCAAGAACTACCTGGCCCGCCGCAAATAAATGTCCCTCGCCAGTTCGGGCGCCGCGTATCTCGTAACCGTCGATAGCGAGGTCCGTAACTGCTGTATCTTCAATGATCTCAATTTCACCAATACGGGAAAATTCGATAAGGGCCTCAAGCAGTTTTCGATTCTCGACCTGCCAGTCATTTGCGAAAAGCAATCCGTCTCGAACATCCTTTGAGATGCCCGGCTCAAGGCCTCGGCATTCCGTCGCGCTTAAACTTTCAACCGACAGACCCGCACACCGCTGGCAGGTAAACCGTCGTTCGATCTCTTCGACATCCTCGTCGGTAAAAGCCAGATACATCGTCCCGCTGCGGTCGAATTCGATATTGACGCCCGTTTCTTCTAAGAGCTGATCAGCAAATTCAGGATAAAGATCTCGTGAACCTGAGCAAAGCTCATAAAAATCATCGATCGCGTCCGTCTCAGCCTGCGGCGCAAGCATGCCTGCGGCTGCCCAAGATGCCTCTCGGGCCGCCTTGCCTTTTTCCAGCACGGTTATTCTGCCCGCACCGCGCTTCCGCAGCTCACGTGCGATACTGAGGCCTATCACACCAGCCCCGATGATCAATACATCCGATATTTTCACGTCCAAATTTGTTTATCCGTCTTCGCCCGTTGTAAATTTTATTATAGGATAAGCGATTCGAATTCGTTAATTTATGAAGCACACGATCACATTGATCCCCGGCGATGGAATAGGCCCGGAGATAGTCGCGGCGACGGTTCGCATACTTGAGGCGACCGGCGTCGATATCGAGTGGGAAACGCATATTCTGGGTGCTCTGGCACAAGAACAGTTCGGCACTACGATCCCGGAATCTACACTGGAATCGATCCGCCGAAACAAGGTCGCGCTCAAGGGCCCGCAGATGACGCCCATCGGAAAAGGCTTTACGTCGGTCAATGTGGGCCTGAGAAAAGGGCTCGATCTCTACGCCAACGTCCGGCCGGTCAAGGCCTTGCCTAACGTAAAATGCCGCTACCCGGAGGTCGATCTGGTCGTAATGCGGGAGAACACCGAGGACCTCTATGCTGGCCTCGAACACATCGTCGTCCCCGGCGTTGTCGAGAGCATTAAGATCATCACTGAAAAGGCATCGACCCGCATAGCGCAGTACGGATTCGAATACGCCCGGGCGAACGGTCGTAAGAAGGTCACTGCCGTGCACAAGGCAAACATCATGAAACTGTCCGACGGATTGTTTCTCGAATGTTTCTACAATGTTGCGAAAAATTTCCCAGATCTGGAGTCCGATGACAAGATCATTGACAACTGCTGCATGCAGCTCGTGATGCGGCCCGAGCAGTTTGATGTTCTGGTCCTCGAAAATCTTTACGGCGATATCGTCTCAGATCTTTGCGCGGGATTGATCGGCGGACTCGGACTGGCACCCGGGGCGAATATCGGCGAACTCGGGGCCGTCTTCGAAGCTGTTCACGGTTCGGCGCCCGACATCGCCGGACAGGGGATCGCCAACCCGACCGCGATCCTCATGTCGGGGATAATGATGCTTCGCTACATCGGCGAGATTGCTGCAGCTGATAAGATCCAAGCTGGGATGCTGGGCGTATTTGAAGAGGGCACGTGTATTACAAAAGATCTCGGCGGCACGGCAAACACCGCTGAATTCGCCGATGCGATCATTAACAAAATGAAGGCCTAACGGCCATCTTTTATTGCAACGAAAGTCCGGCTGTTTTCCTCCAATTGGCGGGCCTGAGGAGGGTTGAAAGATATGCTGATGAAAAGGTTCTTGATACTTGCGGCGTTGATAGTCTTCGGAGGCCTTGTGACAGCGAAGGCTCAGTCCGAACGCCTCAGCGTGCGCGTAACCCAGGAAAAGCCGTCGGTGCTTGGTAGGTTTTCGATCAAGTTTATTGCGGTTGTCGACGACTCCCGCTGCCCTGTCAACACGACATGCGTTTGGGCCGGCAATGCCAAGATCAAAATCCGACTCAGCAGAGGACGCGATGCAAAGGTGCTCGAACTCAACACGGGCATTCAGCCATCGATGATCGAATACAAAGGCTACCAGATCAAGATCGTCAGCCTCGGCCCCAAACCCGGCGAAATGACCAAAGCCATGGCCGCCAAACATACCGCCGTTTTTGAGATCGCGAAATCGAAGAAATAGTTCAATATTGCCGATTTACGAGTTTAATTATTTTTTTGACCATATCAATGATCCCGCCGATGAGCAGAAACGGTAATATGATCAGTAACAACGGAAACACGACCCCGCCTGCCGTCGCCAGAACCAGGAGCCCGATCCAAACCACACAGCCGCAGCCCATCTTACCCAGTATCGTTGCTACCGTTTCTTCGTCGTCCGGTAGCGTAGTAGAAACCGGAATAGCTCTCGGCTGAATAATTTCCCGAGTTGGGTAGTAATTTGGATTTGGAATGACCTCGCAAACGGGCCGCCAATCAAGCATGCCATAATGCCATGCCATGTCCGAGGGTACGATCTGCCGCACCACGATCATCTCCCGACACTCGGGCAGACTGTAGGGACCGAAACGCTGTCCTGCCCGAGATATGTAGATTGGAATCGCTACTTCGTTCATAAAGTGGTCGCCGATACCAACCCAAAATATCGTTTAGGTGCTTAGAGAGGTCGTTTCACAATTGCGGACGATTTTCTCGTCTGCAGTGTCCAGTGGATCTATCTCGATAAAACGAGATGCTTTTGACTTGGTTGTTAGTCACTTTCCCGAACTTTTCAGATAGAATCCATAATCCTCAGTGGATTCGGCCAACTTTACCCCGCTCGAGTTGAAGGCTTCGACCTTTAGTAGATAGGTATCGCTTGGGATCGGCGTGTCAAGCTTAAATGCCGGCTGATCCGTCCGAATATTCATATATTTGGAAACGCTATTTTCAGACGAAAGCGAGTAAACATAGTAAGATGCATCGGGATATGGAGCCCATTTAAATTCGGCGTCCGAGGCATCCACTGTCGCGTGATTTTTAGGACTGATGATGCGTAGATCCGACTTAAAGAGATCAGTATCGGGAGCAAAAAACGTCTTGTCTGCTTCGAGATCATACTTTGCGGAACTGTAGATCATGGACGCAAGATAAACGTACCTACTCGTACTAAAGACGCGAACTGCGACGCCCTCGTATTCCATTGCGGGCACATCGGATATAAGGTACTCGCCTTTGGTATCGGTTTTAACCTTAAAGTTTTTTCCGCTGCAATCCAGACCTAGTACCGTCGAGAGGTTTTCGCAAAGTCGCACTTCCACTCCGGCTGCCGGTTTTCCGGCGTAGAGAACTCTTCCCTGAAGATTCGCTTTTCCCCGAGCGGGCTTGCGCTTTTCTTGGCCAGTATTCGATTCTACGGAAGTGTTCGTAGTGATCTCCGGCATCCGAATGTCGATCTTTGGAAGGACAATGCTATTTGCGGCTTGTTGGGGCGAGGAACATCCGCCTGCGAAACCGGCAATAACGAGTATCAGGGTCAATTGAGTTTCCTTTCTCATGTAGAATGTCGTTCCCGGTTGGAAGCGAAGCCAGTCAATTTACTTCTTTGTCGCGGCTCCTGCGGCGGTGAAATAGCCGTCGTCTTTGGAAGTGAACCCTAAGGCCGGAGCTGAAATTGCCTTTTCGTCGCGGTCATCGGTTGTCACAATTGCGGTTACCCGCAAAAAGTACTGACCGTCAGCTAGATCTTTCAATATTTTGACTGAATTGGTTTCGATAGCTACCTCACCCAAAAAGAACTTTCCGGGCACATCTATGTCCTCGAGTTCTGTATCTTCGAAGGTATGTCCCGCTACTGGTCTGGTAGTTTTACTCAGTTTGAAAAGCTTCACCAAATACCTTCCCGCCCCGTCTGCGGGGTAAGTCAGCCTGATACCTTCGGCTTCCTTTTCGGGGTTCTTTT
>JBDTXM010000270.1:0-4298 GCA_040006215.1 Acidobacteriota bacterium
ATCGATAGGCTACCGTTCCTGATTCGGCCTTTAGTATTTGCGTATAAGTTAGTTCAAGTTTCTTGTCGGAGCCCGGCGGTATCGGAAATATCGATGCCTGGAAAAGGTCTTTGCCCGCGTATTCAAGTAGGCCCGGGTCTTTCTGCCGCCGAACGATCTCGTCGTATATCCGACGAGCCTCTTCGCGCGATCTTACTTCGCCGACCAGCTTCTTGCCGTTTTCCCAGATCGCAAATTCCACGATAGATGCTGCTTCAGGAATTGGAAAAAAGTAAGTTCCCTCAAGCGTGTACGGTGTGTCGTTGCGGAAAACCTGCTCGACATGTGTTGTCGCAACCTGGCCGTTGATCTTGGTGTCGAGCTTTATGGATTTTACAGGCAGTGCGTTCGGAAGCGGCTGCGGACGGGGGAAAGGCCGTGGATTACAGGGCCTGATGTCACAAATTATTGGAACGATCACCCCTTGAGCGGGAACATTGGCGGCCGCAAATACAAAAACGGCGGCGGCAAAAAAGCAGCCTGCAAAAAACCTATACATTGCAATTCTCTCCTTAAATGGCGTGCAAAATCGGAAGAAATCCTATTTCGACACATTGAGAACGCACGCAGAAGCAGATTCTTGCAGCAAATTAGGTAGGAACCAGGTAGTCGGGGAAAGTCTATTGATCGTTTGCGGGCTTAGTATCGTCCAGAGCAGCGTTAATTTCGGTTTCCATTCTTGCACGCAGTTTCTGGACGAGTTCGTCTGATCCATTAACGCTCGCATCAAGCGAGGCTCGCGTTGTCTGAACCTGTGTCAGGAGGGATTGGAGGTTCTTTCTTTCTGAATCAAGGCTCTTCTGACGTGCCTCGCGAAGTTCTTCGGGCCGTAGAGTGCCTGCAACCGCGATCGCTCGCTCAATAATATCGGGCCTGATATCTATCTCGATCTGATCAAGTCGCGATTGTATCTGATTCTCTTTTTCGATCAATTCGAAACGCTGCTTTCGCAGAGACTCCGAACGTTGCTCTGCTCGCGTTAAAATATCCAAGTTCAGCAGCATCCGCTTCTGCTTTTCATCGTAGCCTTCCTTCATCTGAGACTCAAGCTTTTTGATCTTTGCCGCCATACTCGCAAGCTGCCGGTCTCGTTCCGTGTCAGCCGCGGATACGGGAGTTTCGTCGGTTGCAGCCGCTGGCAGTGTCTCGTTTTGAAAATCCACAGCTCGGCTGACGACCATCGGGTCCGCGGTTACGGTCGGGACCTGGACAGCGGAAACGGCAGGCGTCTTGCGCTTTTTCTTCTTTTTCGACGTTTGTGCATCCGCAAACACAGCGAACGGCAGGATCAGCATCACGGCGGCGAGAAACATCGACCTCAAGTTCTTGAAACCAGCTACTTTCATTTTATTTTCCGTTCCCATTCCGCCCAAGCCGCTCTTTATCCGGAATAAAATCGCCAGTAAAGAGCTCGACCGCATTCTTTGCTAATCCAAGTATCGGGATCGCGTCGAGGCCTGAATTTATCACACCTTTCAGGACGCCTTTGTTTCTGATGTCGAGTCCTACGAGGCTGACCGCGACGACCGTTCCGCCGAACGGGACCATCTTAGCCGCCCGTTTTGCGACCTGCCATCCACCGGCGTGGATCAGTTTTCGCTTGATCGTTTTCTTCTGGACAGCCATCGTCATCAGTATACTTGCTTTAATCTGATGACGAAAGCATACTTTTCTTTGCACGAATAAACCCGCTGGAAGTTCCATTTTTCCGTAAAATATGCCGCTGACGGTCAACACTCTCTCAAAGCTTTACGGAAACAACTGGGTCCTCAAGGATGCCAGTTTCGAAGCTGTCGAAGGCGAAATACTCGGCATCTTCGGTCCAACTGGTTCCGGTAAGAGCACCGCTCTGAAGATCGTCTCCGGTCACGAAGCATCGAACGGCGGCAGTATCTTCTGGCAAGATCGAGAGATCACTAAACTCAGTTCGGCCGAACGAAAATTCTCCACCTATGCCATATCCGAAGGCACGGGTTTGCGTTCGTTTCTCGGTCTTTCCAAACCTGCCGGATCGAATGCTGACGCGGTAAAAAAGGCGATCGAAAACTCTGCAAACGTACTGCTGCTGGACGACGCATTCTGCGGATTCGACACAATACTAAGAAAAGCAACGATTGAGAAACTCCGGCTAGCGGTGAAAGAAAAACATCTGACCGTTTTATTCGCAACCGCCGACTACGATCAAATCTTTGAGGCGTGCGACCGGGTCGCAGTCCTGGTAAACCAAGATATCCGTCAGCAAGGCACGCCGCAGGAAGTTTATGATCGACCTAACTGCGTGCCGGTAGCGGAGATCGTCGGACGCAACAATATTTTCATCTCACGCAGGCTCACCTCAAGCAAATCGGACCACCCAGAATTCATGACGCTCGACGGCGAGCATCGCTTGTTTGCCGAACGGGCGGCTATCAAAACTCTCGGCGCGATAAATAAAAATGTTCGGCTCGCCATCCGTCCCGAGAATATCTCGATCTCTTTCGGTGCTTCGTTCCCGGAGGACAATTTGTTGAAAGCGGTCGTAACCGACGTGAGACCCCGGGGTGCCTCGACGCTGGTCGAACTGGATTCAAGTGGACTAAAGCTCGAGGCTATGGTTGTTCGGCTTGTTGGATTGAATATCGGCGAGGAGTGCATGATCGGGCTTCCTCCAGACAGGATCCAGGTCCTCCCGGATTAGAAGGCGTCTATTTAACTATGGCAATACCAACCACAACTTCGACCCATCTCGATCTTGCTATGATCGAAGAAGCCCGAACGCGCATCGGTCCCTACGTAAGGCGAACACCGCTCGAGCGCAGCAAAGCGCTCAGCGATCGGCTCGGAACCAACGTGTTCGTTAAATACGAATTGTTCCAAAAAACCGGTGCATTCAAGGCCCGTGGTGCGTTCAACAAGATGCTGACCTTAAGCGACGAGGAGAAACGGCGCGGCGTCGTGGCGGTCAGCGGCGGCAACCATGCCCAGGCGGTTTCCCTCGCTGCACATGTTTTGGCGATCGATGCGGTAATCCTGATGCCCGAATCGACGCCGAAGAACTACCTTGAGGCGACGCGAAACTACGGCGCCACGGTCGATCTAAAGCCCACGATCGCGGACGCCTTCGCGGAAACCGATCGTTATCGAGCAGCGGGCCGGGTTTTTGTGCATCCCTTTGACGACGTTTTGGTCGAGGCCGGGCAAGGGACCGTCGGCCTCGAAATTCTCGAGGACGTTCCTTCTGTAACGGATATTATTCTAAGCATCGGCGGTGGCGGCTTGGCAGGCGGGGTTGCGACGGCGGTGAAAACGAAAAAGCCTGAAGTGCGAATGTGGGCGGTTGAGACTGTCGGGGCAGATGCCATGTCCCAAGCGGTTGCGGCCGGCCATCCTGTCGAACTGCCGGCCATAACGTCGATCGCGAAAACCCTCGGAGCACCGGCGGTGTCGGAACTAACACTTTCGCAATTTCAAAAATACTATGAGAGCGTGACCGTAGTTCCCGATTCCGAAGCGGTCGAAGCTCTCTGTTTCATAGCCGAACGTCTGAAAGTTATCACCGAACCTGCTGCTGCATGCACGTTGGCCGCCGCTGAGCACCTCAAAGGAAACTTCACAAAGGAGAGCAATCTCGTGTTGATATTTTGCGGCGGGAACTTGTCGGTAAAAGACCTTTGCAGTTATCTCTGAGTCGTCCTTGGGGCTGAAGTATTTGCGAGGCGTTCGATCTCGGCTGATGCAAGTGAGTATTCGAATGATCGCCGTTCTGAATTTCCAGCAACCCATTTCAGGTTTACCTGCGCAGAATCCTTCTTCCCGCTTAACGACTGGTCGAGACCGACATAGGTCTTCGCCTCGATCATGGCTCTCGTACCGTTCGACGCGGCGAAGAGCTGTTCATCACTAAGATCGTGTTTAAGATAACGCACAACCTGCGTTGTCGACGCCCCAGAGAAGAGTTTCGGAAAGGCCGTCTTTAGAAAAGCGTCGGCTTCCGAATCTCGCTTGGCCTGCCGCAGCCCAAAATAGGCGATCAGGACATGACTCGGAAAAACAAGATGATTCGAATCGTTGAACGACAACAGTTTGACCGCATCGCTGTATGCCTCGTTGCCATTACCTAATATCAAATTCACCCACGCTCGCGTGTAATATGACGACTGAGTCGACGGACTAAGCTCGATCGATCTGTTGAGATCGGCAAGAGATCCCCCAAAATCCCCCTTTAAACGTTTCGCCGCGCCGCGTCCAGAGTATGCGCCGGCATTGTTTGCCGGATCGTT
>JBDTXM010000271.1:0-4228 GCA_040006215.1 Acidobacteriota bacterium
CGCGGCTGCTTTTGAAAAAGATCAAGTCGTTCCGGTTGTGGCAAAAGGCGGCCGATCCGTCGTATCTGGAACGTCTACGAGCGTTTGAACAAAAGACACGAGACTATCTTGGTGCGGCGCCGGCTTCGTTTCAGCATATTTCGGCGGAGTCTCCGGTCGCCTATTTCTGCGCGGAGTACGGCGTGCATAATTCCCTGCCGAATTATTCGGGAGGCTTGGGAATTTTGGCAGGTGACCATCTCAAATCCGCCAGCGATCTGAATATTCCGCTGACGGCGGTGGGCCTGCTTTATCGTTACGGTTATTTTCGCCAAAAGGTTGCCCATGACGGATGGCAAGAGGAGGCTTATTCCGACGTTTTCGAATCTGAGCTCGCCGTGACGCCGGTGACTGACGAAAACGGCGAGCGCACGCTGGTGATGGTGCGAATTCGTGAACGCGAGGTTTACGCGCAGGCTTGGCTTGCCCGCGTTGGGCGCATTTCGCTTTATCTACTCGATACAAATATTGAAGAAAACGCCGAGGTCGATCGCCTGATCACGGGACACCTCTATGGCGGCGACAGCGAAACACGGATAGTACAGGAAAAGGTGCTTGGGATCGGCGGAGTACGTCTGCTGCGGAAGCTCGGCGTTGAACCGGCTGTCTATCATTTGAACGAGGGCCATTCGGCGTTTCTGACACTAGAGTTGGCTCGGGAATTTCTCGCCGCAACCCCTAAAGCCTCGTTTGCGGACGCTCAGGCTGCCATCCGCCAGAACTGCGTGTTTACGACGCACACGCCGGTTTCCGCGGGCAACGATGTGTTTTCGCCGGTGCAGCTTCGCGATTGTTTTGATGCGAACTTTATCGACGCGTTGAAACTGACGGAGGACGAGTTTTTCGCTCTGGGAAGGACAGATCCGGCCGACACGGAGGAATATTTCGGGATGACGCCCCTGGCGATACGGATGACGCGCTCAGCGAATGGCGTCAGCGAAAAGCACGGCGAAGTTTCGAGGGAATTATGGCTGAAAATGTTTCCCGAGAAAACAGAAGCTGATCAGGTGCCGATCACGTACATAACGAACGGCGTTCATCCTCCGACGTGGATCGCGGGCGTTCTGCAAGACGTTTACGCCAAAGAGATCGGCGGCGACTGGCAAGAGGTACTTCGCGATCCGAATACGTGGGCAAACCGTCTCGACAAAATTTCCGACGAGACGATATGGAATAGTCACCGGACGCTCAAAAATCTTCTGATAGCGTTCATACGTGAGAAGACGCGTGCGAAAGAAACGGGCGACTTTGATACGATCCACGAGCACGAAGACACGCACAAGCTGTTTTCGCCCGACGTGCTGACGATCGGATTCGCACGGCGCGTAGCTGCTTATAAGCGTTGGGACCTATTGTTTGCGGACCTCGACCGTCTTCTCAGAATGGTTGACGACCACGAACGTCCAGTTCAGTTCGTTTTTGCCGGCAAGGCTCATCCGCAGGACAAGACAGCTAAGACGATACTGCAGCACTTGATGAGCATCAACAACGATTCCAATTGGCAAAATCGGGCGGTGTTCATCGAAGATTACGATCAGGAGATCGCGCGATACCTTGTCCATGGCGTCGATGTCTGGATGAACGTGCCAAAACGGCCGCTCGAGGCAAGCGGGACCAGCGGCGAAAAGGCAGCGATGAACGGCGTTCTGAATTTTTCGATACTCGACGGCTGGTGGATCGAGGGCTATAACGGTGAGAACGGTTTCGCGATCGGCGAACTTAGCGAAGGCGACGAGGAAACCGTGAATGCCGACGATGCAGAGTCGCTTTATTCAACACTGGAAGACCAGATCGTTCCGCTCTATTACCGTGTAGACGGTTCGGGACGGCCCGCCGCATGGATCGCCAAAATGCGGAACGCGCTGAAGACGCTCACGCCCAATTTCTCGAGCGATAGAATGGTGTCGGACTACCTGCAAAGAATTTATCTGAATAACTAACTTCAAATTATGCAGAACCTCGAATTTCGCACAGGTGTGATCAAACCGATCGAGTGCGTGAAGGAAGCCTGGGAGCGGATCAAACCCGATTTCTGGATACTCTTCGCAGTGTTCCTGGTCGGGGCTATCCTCGGCGCGATATTGTTCTACGTTATAATGGGAGCGATGATCTGCGGCATCAATTACGTCTTCTTAAAGCAGATCGACGGCAAAACAATAGCCTTTGACGACCTCTGGAAAGGAATGCCGTTTCTTTGGCCGGGTCTGGTAATTACGCTGTTTATCGTAGTTCCCATGATAGTGGTTTACGGAATTATCTATGTTCCGATCCTAGCAGCGACCTTAATGGGTGAACGGATGAGCCAGACCGAATTACTGTCGGTGCTGGGCGGGGCGTTCGCGGTCGATCTTGTGCTTATCGTTGTAATGGTTTGCTTTCATACACTGCTAATGTTCTCGTTCCCGCTGCTTGTTGACAAAAATCTCGGGGCGATCAAGGCCATGACGACCAGTGCCCGGGCAGTTTGGAAAAACATGGGCGGCGTGGTTGGCCTGATATTTCTGAACATGGGTATTGCCCTACTAGGCGAACTTGCGTTCTGCATCGGAATTTACCTGGCCATACCGGTAATATTTGCGACGAACATTGTTGCTTACAGAAAAGTTTTTCCGGCGTACAAATGACCACCGAAATTCAGACAGTAACCACGGCGGCCGAGCTTGATGAGGTTTTTAGCGAATCCTTTACTCGGCCGGTCTTGCTTTTTAAACACAGCGACACTTGCGGCATTAGCATGGATGTTCTTGAACGGGTATCGGCGGTTATAGAAGACATTCGGCTCGTCGTCGTTCAGGATGATCGTGATATTTCGAACGCGATAGCCCAACGGCTGGGTATTCGGCATGCTTCGCCGCAGGCATTTGTTTTGTGGCAGGGTAAACCGGTTTATCACGCGACGCATTACGGAATAGACCCGGCGGCCATCGCTGAGAAATTAGCCGCTAAATGATCGAACCCACTCAAATTATTGAAGAATCCGACAGCGGGATCACGATCAAATGGTCGGATGAATCGGAGACCAGATACGACGCCGCGCAACTTCGGCGAGCGTGCCCGTGTGCCGGATGCGTTAACGAATGGACGGGCCAAAAGCAGTTGATCGACGCCACAGTTCCGGACGACCTGACCTTTTCGCACATCTCGATAGTCGGCCGCTATGCTCTGAACTTCCACTTCTCGGACGGACATGATACCGGGATCTTCAGCTTTAAGTATTTGCTGGGCCTTTAAACCGGCTAAACGTATATCCTTTCTTTAGGACTTTTGTCATAGCAGCCTTTTTTAACACGAAGGAGGCAAGGCGGATACACAAACAAAACCTCAAACTGCCTGCCGCTTTCGCCCTCTTTCTTCAAATTTGCCAATCCGTTACAATTGAACATATGCACGAAAGGGACATTTTCGACGAAAAGCAGGAGACCAAGCAGGCGAACTACTCGTGCCCGCATTGCCGCGAGCGGAACGATTACGACGTTCGCTGGATAAAGCGGACCAAGAAAAAGGGTGGGCCCAGGAATTTGAACCAGCAGGAGCGGGCGCAGTTCGATAAATCGAGGGATTATATGGTGCGGGTTGACGATATGCTCGCATGCCGCAACATACGGTGCCGCAAGCGGTTCGAAATACCCTCGTCACAGACAGTGGTGTTTATTTGAAAAATTATTTGTAGACGGCCTAGCGTGGTGTATCATTCGTTTATACACGAATTGATTCGCGAGGAGATCTATGAAAGGCAAAGACCTTGAGTTTTACAACGGACGGCCCGCGGTGAGTGAAGATATGAAGAAATTTATCCAAGAAGAAATAGAACACGCCCCACAGGCGCCGAGCGAACTGGCCGAACGGCTGCAGGAGAATCATTCGTCTTCGCCGGCGGATTCGGGTGGGGATATCGACGCCGAGTGGGAGGACGTCAACGGTTCGGGTGCAGAAAGTGTGTTTGGACACAACCCAACACCCGATCAGTCGGACGTCGAGGAAAACGCCCACGCGATGGGTATCGATTACGAAGACAACGAGCCGCTGGATTTCCTCGGCAAGATCGAAAAACGCGACCAGGACCGGTTTGAGCTAAGAGAGATATCGAAAACCGACGACGATTCGATCTAACATCAGCGTTCTACAGATACGTCGCTCCGACAGAGCAAATAAAAGCGGCCATCATTCGATGGCCGCTACGTAGGAACCA
>JBDTXM010000272.1:0-4175 GCA_040006215.1 Acidobacteriota bacterium
ACGTCGGACACGACGTTCAACTCCATTATCTGGCCATCGACGATCGTATCTCCGGGCAAATTCTCAAATCCGAAACTTACTAGATTCAAATTGTTTGCCTTACCATCGAGTTCGACCATTTTGATCGAGCTCGAGCCGACATCTAATCCGGCAACGCATTTCTTTTTACCGAGCAGCATTATTTTCTCACTCCTATATTGGCTATCACGTCAATCTATTTGGGATTCAGTTTTCTTTAAGATCTAAACGATTGGGGTGTCCGGTCTTTGGGGATGTTTGCCACCTTTTCGATTGACAGCGGAGACAGGACATTTGCGGGCAGGCCGACTGAATGAAGTGCCAAACACCCCTATCGTAGTAGATAGTTTGCAGCAATTATTGACTTAATTTTTGCTTTTATTTTGAAAACTTTTTCGCATCGGGTGGCGAAGGGTGGACGACACTTGGGTGCCGAACATTGACTAAGTTACATCACTGCGCGACAGTTGTCAACATTTTTTTACATCGTTAAACGCATTATGAATTAAATCGAGTCAGAGTGACCGGTCGCAATGGATGATGGAAGTGGCTGATCCGCTCGGTATGGAATCGGAGAATGGCTGAGGGGACGAAAGTGCGCTTTATGCTCAGGCTCGCTACGTGGGCTGATCACCTCAGTCTTTTGTAGCCCAGATCCAGGTCTACTCTTGTCGATTCACGATCATGCGTTTTCTGAAGTACCGGCTCACGAATATCTCGCCAGCCGAATACACAACAGTGAGCACCAGAATGTACCAGGGGTTCAATACTTCTGCCCTTAACAACCACAAAAGATATAGACTGACAATAACATTCAATAGGTTTAGCGGTAGAAGAAGGAAAACGAACAGAATAGGCATCTTGTCCTGTATGCCTTTATACAAGATCCAGATGACCTGAAACGGGATAACGACCGAGATCACGGCACTCATTCCGCACTGGAACAGCAGTAAAGCAAATGTGGAGTAATAAATGAAATCCATGTAGTAGAGAACTAGAGCTCCTCACCGAAGTTCTATCTTTGCGATCGATTCAAGATGTACTTCATCTGGCCCATCTGCCAATCGAAGTGTGCGTGCGTAGATCCAAAATTGTGCCAGTGGAAAATCCTGCGAGACGCCGCCGCCGCCGTGGGCCTGTATCGCACGGTCAATGACCGTCTGGGCCATTTGGGGCACGACGGCCTTGATCATAGCGATCTCTTTTCTTGCCGCCTTGTTTCCTGCTGTGTCCATCATCCAGGCAGTCTTCAAAACCATGAGCCGTGCCTGATCGATAGCCAGTCGTGCCTCAGCGATCCAATTTCTGATGACGCCTTGTTCCGCGATCGGTTTTCCGAACGCATTCCGAGACCTCGCTCGGTCGCACATTAGTTCGAGCGAGCGTTCCGCGATCCCGATCAGCCTCATACAATGATGAACACGGCCAGGCCCGAGCCGCCCTTGTGCGATCTCAAACCCGCGGCCTTCACCCAAAAGTAAATTTGCCTTCGGCACCCGGACGTCAGTAAACGTAATCTCAGCGTGCCCATTTGGGGCATCGTCATAGCCAAAGACATTGAGCATTCGCTCGACTTTGACACCCTTGGCGTCCATCGGCACCAGTATCATTGATTGCTGCAGGTGCTTCGCCACGGCCCCGTCTGTTTTACCCATAAAGATCGCGAGTTTACATCGCGCGTCGCCGCCGCCCGTCGACCACCATTTTCGGCCATTCACAATATAACTGTCGCTACCCGCCCGGATCGAGGCGCGGATGTTGGTCGCGTCACTGGATGCCACATCGGGCTCGGTCATCGCAAAACACGAGCGTATTTCGCCATTCAGCAGCGGCTCAAGCCATTCCCTTTTCTGCTCAGGCGTTCCATACAAATGAAGCACCTCCATATTGCCGGTGTCCGGCGCCGAGCAATTGAAAACTTCCGACGCCCAAACTACCCGACCCATGGTTTCGGCTAGCGGCGCGTACTCAACATTGGCCAGTCCCGAGATCGACGGCAAAAAAAGATTCCACAACCCCGTCGCCCGCGCTTTCACCTTCAGATCTTCGACGATCCGTACTGGAAGCCAACGCTCTCCCGTATTGACCTCATCGACAAACACCTTTTCGTTCGGATAGATATGCTCATCCATGAAGGCCGATAATTTCCGGCCCATTTCAACCGATCTTTCCGGGTAGTTGAAATTCATTGACACGAAGATAGCACAACAGCAAAAAATCGTTCAGCCGCAGTAATATTCCGAAAACACAGGCCAAGTAGACCAAGGGTTGACACATTATTTCTCCGGTATAAAATAATCTGGTCAAAATCCATATTGGAGCCTCACTTATGAAAAAACCGTGTCCCGCGAACCATGCCTATTTCCAAGGCCTCCTATTAATTGCCACGTTGACACTTGCGTCCGCCAGTTCTCTTTCACAAACGAGGTCGCTCCCCGACGTGTATTCCGAGGTAAACACCTATATCAAGAAACGAACGGATGAACTTCTCGCGTCCGGCAAGAAGTTCAATGCCGACACACGAAAGGATATCGAGGAGGAACGAAAAGATCTCGCACTCAAATACGCTAACGAGGCAGCGGCGAGAACAACGCTTCAAAAAAACGATTTCTACTATCTTGCGTTGCTCTACGCCGTGGCGGGCGAGGACGAGAAAAACCTTACAATGCTGAAGAAATTTCTCTCCGAATATCCTCCCGATGCTAAGGGCGAACCGATTCAGTATGCCCGCGCGCAGATCGTGGCCCAATCGGCGAGACACAAACAGCTTTCCGATGCCGAAGACTATTTCGCTCAATGGCTTAAAGGGACTCCCGCAATGCCTGAGCAGCAGCCAATACTCGAGAACGCGATGGCGGCCGGATACTTCAAAAGCGGCCAGTATGATCCGGCTGTAAAACACGCTCAGAGCGCGTTCGACCTTCTTAAGGCCCTTAAGCCCAGATCGGTCGCCGAAAAACGGGAGCGTGAGCAGACATACATGAATCTGGTCGAAGTTCTGGCTCTCAGTTATAGAAAGTCTAAAAATAGCGAAAAGGCATTGGATGTTTTAGCCGAGGCTCGGGCTCAATCCTTCGCAATTCCTTCGGCCAATCTTTATCGAAAGGTCATGGACTTTGTCGAAGGCAGTGGGTTTTCTGAGAAAAAGCTAATGCAGAAGGTCGAATCGTACGCCTCGGCCGATGCCGCGCCGAACATTCAGATCGAAGATTGGGTGGGACGGGATCCTGTTACGCTCGAGAACCTGAGAGGCAAGGTCGTCCTTCTCGATTTTTGGATGACGTGGTGCGGTCCCTGTATTTCAACCTTTCCACGGCTGCGCGGCTGGTACAAAAAATATAGCGATAAGGACTTCGTTCTCGTTGGTGTCACTCAATACGAAGGCTCGAAGGAAGGTAAGCGAATGTCCCCGCTTCAAGAGCTCGATTTTATCAAAACCTTTAAAGATAAATACAACATGATATACCCGATCGCGATCGTTCGTCCTGGTGAAACGGCGAAATTTGGTATTGCCGCGTTTCCGACGACAGTCCTCCTCGATCGCAACGGAGTGGTTAGATATATCGGCATCGGTTCGGGCGGCGAAGAAGCTGAAAATCTCGAAGGCATGATCAATGAGGTCTTAAAGGAAACTCCAAAAACGGCGGCCGCAAAATAACGGTCGTCCTAATATCGGCCGTTCTTTAGGGCCTTGCTGCCTTCTGAATCTTTGCAACTTTGTGTCCTCGCGACTCTGCGGAAACCTTTCTCGTTATCGTTGGCGATGTTTTCACAAATAATACACTTAACACTCCTTGCAACATGTCGTATCTTGATTTTACCGGTCGGCGAGGAACGGTGAACACGGGTAAAGCGCAGCACTTTGAAGCCCGCCCGCTTCCTGTGCAGCGTATTGGATGCTCAGTTTTGCAGCATGATGAGCCACGCAACAGGAGAAACGAGACCAGTTCGAAAAGGAGAGAAGGTCGATACCGTTCGCCTAGGCTCGTTTCTTAGGTCAGAACTCGATGTTGGCCCGAGGGAAATTGAAGTAGAGCAATTTCCCTCGGGCAGTTCTAATCTGACCTACCTCCTTCGGATCGGCCCGGACGAATATGTTCTGCGCCGTCCGCCGTTCGGCAACGTGGTGGCAACGGCACACGATATGGGACGTGAGT
>JBDTXM010000273.1:0-4148 GCA_040006215.1 Acidobacteriota bacterium
AATGAGAACGTTCGCGGGGCGGTGAATTCCGTCGCACCGCATCCGGTTACGAATGAGGAGTTTACAAAAACCCTTGGCGAGGTTTTGTATCGCCCGACGATCCTTCCACTGCCCGAATTTGCTATCAGCATGGTTTTCGGCGAGATGGGCGACGCACTTCTGCTAGCAAGCACGAAAGTACTGCCAAAACGCCTCGAGGACTCCGGATTTACATTTGAATATCCTGACTTAAAGCCCGCGATCGAACACGCAGTAAAATAGTTTGTCCAATGATCGAAATCGTACGAACCGACTCGGCCTCAGCTGAATTTGTAAGACTAGTGCGCAAGCTCGACATCGAACTCGCCGAACGCGACGGTGCCGAGCACTCTTACTATGCCCAATTTAACAAGATAGATATGCTCCGATATGTAGTCGTGGGGTATTTTGAGAGGCTGCCCGTCGCGTGCGGGGCGATAAAGGAATATAACGACACAACCGTTGAGGTTAAGCGTATGTTTACGTTGTCGGCAAATCGAGGGAAGGGAATTGCCGCCCGGATCTTAAAGGAACTCGAAACATGGGCGACGGAACTTTCGTTCAGTCGATGCGTTCTGGAGACCGGAAAGAAACAGCCGGAAGCGATCGCTCTGTACGAGAAGAGCGGCTACAAGATCATTCCTAACTACGGGCAATACAAGAAGATGGAAAACAGCATGTGTTTTGCTAAAGACCTATAGCCCGACTCGCCCGAAAAAGAAGCGGCCTGCTCGGGCTTGCGTCCGATTCGAAGGGAGCGATCTGTAGATTTAGCAGGTATTCTCCATCTTCGATCTCGTTCGGCACATAAATTAGCTCCGTGATAGTATTTTCGCGTCGTGCGTTCGGACCCGCATCAAAGCTTCCCACCGCGACATTCCAAAATATTCGGTGATTGAGCAGCTTGCCTTCGTCATACATTCGATCGATCGATGGCAGATCGACCAAGAGATGTTTGAATCCACGCCCGACAATGTACTGCATCGCTTCCGTCGTGAAATAAGGGGGCATTTCCGGGGATGTCGTATCGTTCGGAACATATTGTCGCCATAGTTTGCTTTCATCATTTGGAAGCGTGCGAACGATCAGCGCCTCCGTCAGATTCGGACCTGATCGTTCGACCTCATGCCCCAAAATTTCTCTCGTGATAACAAGGTCTGAAGAGTCGTTTGCTGGCTGCACAGACACAAGGATCGCCGGGATCAAAATATCCTTGAGGCAGCCGCGCACCGAGATCCTCTCGTTTGTTATATGGCCGACACACTCGGTGTGAGTTCCGTTGCAGTGCGGTATCAGCGTAACCTGTTCGAAGTTACAGCTTCCGCCGCGACGAGTGTCGCCGACGAGAGGCCCGTATTCGCATGCCTTGACGGTAGCAGTCTCAATACCGTAAGCGTTTGGCTGAGGGCCGCCAAAATTCATTGGTATCGAGATGTCTATCGGTGCGTTCTCGTCAAATTCGGTCGAGTGGCCGTTGAAATCGATTCTTATCACCAGACAAATTTACCTTAAATAGTTTTGTGTTGTCACAGAGGGAGACGCCGGAAATGCAAGCCGAGGTCGCATCGGATGTATCGCGCGCCTATTTGGACGCCAGCTTTCTTATTTCGTTCATAACGGCGTCGAGATCGATCGGGTCGCCCTCTTGAGTCCCGCCGCAGATCTCCATCAGGAGGCTGTCCTGTGCATTTCCTTTTTCCTGCGCCATCGAGTACGGAAGATCTTCGCGAAATGTGACCATAGAGTATTTCGAGAAATAATCCGGATAGGCGTGTTCCAGTTTTGTTTCGAGCTCGCGCTTTCGCTGAAATACGGGGTCGGCAACAGCATCGCGCATTTCGTAGAAGTTTTCCACGGCCATTTCCTGGATGGCGTCCGTGTTAGCCTTACGCAAAGACCCGTATTCCATATAAGCCATTTCCCAATCAATTCCGTGTTTTTCGAGTAACTGGTCTAGAACGCGAACATCCTCAAACGCGCAATTCATTCCCTGGCCGTAGAAAGGCACCATTGCGTGGGCCGAATCCCCGATCAGCAAGGCCTTACCGCCGACATTCCAGGGCCAGCATTTTACAGTGCCCAATTGGCCGGTTGGATTTGCGAAGAAATCGTCGATCAAGGTTGGCATCATTTTAAGTGCGTCGGGAAATTGGCTCTCAAAAAATTCGAGCAGAGATCTATCGTCGACAAGGCGATCAAAGGCAGCTCGATCGTCCGCCCCTCCAGCTTTTTGAGCAAGAAAGAGTGTACAGGTAAAGCTTCCATCAGCATTTGGGAGAGCGATCATCATGAAGCGGTTTCGCGGCCAGATATGAAGCGCATTCTTCTCAAGTTGAAATTCGCCGCCATTACCCGGCGGAATGTGCAGTTCCTTGTATCCATGCTCTAAAAATACTGAAGCCACTGCGAACTCCGGGATCTGGGCCTCCAGTGATTGCCGAATTGCTGATCCGCCACCATCGGCTGCAATTACTGTGTCGGCTCGCATCGTTCGCCCGCTGTCAAATGAGAGTTCGCCGCTCGGTACGTGAAGATCAATGCATTTTTCGTTGAAAATAAACTGCACGCCGGCGTATTTTGCCGCTTCATCGATCAGGGCGCTGTTTAGCCCGCTACGCGAGACTGAATTGATATATTCGCCGCTTCGGCCGCTATAAGGGAGCATCTTCGTCTCGCCCGAAATGGAATGGATTATACGGCCCTGCATGGGCACGGCTTCGGCGAGCATGTATTCATCAAGGCCGATCTCACGCAGGGCGGCGATACCCCTGTTGGACAACGCGAGATTTATCGACCGACCGGCCGCAACCGCTTCCTTTCGCATATCTCCGCGGGCTTCGAAAACATCGATCTGAAATCCGCGTTTTGCAAGATAGATCGCGAGCAGTGAGCCGGCAAGACCGGCTCCGACGATGACTACTTTAGGCATTCTTTGAATATCTCAGAAAAGGCGAAAACATCCGAATATGAATTATAAAGCGGAATAGGAGCCGCACGAATAACGTCAGGTTCCCGCCAGTCTGCAAACACACCTCTTGCGGTGAGGCGCTCATGGATCGATCGATCTTTTACGCGGATCGAAAGCTGACATCCACGTTGCTGTGGGTCTCGAGGAGTGACGATCGAAACTTCGTCGCCTTCGATCTGGTCGATCAGGTATTCCAGATATCCCGTAAGTTTTCTGGATTTTTCGGCCAGAGCTTTCATCCCGGCCTCCGCAAATATCTCGAGGGATGCTCGTAACGCAGCCATCTGAAGGATCGGAGGATTAGATATTTGCCAGCCTTCCGCTCCGGCGATCGGGTGAAAGTCTGGGCCCATCAAAAAGCGCGTTTCCTTATCGTGCCCCCACCAGCCGGCAAAACGCGGCAGGTTGAAGCTTCTAGCATGCCGTTCATGAATAAATGCTCCTGCGACGGCACCCGGACCGCCATTCAAATATTTGTAAGAGCACCACGCAGCGAAATCAACCTCCCAATCGTGCATTTTCAATTCGAGATTTCCCGCCGCATGAGCCAAGTCAAACCCGACGAGAGCTCCCGCTTTGTGGCCGGCTTCTGTGATCGGCTGAAACTCGAATGCCTGGCCGCTGTAGTAGTTCACTCCGCCGAGCAAAACAAGAGCGATCGAAGCCCCTTCGCGTTCTATCGTTTCAACAATGTCTTCCGTCCGTAAGGTCGATTCCCCTTCCCTAGGCTGGAGTTCGACCAACGCGTCGGGTTCGAAACCGTGGAAGGCGATCTGCGATTTCACGGCGTACTGGTCTGACGGAAACGCTCCTTTTTCGATGACGATCTTATATCGGCCGCTCGTTGGCCGATAGAATGAAACCATCAATAGGTGCAAGTTCACCGTCAGGGAATTCATCACAACAGTCTCTATTGGTTTAGCTCCGACGATCGCCGCCATTTGCTCGGTCAGAAACTCATGGTACGGAAGCCATGGAGTTTTGGCATTGATATGTGCATCGACTGCCAGATCTCGCCAGTCAGCCAATTCCTGCTCGACATAAACCGGGACCGTTTTAGGCATCAAGCCGAGCGAATTTCCGGTGAAATAGATCGCCTCGCCTCCATCTGAATTAAGCGGAATGCTAAAACGGTTGCGAAAATCTCTGAGCGAATCAGCCG
>JBDTXM010000274.1:0-4054 GCA_040006215.1 Acidobacteriota bacterium
GGTTTGGATTTACGAGGCCCTCGGCGTCCTTCATGATCTGATTGGCGAGATCCTTGTCTCCTGCTTTGGCAACTTGAGCGGCGAGAATGCTTAAGCCCGCGATCTTTTTATCGCGGCCGGGCGTCGAGAGCAGGATCTTGCGCGCCTGCGATATGATGCTGTCACGCTGGTCCTTTGGCAGGTCTTTGTTGCCGACCTTCATGACGTCGTCCATCATTTGCTGCTGGTTCTTTTCACGGTCTTCACGAGCTTTTTGAGCTCGGGAAATGTTCGAAGGGTAGTCATTCGCCACAGTATTCATGGCGTTCGTATATGCTCTGTTCGACACCGCGAACAAAGCGTTAGCGCCGTATCTTTCGTCCGGGCTCATTCTGGCTTTGATCTGTGACGCACGGCTCGGGGCGTACTTCTGGATCTGACCGAGATAAGATGCTCCTTCGCCTGCGGCCTCCTTCGGCAAATCGAGCAAGGCCTTTGCAAGTGCCTCGGCGAGGTCCTGTAGGTCCGACTTGGAATAGATCGCTTTGGCTTTCCCATCCTTCTGCGATTTTTCCAGCGTTTCCGATCCGAACGAGATAAGCGAATTGACGACCCAGAAGTTTTCGCGTTTCAGGGTGTCACCTTTCACCTTACTGAGAAGAGCCGAAGCGAAATCGGCGGCTTTATCAGGGTCCTTGGCATAGATCTTTTTCAGTATTTCGACGTGCTGGTAATTCAAGCCATCCTTCAGTGAGCGGGTTGCGAATTTAACAGCTTTGTCCGGAGCTCTGGCGGCGATCTGGGTCATCAGCTGGAATTCGAAATACTTGTCGGAGTTGTCGGATTGTTTGCGAAAATCGGGATTAGTAATGCCGGCGAGGCCGTCGTAGTAAAAGCCGAACGCAAGGTCCGGGTCGTGCTCGGCCATGCTCATCGCGATCTGCTGACGAACGGCCAGAGCGGTTCGGAACTTTCGCTCGATCTTGCCGCGGCTCGATTCGTCCTCCATAAAGAAGCTGGCGGAACCGACATCCGGCTGATCGGCGCCATCGACGGAGCCGAGAGCGTTCATTTGCGAGTCGTACTGCAAAATAAGCTGCTGAAAATCGCTGCTCACGCCGCGAAACATATTCCTGGCCTCGGTCTCGTCGTGATACCACATCAGGCCCGCGATCTCTGAGGTGAAACTTATCCGGTTTTCGAGCGAACGCAGGTTACCGACATCGGAGAGCGTTTCACGAAGAAAATCGACAGCGGCCTTGTTCAGTTTTTCATCCTCAGGCGACTTTGCCGCAGGGTCGGTGACCGTCTGGGCAGCCGTGATGAAGGGTGAAGAAATCAGCACGAAAAGAAGGAGCATTTTTTTGAGCATTTAGGGGTCTCCCGATGAATGACGCGTTTATGATAGAGTGATTGGACGCAATAGTAAATAATTAGAACGCTTTGGCGGCAGTATTTTGCGGTTGATCATCATGCTTCTTGTAATCGACAATTACGATTCGTTCACCTATAACCTCGTGCAGTACCTCGGCGAATTAGGCTCGCGGATGAAGGTCTTTCGCAACGACGAGATCACCGTCGATGAGATCGAGAACGACCTCAAGCCCGAAAAGATACTGATCTCTCCAGGGCCGGGAACGCCGGACGCCGCAGGTATCTCGCTGCCCGTGATCGAACGTTTTGCTGGGCGCGTGCCGATACTCGGCGTCTGCCTCGGACACCAGGCGATCGGGCAATTTTTTGGCGGAAAAGTGGTGCGGGCTCCCGAACCGGTTCACGGAAAACCGGTCGACGTGAAACACGACGGCAGGACGATCTTTGACGGCGTAGGACAGGATTTTCACGCTGGACGGTATCATTCGCTCGTGGTCGAACGCGAATCGCTGCCAGATTGCCTCGAGATCTCGGCCGAATCGCCTGACGGGTTGATCATGGGACTGCGTCACAAAACCCAAAGGACCGAGGGCGTTCAGTTTCACCCAGAATCCGTCCTGACCGAATACGGAAAGAAGCTCCTTCAAAACTTCCTCGATCTAAAATGAGCGTCCTCTCGCCCGCAGGCTGGCTCTACGGCCAGGTAATAAATCTTCGGAATTCCCTTTACGACCGAGACATTTTCACTTCGCATCCACTCGGAGCCCGCACTATCAGCATAGGAAACATCACCGCGGGCGGGACGGGGAAAACGCCGCTTGTGGCCTACACGGCTGGCCTGCTAGCCGAAAATGGGGAAAAGGTCTGTATTCTAACCCGCGGTTACGGGCGGGAAGATTCCAGCAAGCGCGTGCTTGTGTCGGACCTTGAAAGGGTTTTGACGGACGCCAGAACAGGGGGGGACGAACCTGTCGAACTGGCGACAAGGCTTCTCCGCAACGCTGTGGTTGTTGCGGACGCCGACCGGGTCACGGCTGCCGCCTGGGCGAAGGATAAATTTGGGATCACGGCGTTTGTCCTCGATGATGCGTTCCAGCACAGACGAGCAAAACGCGATCTCGACATTGTCTGCATCGACGCCATGAATCCGTTTGGCAACGGCGAAGTTTTGCCGGGGGGAATATTGCGGGAGCCGTTAAAAAATCTTGCCCGGGCGGACGTGATAGTAATTACTCGCTGTAACCTCGTCCACGACCTGCCAGCATTGAGAAAACAAGTTGCGGAATGTGCCGGGGACGCGAAGATCTTCGAATCGTCAAATACGATCTCCGGCCTTCGCGAGATCTCGGAGTTTGGTGAAGGCGCACCTACGGGCAAGAAAGCTCTTGCGTTTTGTGCGATCGGGAACCCGTCAAATTTCTTCAAGCAGCTTTCACTCGACGGTTTTGAAATGGTATCCAAAAAGCCGTTTCCCGATCATCACTATTACTCGCAGGAAGAGATCCGAAAATTAGAAAAACGCGCGAGGAACGCACAGGCGGAGATTCTCTTGACAACAGCGAAGGATGCAGTGAAACTTGCTGGGCTTGAATTTGAAATGCCGTGTTACGCAGTCGAGAGCGAAATGTCTTTCGCCGAGGCGGATGCATTTCGCGAGCTTATTTCTTCTTAGTCGGCGGGCCCTTTTTGTCACCCCAGTAGAATGCCCGGATCACAAGCACATAAACCAGCAGACAGATAAACAGCAGCAGAAAGAAGAAAATGATGAGCCATCCGATTGGTGACATAACTCAGGTTGTCTCCTCGATAACAGGGCCTTCATCAGCTGGTTCGAGCCAGGCTGAAAACAAGCCCTTGTGCCCGGAGTGCTCGACCGCGTGTTTGTAAAATACGCTGAGGATCGCGACGACGGGGATCGCCAGGAAAACGCCGGGAATTCCCGCAAGCTGTTCACCCGCCAGCACCGACAGAATTACCGCGATCGGGTGCAGATGAATGCCGCCGCGAACGATCCTCGGATACAGGACGTAATCCTGCAGGATCCGAAGAATTATCAAAAACACGCCTACATAGAGTGCCTTCCACGGATTATCGGAAAAGGCAGCGAGTGACGTAACCAAGATACCTATCGTGATCGGCCCGATAAGCGGAACAAACTCGAAGATACCCGCCAGAATTCCGAACAGGAGCGCGTATTTGATACCTACAAAATAAAAGCCGATCGTGCAGATCAGCCCGATAAGAAAACACGAGATCAGTTGCGCCCGCGTATAGGCCGCGAGCGTCGTATTGATGTCCTTCAAAATCGAGTCGGCCCTGATCCTCAACGGCCCGGCAGGAAAGATCCGGAGAACAGATAATCGAAAGGTGTTGATGTCCTTCAAAAAGAAGAACGCAAGTATCGGAACCAGCACGAACCAAGGCAAGTAGCCCACGAGCGCGATAAGAAAATTTCCTGCCGCTGCCGTCACGTTCTCGAGCAGCGACGTGGCCTGATCGGTAACCTTTGACTGAAGATCTTCGGGCACGCGGAGGCGATTAAACCGCGTCTGCAACTCGTTAAGGCTTGCCCGAACGGACGTGCCGTAAGAGGGAATGTTGCTTCCGAATTCTTTCGCTTGTTCGACAGCCTTGGGCGCGATGCCCGCGATGCCGGAGCCGAGAACGAGGAAAACGATCAAGTACGAGATAACGATCGCCA
>JBDTXM010000275.1:0-4028 GCA_040006215.1 Acidobacteriota bacterium
AAGACGGAAAGGAGTTGACGCATTGTTCAACAACCAAGAATGAGGCAAACGTGCCGTTGTTCATCGTCGGCGATCCGAATCATTTGCCGAAATCGGACACGAACTTTCTAGCCTCACATTCCAATATTTTCGCTACTCTTTTGGATCTGATGGATCTACCCGGCGAATCGCGGCCGCATTCCTACGCCCTTTCTCTGTTTAAGGCCACACGGGCCGATTCAAAACCCAGATACTATTTCGAAGGAAATCTAAATAGCCGTTTTGGCAATTCGAGAAATCTTTTCGATCAGTGATCGGCGAGTCAAGTAGAGATACAAATCGGTGGAATAGGTGGCCCTCCCTTGCAACAACCATCAATATTGTGCTAATTATTGGTCGGGGCTGGTTTGCTCAGACCGGTTTCCTGACACCCTCTGGACAATTCAAACCTTGAGAAGTAAAGTTTAGCCAACGATTATTCGGTTGAAATCATCATTAGTCAGGACAGATCTGCCGGTTGGGACAACGGCAAATGGTGTCTGCGTAGAGCGTCTTTGCTATGAGCGGAATGCGGGTCTTAAACAGCCGGTTTCGCGGGAGATAAGGAGATGAAAAGCGAGAACGCGAAAAGAAAGGAATCGGGTGAGAAAGGCGTATTACTTGACCCCGAGAGAAAAAGCCCCCGTGCGAAGGAATTTGAGGATATGCTCTCCGGCTTTATAGTCGGGCAGGAGCGTGCTGTTCGCCGCATGAGCGGGCTGTTTCAGATATATCTCGCCGGAATGAATAATCCGTCGCGGCCATTGGGAACCATGCTGTTTCTCGGGCCGACCGGTTCGGGTAAAACGCGCGTCGTCGAGGCCGCAGCAGAAGTACTGTTCGGTGATCCGCACGCCGTCGTCAAAATAGACTGCGCCGAATTTCAGCACTCGCATGAGATCGCAAAATTGATCGGTTCGCCTCCGGGATATCTCGGCCATCGCGAAACGTCGCCGATGCTGACGCAGGAGAATCTCGACAAATCCCATACGGATGAAAATAAGTTAACCTTCGTGCTTTTCGACGAGATCGAAAAAGCATCGGATTCGCTATGGCAGCTGTTGCTCGGAATTTTGGATAAGGCGACATTGACGCTCGGTGACAATCGGCGCGTCGATTTCTCGCGTGCGGTGGTGATCATGACTTCAAATCTAGGAGCTCGTGAGATGTCCGAAATGATCTCCGGCGGCATCGGTTTTGCCCCGACTAAATCGGACAAGGCGAAAGAAGATAACGAGATCGATACCAAGATCTATCGCACTGCACTCGAAGCGGCGAAGCGAAAATTCTCGCCCGAGTTCATGAACCGCATCGACAAGGTCGTCGTGTTTCGCAGCTTAAAAGAACATCATCTCGGACGAATTCTCGATATCGAATTGAGAGGCGTTCAAGATCGCATTACGGAATCTGCCGGGACCAAATTCGTGTTTGAGTGCTCGGACGAGGCCAAGGCTTTTTTGCTTAGCGAAGGAATAGACCTGAAATATGGTGCCCGGCATCTCAAACGCTCGATCGAGCGATTTTTGGTGTATGCATTGTCCAACCTGGTCGCGACCGAACAGGTCGAAACGGGCGATTTTGTATCTATTGATTATGACCAGGACAAAAAGGCCCTGACCTTCACCAAGCAGTCAGGCAAGATGATCGTCAGCGATATTTCAGACGAGATCGACGACGACGAACCTAGGCTGGCGAATGCGGATGCGGCCGCTCTGCCTATTCCTGCGGCCCAGGCTGCGTCCGAGAGAAGCAAATCGAAGGGCGAAAATCAGGATGTCTGATCGATTTCCGATTGGAGGTCATTCTCATGTAGAGGAGCTAAGCAATTTGCTCCTCTACTTTTTTGGGTAGGCACTCAGGTCAACTTTCCCACTTCATCGAACGCTTTACTGCTTCGTGCCATTTCGCCAAGAGCTCGTGCGACTTTGATTCGCGCATTTGCGGTTCGAATCGTTTATCGGCTTCCCAATGTTCAGCGAGCTCGTTCGGAGATCTCCAATAACCGACCGCAAGGCCGGCAAGGTAAGCAGCTCCCAGGGCGGTCGTCTCCATAGTCTTAGAGCGAACAACCGGTATTTGCAAAATGTCCGCTTGGAACTGCATCAAGAGCTCGTTCACGGTCGCTCCGCCATCGACGCGTAGCTCTTTCAATTCGATATTTGTATCGGCGCGCATCGCCGTTAATAGGTCTGCGGTTTGGTACGCGATAGATTCAAGCGCCCCCCTCGCAATATGTGCTTTGTCCGTCCCGCGAGTCAGACCAATGATCAACCCGCGTGCTTCCTGGTCCCAGTGGGGCGCTCCGAGTCCGGCAAACGCGGGAACAAAAAAGACGCCGCCATTATCAGCGGCGGATGCGGCCAGGCTTTCAACGTCAGCCGACCTTTCGATAATTCCGAGCGAGTCACGCAGCCATTGAATCACCGCTCCGCCGATAAATACGCTGCCTTCAAGTGCGTAGTAAGTTTCTCCCCGAATTTGCCAACCGACTGTTGTCAGCAATCGGTTCTGTGATACAACTGGCGACGTGCCCGTATTCTGCAGCATAAAGCAGCCGGTACCATACGTATTCTTGGCCGCACCCGTCCCGAAGCAAAGCTGGCCGAAAAGTGCGGCCTGCTGGTCGCCGGCGATTCCCGCGATCGGTATACCCTTTAACTCGTCGGGTGTTTCGATCTCACCATACACTTCGCTCGATGAACGAACCTCGGGGAGGATCGAACGCGGTATGCGAAATATTTCAAGCAGTTCGTCCTCCCAATCGAGTCTGTGTATATCATAGAGCATCGTCCTCGAAGCGTTTGAAACATCGGTAATATGCAGCCGCCCATTCGTCAATTTCCAAACCAGCCAGGTATCCACGGTCCCAAAGGCAATCTCTCCATTTTCAGCACGTCGCCTGACGCCGCCAATATTCTCGAGAATCCATGCGATCTTGCTCGCGCTGAAATAGGCGTCGACTTCGAGCCCCGTCTTTCGTTTTATCAGATCACCCCGGTTTTCCCGTATTTCACCGCAGGCAGACGCCGTTCGCCGGTCCTGCCAGACGATGGCGTTACAGATGGGGTCGCCCGTTTGCCGGTCCCAGAGGATGGTCGTCTCACGCTGGTTGGTTATTCCGACAGCCGATATATCTGACGCCGAGAGACTCGCCTTGCGGAGAACCGCAGTCGCCGTTTCTAGCTGGGTTTGCCAAATTTCGAGGGGATCGTGTTCGATCCACCCGGGCTGAGGATATTGTTGCGTGAACTCTCTTTGTTCGCTCGCGACGATGTCGCCGGTCCCGTCGAAAATGATCGACCTACAGCTCGTTGTTCCCTGATCGAATGCTAGGATCAATGTCATTTTGAAATATATATAACCCGAATATGGTGGATGTATCCCGTAAATACCGTCAAATAGCATTCTACGCATGGGTGCCGGACTTCTGAGAAATGACTATCTTTACTATCATATATGCTTAAGGTAATATGAGTCAGAATGTTTCAATTATATCGGGAGGAGTAGCATATGGGTGATAGCAGCCTCGCAGACCTCGAAGGATTCTTTCTCGCTTTGTCCGACGGTACGCGCCTGCGGCTTTTAAATCTGATGCGTATCGGCGAGGTTTCGGTCGGCTATCTCTCTGACGAGCTGGGTCAAAGCCAACCCAAGATCTCTCGCCATCTCGCCTATCTGCGCTCGGCCGGCCTCGTCGAGACCCGGCGTGACGGCAAGTGGATCTACTACCGCATTTTAAAGTCGTCCGATCGGGCGATGCAAGTCCTTGACGTCGCGATGGATTGGGTCGACCAATTATCCGGCCGAAAGACAGAAAGCGAATCAGGCCCTAGAGAGATCGATCTTAGCCAACAGGTGCAACGTGTCAATCGAATCCACGAAGAAAACGAACCATATTCAAATGAGATCGAGATCTATCTGCTCTGATCCGTTTCGACCAGTGGATACGGACAGTGCCGGCATCCATTTTTGCAGCAATAGCCGCGCTTCTTTAAAAACCTAGCAGTGAG
>JBDTXM010000276.1:0-4021 GCA_040006215.1 Acidobacteriota bacterium
TCGGCTATTTCGCTGAGGTGCCGACCGTCTTGATCGACGTCCAGCGAACGGGCCCATCCACCGGAATGCCGACCCGAACGCAGCAGTCCGACATTCTCCTTGCAGCTTACGCTTCGCACGGCGACACAAAACACCCGCTGCTCTTTCCTGCTTCACCAAAAGAATGCTTTGAGATGACCGCTGCCGCCTTCGACCTCACTGAGCGGCTTCAGACACCGGTCATTGTAATGACCGACCTCGACCTCGGCATGAACGACCATATCACCGAACCACTCGTCTGGGATGACACCCGACGATTCGATCGCGGTAAGGTTTTGACGAACGAGCAGCTCGACCACATCGCCGGGGGGCGAACCCTCCTGGCCGCAGCGGCGGACCCTTCGTCGACCATCAACGGCGATGCAGACAAGAGCCTCCGTCCTCCAAGCAGTGTTGCAGACCTTCCGGGCCACGATGGCAGCAGCGAGACTGCGGGAGAGCCGCTTCAGCAGTTCCGCGGCAAATACGGCCGTTATCTCGACATCGACGACGATGGGATTCCGTATCGCACCATTCCCGGCACGCACACTTCCTATGGCGCGTTTGTCACGCGCGGCTCGTCCCGCGACGAATATGCCGTCTATACCGAAGACGGCGACGCCTACCGCCGCAACGTCGACCGCCTAGCCCGCAAGTGGGATACGGCAAAAGAATTGGGTCCGCAGCCTGAGTTTCTTCAGACCGAAAATACGCGATCGGATGGAGTAATATTTTTTGGCACTTCAACATATGCTGCGGAAGAGGCGATCGAACTATTGCGTGAAGATGGGATCGAGTTGGATGCGATGCGAGTAAGGGCTTTTCCCTTCGGCAAGGTGTTTCGCGAGTTCGTGTCGTCGCACAAACGCCTCTTCGTTATCGAACAAAACCGTGACGCCCAGTTTCGCAGCCTGATGATGATCGAACTCGGCGTTGATCCTTCTAAATTGATCTCGGTTTTGAATTACGACGGTATGCCGATCACGGCGGATAATATCTTAAGACAGATAAAAGGGGGCCTCCAGAAGTAATGACATACGTACGATCTACATTTCGCCATCCGGCTTTGCCGAAGAATGAGCTCGGGTACACGGTCGATTATTATGAAGGTTCGCTTTCAACCCTGTGTGCGGGGTGCGGGCACGATTCAATCAATGCGGCGATCGTGCAGGCGTGTTGGGAAATGAATATCGAGCCTCACAGGGTGGCGAAGCTCTCAGGCATCGGCTGTTCCTCCAAATCTCCGGCCTATTTTTTATCGAATTCGCACGGCTTCAACTCCGTCCATGGCCGCATGCCTTCGGTTGCGACCGGCGCGAATCTGGCGAACCGGGACCTGATCTATTTCGGGGTTTCGGGCGATGGCGACACGGCTTCGATCGGGATGGGACAGTTTGTTCACGTCGTAAGGCGAAATCTGAACATGGTTTATCTCGTGATGAACAACGGCTGCTATGGGCTGACAAAGGGCCAGGATTCTGCGACCGCTGACGCCGGATCGAAAAGTAAGGCTGGGAGCGTGAATCTCTTCGAAGCGATCGATCTTGCCAGTCTTGCTATCGAGCTGGGAGCGACGTTTGTCGGACAAAGCTTCTCCGGCGACAAGGAACAGCTCACGCCGCTCCTGAAAGCCGCGATGCAGCATAAGGGTTTCGCTCTTCTCAACGTGATCTCACCGTGTGTGACCTTTAACAACAATCCGGGTTCGACCAAATCATACGATTACGTTCGCGAACACATGGAAACCACCGCGATGATGGATTTCGTCCCGCTGATGCGCGAGATCACGGCGACATATGAGGCAGGCGATGTCTCCGACATCACGATGCACGACGGTTCGGCCATTCGGCTGCACAAACTCGAAAAGGATTGGGACCCGCTTGATCGAATTTCCGCGATGAACGCCGTTCAGCGAGCACGGACGAAAGGCGAGATCCTGACCGGCCTGCTCTATGTCAACCCCGATTCGTCCGATCTGCATGAGCTGATCAAAACCACCGACCGGCCGCTCAACACCTTGACGAAGAATGATCTCTGCCCCGGCACCGACGCCCTCGCAAAGATCAATGCCAGTCTGCGGTAACGGTGAGATCGGAATGGACACACAACGCTTCATGCAGCGAGATGCTGTCCTTGATGCCGGTCGGGTTCGATCTCTGACGGCTGTATTCGCCCTGCAGGTAGAGCTGAAAGGCTTCATTGTTGTCGGTATAATTCTTCTTTGCAACGAATGGAATGCCTGAGCCGACAGTGGCAGATCGAGCCGCTCGAAAGTCTTCGAAACCAACTCATCCTGCGATAGTATCCTATCGGCTTTGTCGATAAAGAACATTGCGAAAGGCTCTTTGCGTCCGACGTTCTGATAAGCTCGGCCTTCAAAAGTAAACTCCTCGTCCCTTCTCGTCAGCGTTCCGACCAGAACTGCGTCGACACCGACTCGCGGCCGATCGACTGTGGATCGACCTGCTTGTCGTGATACGCAAAGGCCGCCTGGCAACTTGTAACGACCCAGTAAAATAACTTATGAAAATTCGCTTGCATACTATTGTTTTATGTTATATATTCCCAAATGACATTAGGTTTAGTAATGATCACAAACAGAAAGAATTTAAAAGCTTATGACGGTTCGGACATCCCGCCCGTGTCCGCGCGCGTCGGCGAAATTATCATTCCGGTAATTAGCATTATTCTTTTTAAGAAAATGCTGGGATGACGATCTTTACGAAGCCTTAAACAAATTCTAAAGCCGTCATCCTTCGAAAAGGGTGACGGCCTTTTTGTCTCGACAAACCATCAGGGATCCATTATGAGTATTGTGGCTGTATCAGAAGGATTTGCGTTGCATACGCTAAATGACGTGGAGCTTCCTCCTGTCATTCAGCCTGAACTTCGCGGCGCGGAGATATTGATCCGGTCGCTGATCGAGAACGGGGTTGATACGGTTTTCGGGTTGCCCGGCGGTGCGGTCCTGCATATCTATGACGAGATCTGGCGATACCGCGACCGGATCACGCACTATCTAGTCCGCCACGAACAAGGTGCCGTCCACGCCGCAGAGGGCTATGCCAGAGCCAGCGGAAAGGTCGGCGTTGCCCTCGTAACTTCTGGCCCGGGAGCCACCAACGCGGTGACCGGCATCGCGACCGCTTATATGGACTCTGTGCCGCTCGTCGTGATCACCGGACAGGTTCCAACTGCCGTGATCGGTACCGATGCGTTTCAGGAAGTAAACACTTTCGGTATCACAATGCCGATCGTAAAACACAACTATCTGGTCCGGGATGTACGTGATCTCGCGGGTGTGGTGAACGAAGCCTTTCAGATCGCAAGCTCTGGAAAACCGGGGCCGGTAGTGATCGATATACCCAAGGACGTTACCGCACACGTTTGTCCATACGAAGGATCAGCAAAATATTTCATTCCTGCCAAACTAAAAAGAACAGTCGATGCGGCCGCGATCGAACAGGTCGTAACCAAGATCCTCGAAGCTGAACGTCCAGTCTTCTATGTCGGCGGCGGCATCGTAACTGCCGATGCTTCGTACGAACTGCTTGACGTAATTGAAAAACTTCAAGTGCCCGTCACCCCGACGCTCATGGGCATCGGCGGTTTCCCGACTACGCACGTTCAAAGCCTCGGGATGCTCGGGATGCATGGGACGTACGCCGCGAATATGTCGATCTCGGAGAGCGATCTGCTCGTTGCGATCGGTGTGCGGTTTGATGACCGCGTTACCGGAAAGCTCGCGACTTTTGCACCGCGAGCGGAGATCATTCATATCGATATCGACCCTTCAAACATCGGCAAGAACAAAAAGCCGCATTTCTCGCTTATCGCCGATGCTAAGAATGCTTTGCTTTCGATGGCCGCCAATATTGCGGCACGCGACGAAGGTGAGATCGAATCAAGCCGCCGGCTTCATCACCAATGGTGGCGTCAGATCGAGGGCTGGCAGGAGTCGACGCCGTATATCTGCGAGAGGTCCGAAACCGAGATCAAGCCG
>JBDTXM010000277.1:0-4014 GCA_040006215.1 Acidobacteriota bacterium
TGGCAGCCTTTTTACTCAAAGAAAACTCTTCCTATTTACATCCAGTTATGATACAATGTTGCATCTAAGACACTCGCGGCGTCTTTTTAGCCGCGCATGCGGCGTGATCTTTGAAAACAGTCGTGGGAACTCGGTCGGTCGTCAATCGTTTGTTGAACCTTGTTAATACCCCGTCTGTCTTGTGTTGTATCGAAATAGGTTTACAACTAAAAAAACAGCGGGACAGCGGGACAGCGGGACAAGCCTGTGGAAAACCTTATAAATGATTGATACGTAGATGTTTATAGGAGCAAGAGTTGTCCCAGACCGCTCCGGACAAGCGGGACACGGTTATCAGCCGAACTAGATCGTCATGAGTTGGAACGCGGAGACTTGGAACAAAGCAATTCGGGAAATTATCCTACAAAAACTGCTCAAACCGTGGAACACACCTGCGTTTCAGGCCTCGGCCGGGTTTTTGACGACGGCGATGAAGGGAAGGTTGCGGTAGCGGCCGGCGGCATCGAGGCCGTAGCCTACGACGAACTTATTGGGCACGGTAAAACCGGTGTAATCGATCTTGAGTTCCTTTTTGATACGAGGTTCGGGTTTGTCGAGGAACGTGGCGAGTTTGATGGACGCCGCACCGCGGGATTTCAGGATCTCGAGCAGCCGGGAAAGCGTCAAACCGGTATCAACGATGTCTTCAACCACGATCACGTCCTTGCCGCGGATCGGATTACTGAGGTCTTTCAAGATCTCGACATCACCCGTCGACCTTGTGCCGTCTTTGTAGCTCGAAACGGCCATAAAATCGATCGTCAGCGGGAGATCGATGGCACGCATCAGGTCGGCAAGAAAGGCACACGAGCCTTTCAGAACGCCGACGAGCACCAGGTCCTTTGCGGCGTATTCGCTCGTGATCTCGGCACCAAGTTCCGTCACCCGCTCCCGGATCTGCCGCTCGCTGAAAAGCACTTCGAGATTCGAATTGGTAAACTCCGTCTGAGTCAATTTCGTTGATTCGGCTGACATAGGTTGTGATTTGATTGAAAGGACTTTTAGAAATACTATTCAAAAGGCTCGGCTTTTACAAGCCTCGCGGCCTTTGCTCTTTCATCTGTCAGTCATCATCTGTCCTCTATCAAGAAGTAGATGAAAGGTGATATATAAAGGATAATAGACTAGGAGAAAATGCAGGATCAGAATAAGGAAACACGAGATCGGGTTCGCGAATTGGTGCGGCAAGTCCTCGCATCCGTACCTTCTGAGGCCGAAGCGATAGTGGCCGCCGAGTCGGCTAATGCTCCCGAGCACGTTGTCGTAAATTCGCTCAAGGAAAAGCTGGGCCGGGAATTCGATCGTGATGAATCCTCGAGGTCTCTGATCACCGAGGGCGACCTTCGCGGTCTCGATCCGGGATCGCGAGTTAGGATCGCCGCAAAGGCCAAACTTACGCCGCTTGCAGCCGATATTGTCAGCGAAAAAGGGATCCAATTGATCCGTAAAGAGCCGCGAAACGCAGCTTCGAAGATCCGTTCGATCGCCATCGGCGCCGATCACGGCGGCTTCGAGATGAAGGAACAATTAAAGGGATTTTTGGGTGATCTCGGGATCCAGGTCCGCGATTTCGGCACCGATAGCAAAGACGCCGTCGATTATCCCGACTTCGCTCACGCGGTCGCCAAGGCAGTCGGCGGCAAGCAGGTGGAAGCCGGCGTTATCATCGACGGAGCCGGTATCGGCAGTGCAATTACCGCGAACAAGGTTCCCGGCGTTCGAGCAGCAGCGTGTTACTCACCCACACTTGCAAAAAACTCTCGTGAACACAACGGGGCGAACGTACTGACGCTCGGTGCCGGCCAGAACTCGCTGGCCGAGGTTAAAGAGATCGTCGAAGCATTCGTTTCAACCGAGCTTTCAGAAGACAGGCATATTAAGCGCGTCGGCAAGATCGACAGCATCGACAAGAGCTACAGGAACTAGACGGTATGCAGAACAACGGAAATTACGAACGACTGGTCGATCAGATTACCGACATGGTGCTGGCGAAGATCGGCGGTGAAGAATATTGCCCGACGTTTTGCCGGGCGGATGTCGAGCGGGTCGTTGACGCCGGAGCCGAGCGTATAGGGATCGTACTTGGCGAAACGGCCACCGCGCACGACTGGGCCAGTTTGATAGATCACACGCTGCTAAAGCCCGAGGCGACCGAGGCCGATATTCGAAAACTCTGCAAAGAGGCTGCCGAATTCGGATTTGCATCTGTCTGCGTCAATCCGTCCTGGGTCAAGCAAGCCGCGGAATTCCTGAAGGGAACGGGCGTTCCTGTGTGCACGGTTATAGGGTTTCCGCTTGGTGCCACTCTTTCGGATGTAAAGTCATACGAGGCGAGGCGTGCCATTTTCAATGGTGCCCGCGAAGTCGATATGGTGATCAACATCGGAGCTCTCAAATCGGGCGACGATTGCACCGTCGAGAACGACATTCGAGCCGTCGCTGACGCTGCGCACGAGAACCATGTTCTTTGCAAGGTCATCATCGAGACGGCTCTGTTGACGGACGACGAAAAGGTCCGTGCCTGCATTGCTGCCAAAAATGCCGGCGCCGATTTCGTGAAGACCTCGACCGGATTTGCCAAAGGCGGAGCGACGGCGAACGATGTCGCCCTCATGCGTCGAACGGTCGGAACCGCCTTAGGCGTTAAGGCTTCGGGCGGTGTTAAGGGGATCGAGGACGCCCGTGCGATGTTCGAAGCTGGTGCCACCCGCATCGGAGCCAGCGTTGGCGTTAAGATCGCACAGGAGGCAAGCGGTGTTAAATCCAACATCGTTGCCGGAAACTATTAGGTTGATCTTTGAAAACCGAGCAAACGAAAAGGCACCGACGGATCGGTGCCTTTCCAGCCAGACTATATTGGTTTCGATTTTAGTTTGACCGCGTGAAATTATACACGAGAAAGCCCGATCCTTTCACCGGTGCGGAATTGAACATCGCAGGCTTGAATTTGGATTTTCGGGCAGCGTCTTCGGCGGCCTGGCGGAGGAAGGGATGACCGCTTTCAGCCTTTGCCGAGACGACGTTTCCTTCTTCATCAAGCGTCACATAGACGGTTACTTTGCCTTCGATATTGGCCTTGCGGGCTACCTCGGAATAGATCGGCATCACCATCTTGGTGGCCTGGCTTGAGGTCAGCTGACCCATGGAGATGGAATCTGGCGCCTTTTGAACTGGCGGTATATCGGCGGCTTTCTTTGCGGCTGCGGCTTCTCGCTCTTTAGCCAACGCTTTATCCTTTTCATCCTGAAGCCGCTTTAGGTTGAGCGACGCAGTCTCATTCGTGTTGTCGAGATCGAAAGCCTTTTTGAAATCGCCTAGAGCTTTATCCGCATTGCCGAGTTTCTCGTTAGCGAATCCGCGATCGACATATGTCATCGAATCGTTTGGCTTCAAGGTTAGAGCTTTATCAAGATCGGTGATCGCAAGATCGTAGGACTTCTTGTTGTAATACGCCATTCCGCGACTGACGAAATCAGACGCATCTGTTGCGTTAAGGTCGATCGCTTTTGTGAGATCGGTGACAGCCGAATCAAAATCGCCTTTGGCAATAAAGGAGCCGGCCCGTTTCTGATAGAACGCATGATCAGGCGGCGGCGGGGTTGAGGCCGGAACTGGATCGACCTTTGGCTGAACGGTAGCAACGACCTTTTGGATCGGAGCCTTGGATTTGATCGCTTCGACCAGGTCTTTGTCGGCTCCGGTATTTTCAAGCTCCTTCTCGATCTCAGGCGTCATCGTAAAGGTCACGCCTCGTGCTTTGGCGGCCTCGGTAAGTATCTTGTTCCTTTCTGGAAGGGTTACCTTTTTCGAGCGAAGACCGATCAGGAAATCGGCCAGACTCAGCTCGGGCTGCTGTGCGATCGCAGCCTGACAGAAGAAGGCGATCGAGAATATCGCTATCGTCAGCATCGTCAGGGAGGCGATCCGGCCGGATCTTGTCGAGGAGAAATGTTGGGCGTTCATAGTCGTGGCTCC
>JBDTXM010000278.1:0-4012 GCA_040006215.1 Acidobacteriota bacterium
CCAACCTGATGAACCGCCAGATCGAGAAAGGCGGCGAGTTGACCGACGACGAGGTGATCAAAGCGCTGCAGGGCCTGGTAAAACAGCGGCGCGATTCGGTTGAGCAGTACGAGAAGGCCGGCCGTGATGAGCTGGCTGCGAAAGAGCAGGCCGAGATCGCCGTGATCGAGAAGTACCTGCCGCAAGCCGCGTCTGCCGCCGAGATCGAGACCGCGGTTGCGGCCGCAGTCGCCGAGACCGGTGCTTCGTCGGTTAAGGACATGGGTCTCGTAATGAAAGCTACGCTGGCCAAACTCGGGGGCAGATCGGCGGACGGCAAACTTGTCAGCGAAGCGGTCAGATCGCGGCTGCAATAGGCTCTTCGTCTTCCTCTTCCGGTTCGGCCTCTTCGGGGTTGCAGTTCGGGCATCGAGGAGTCACCTCCCAGATAGTTTCGCTGCGGTCGGGAACGAGCATATCGCACGTTTCGCAGTAACCGTTGCGGTGCTGGCAGGCGAGATCGTATGCGGTGCCGCCGGTACGCTCGGTCGTAAATTTAATGTTCGTCTCGCGTTTGCAGATCCCGCAAGATACCTTGCTTCCTTCAGTCAATGAGATCATTTGTCACCTCGTAAATTTTCGAGAAGCATACCACACTTGCTTCGTCCAGCCTTTATTTGAACCACACCGCCTGCCATTTCTTCATTTGACCAAGCTCGGTTCGCCGATCGTTTGCTGCGGTGGAGATAAACTCCCGCAGGTCGTCTGCCGCGTTCAGCTTTTCACCGGCATCAGTTAATAGTTCGACCACGCCTTCGTGATGGCGGACCATCTCGATGAGGAACTCCTTGTCAAAAAGCTGTTCCTTTAGCAGGTCGAGCTTGTCGGGATCAAGGGTCAGCACGCCGGCCTTGACACCCGGCAGATCGGTGTTGATCGACGGTGAAGCCGAGGCGAAATCGATCTGGCGAAGGCGGCGTATCTGTTTGATCTCGGCCTGATGTTTTGCTATCAGAGCGAGAATGAACCCCTTCAGCTCGGCATTCCCTGCCCTTGTCTGTGCAAGCTGGGCGACGTCTATCACCGCTTCGTGGTCTGCGACCATCGTGTCGAGAAACTGTGCTCCGTACGGTGACCCAGCCGCGTTCGGTGAGGTTTCTATCGAGACCGTGACCGTCCGCGAATGCTCGACGCTATTGCCCTCGCTCTTCGGCAGATCGCTCCGAGCAGGACGACGATCGCACCCACCAAGTAAAACGCCCCCGATCAATAGCATGGCAAATTTTTTCACAGGTCTATTATTTAGGAATAAATATCAATTGTGAATTCGCCCGCCCATTCTTACGCGACACGCGCCCGGCGCTATGCCGATTTTCAATGTGGTGAAAAGCTCACAGATCACGGCGACGGAGGCGGATGATGCACCGGCAGAGCCCTGACATCCATGGGGTTAGGTCCAGAGTCCGTCCAGAGTCAGGCGACTGTCCGGTGCGGCGGCGGGTGCAAAAAAGAGGCGTAGCGGTGCCTCAACTTGACTGACTTTTCCAGGCACCTGGAAAACCACGTCATATCGAGAAAAGCGGGAAATCGTTTCCCGCAAAGTCGCAAAGGTGCGAAGGAAGAAGGGGAATGAGGAATGTGGGTCCGTCTTGGCCGAAAGATCGGTATCGTATTTTTCTAGTTCGCCAGCTTCCATTTGCCGACTTCGTTGATAAAGTTTCTGGTGTACCAACGAGGGGAGCCGTTTTAGCCGAAGATGTTTCGGACCTTGTCCATGAAGGACTCGTCGGAGAATTCGGTGTCTTCGACCTCGGCCAGTTGCTCCAGGAGTTTTCGCTGTTCTTTAGTTAGCGTTTTGGGCGTGACGAGGGTGACGGCGACGAAGAGGTCGCCTTTACCACGGCCGCCAAGGCGGGGCATGCCTTTGCCTTTGACGCGGAAGACGGTGCCGGTCTGCGTGCCGGGCGGAACCTTTAGGTCCTCTTCACCGTCGAGCGTTTTTACTTTCAGATCGGCACCGAGTGCGGCCTGGCCGAAGGTGACAGGAACGGCCGAATAGAGATTTTCGCCCTGCCGCTCGAAGCTGTCGTGTTCGGCGACGTGGAGGACGACGTAGAGGTCGCCTGCCGGGCCGCCGCTGACGCCGGCTTCGCCCTCGCCGTTGACGCGAAGGCGCGAACCGGTTTCGACACCCGCGGGTATCTTGATCTCAAGCGTCTTTTCCTTTTCGATGCGGCCGGCTCCGCGGCATTTTTTGCAGGGGCTTTTAATTATCTGGCCCTTTCCCGCACAGTTCGTGCAGGTGCGCGTGACGCTGAAAAAGCCCTGCTGAAAACGCGTCTGACCGCTGCCGCCGCAGGTGATGCAGGTCTCAGGCGCGCTACCCTTTTCGGCACCGCTGCCGTCGCATTCGCCGCATTTTTCGAGTCGCGGGATGCGGAGTTTTTCGTCGACCCCCGAAGCGGCATTTTCAAGCGTGATCTCGAGATCGTATCGAAGATCGGATCCACGCTGGACGGTGGTCCGACGCCCGCCGCGTTGGCCGAATACATCGCCGAACCCGAAGATGTCGAAGATGTCCTCGATGTTCGAAAACCCCGCCGCGTCCTGCCCAAATCCGGGGCCGGCACCGACGCCTTTGTGGCCGAATCGGTCGTAGGCGGCCCGCTTCTGCGAGTCGGAGAGTACCGCGTAGGCCTCGGCACATTCCTTGAACTTCTCTTCGGCCTGTGGATCGCCCGGATTTTTGTCCGGGTGATGCTGAACAGCCAGCGCCCGGTACGAACGCTTGATCTCAGCCTCGGTAGCCGTTTTCGTGATCCCTAAAATTTCGTAATAATCTCGCTTATCCATGAATCGATCAATTTCCGGTTCGCGACCCCTGAGTTCTACGTTCGAAAGCTACATCTAACTCAAATCTAGGATCGACAGCCCAAATTCAAATCAAGACAGCGCCAGCTCAAATTAATGAACTGACGCTTCCTTAAATATATTATCGTCGCTTTCGCGATTTTTCTCAAGAGCTCCGATTTCGGGCTGGTGATCTAGACGGCGCTGAGCATGGCTTCGGTAATTTTGTTGGCGACCTCTTCGACCTTGGACATCGAGCCCATGATAATGCCCATGTCGTTGGACGTGAGGGCCTTTTCCGACTCGTTGAGGACGGCGTGGATGCCCTGGACCTCGACGGGTGCGAAGTTGGTCCCGATCTCTTCCATTGCTCGCCACGTGCCCTTGATCAGGGATTCGAGGCGGTTCCGCTGCATGATGACTTCCTTGGCTTCGTTGTCCCTTTCGGACGACGATTCAGCTTCGGAGATCAGGCGGTCGATCTCGTCCGGTGCAAGACCCGACGAATTTGTGACCTGCATCGCCTGGGCGAGTCCGGTCATCTTGTCGACCGCGGACACGTTAACGATGCCGTTTGCATCGATCTCGAACGAGACGTCGACCTGCGGCACGCCGCGAGGTGCGGGCGGAATACCAACGAGCTCAAATTTAGCAAGACTGCGGTTGGCTTCGGCGATCTCGCGTTCGCCCTGGAGAATGTGGATCTCGACCGATTGCTGATTGTCCACGACCGTCGTAAAGGTCATAGTGTTCTTGACCGGAACCGTGGTGTTTCGCGATATCAGTTTGATAAAGATACCGCCGCGGGTCTCAAGGCCGAGACTGAGCGGCAGAACGTCGAGAAGAACGATGTCTTTGACGTCGCCGGTGAGCACGCCGCCCTGGATGGCGGCACCCATTGCGACGACCTCGTCCGGGTTGATCTCGGACGACGCTTCCTTACCGAAGACGGCCGCGACCGTGCGGGCGATGATCGGCGAACGCGTCTGTCCGCCCACAAGAATGACCTTGTCGATATCGACCGGTTTCAGCTTGGCGTCGCTCAATGCCTTTTCGCAGGGCTCGACCGACGAATCAACGAGATCCGCGACCAGCGTCTCGAAATCCTCACGGGTAAGCGTGGCATTGATATGCTTCGGACCGGCGTTGTCGGCCGCGATAAACGGCAGATTGATCGTCGTTT
>JBDTXM010000279.1:0-4003 GCA_040006215.1 Acidobacteriota bacterium
GCTGGATCAGATATTCGAGCATCGCGGCATCGTGAACTAGCGAATCGAAATATATTTGGGCTAAATATTTTCTCGGGCTATGTGGATTGTCCACCGCGCACAGGTCGGGTCGAACATTGAACCCGTGATCTATCCGCCCCAGTGTTGCGGGGAACGATCCTCCGCCGTGGGCAAAACAAATTCGTAGAGAGGGCAGTTTTTCGAGTGTTCCCGAAAATATTAGTGAACAGATCGCCCGGGAAACTTCGGCCGGCATTCCAACCAGCCACGGTAGCCAGTATTTCTGCATATCCCGCTCGCCCATCATGTCCCAAGGGTGCACGAAAACCGCCATCCCAAGCTGCTCGCAAGCTGCAAAAAAATCAAGAAATCGAGGTTCCCCGAGACTTAGTTGATTGACGTTCGTCCCGATCTGAACGCCGGCGAGCCCAAGATGCTTAGCGTATTCAAGCTCCTTGATCGCGAGGTCGGTATCTTGCAGCGGCACCGTTCCAAGCCCGATGAATCGAAGCGGGAAGGTTGTTGCGGTTTCGGCAATACCTTCATTCAGAAATCGGGCGATCTCGGCGCCGTCTCGCGGTTTGGCCCAATAGCTGAACATTACTGGAACCGTCGATAGAACCTGTACGTTTATCCCGAACGCATCGATCTCGTCGATCCTCTTCTCCGGACTCCAGCAATTCTCTCCTACCTCTCGAAAACAATGGCCGTCATCTTTAAGCATTCTGGCACAGCCCGCTCCGGAGTGTTCGAGGTGGATGAAACCACCGTAGCCAAACTTGTCCTTCCACTTAGGTATCTCTCGCGGAAGGATGTGTGTGTGAACGTCGATCTTAAACATTTAAGCGAGTTGCGATTAGAAGGTTGCGGCCCATTAATCTTCAATCGTCCAATGATCTGGGTATATCGTGACCAAGCCTAGTTCGTCCACCACGAGGTCCGCCAAAAATTTTCCGCCGCCGCTTTCGTAGCGGACGGTTGTTTCGTTGAGGCGAGTATAGATTTGATCGAGCGGCTCTAGTTCGAAGGATGGGAACCGAAGCCACGCGGCACGTACGGCTTTCAGTTCGTCTGCGATCAGACCGAGCCGACGTATCGGCAATGTGTTAGTGATGGGACTGAAATTAAGGTCGATATCTAAACAGCCCCTGACCGCATCAATACTGTCGCCGTTCAAGGTCCAAATCTGATCGTCGCCGACGTTTATTTCAAGATCTATGAGATCGTCTCCGATCCAGCCGTCCAGGTTGACGAAAACGGTTCGCCAGGCTAGATCACATTCGATCAGGTATTCTATCCGGCATACTTCTTTGTTATGGAGAAAGATCGTCGCACCGTCAAGATACCAGCCGTCTTCGTCACCGTACAGCCGCACTGCCTCGTGTCCGGGGACATCAAGCCTCTTCCAAATTATTGATCTTTCGCTTTCCATGAATTCTCGGTCACGCAGGATCACCGCTTAAATATTTCTCCTTCGATAATTGCATGAATCTTTGGTCAGTATAATTTCCCCCGGATTTAAAGTAGCCGTTCCGAATGCCGTAAGTTTCAAACCCCACTTTTTCGTAGAGTCGCCGGGCCGCAGAATTATCCGCGACGGCGGAAAGTTCAAGCGATTCGACGCCGGGGAGCAAAAACGCAGCGTCGATTACCTTACGCACCAGAGTTTCGCCAATCTTTTGTCCGTGAAATGCCGGTTTAACAAATACCTGGACTATCTCTCCGCGGTGACGCGTCTTAGGTCGTTCCTCACGCCTAACCCCGGCGATACCGATCAGTTCGCCTTCCGCAAATGCCCCGATCATAAAATTATCCTTCGATCCGGTTTCGATGAAGGTCTCAAATAGTAATATCGGCACATTCACCTGATCTTGGTAGAGCGTGCCAAAATTGTCCGGGAAGACTTTCAGCGATTCGAGATGAATGCAGCGATAGGCGTAGCCATCGCCTTCTTGCAATCTGCGATAGAGTATAGGCATTTTCGTTACGCAGCTACCGGAGGTGGCTCCATGACAGCATCGCATTGTTTGCACGTGCGCAATTCTTCCGAGCCATAGAATTTCGCGAAAACTCCCTGAAACTGCGTCGTGATGTCCTCCAGCACGAAATATTCTTCATAGAGCTTGACATTACAACTCTCGCAGAACCAGAGCAGGCCGTCCTTCTCGTCGTTTCTTCGCTTTCGTTCGATCACCAATCCGATCGTATCCTTCCCGCGGATTGGATTGTGAGGAACGCGGGGCGGCAGTAGGAACATCTCGCCCTCGCGGATAGCCAAGTCGACGGCGTTGCCGCCTTCCTGGATCTTGACCGTTATGTCACCTTCGAGTTGGTAAAAGAATTCTTCGCCCTCATCCCAATGATAGTCTTTTCGCGAATTCGGTCCGCCTACTACCATCACGATGAAATCCTCCGCGTCATACACACATTGATTGCCTACCGGCGGTCTAAGCAAGTGCCGATGCTCGTCGATCCATTTTTGGAAATTGAAAGGACGTGCGATCGCCATAAACTACTCGTTCTCCAGATCGATCTCGAACAAGCTGAGATTTATATCACTGTAATGCTTGGGAAGCTCAGCAGATTTTTCCGGCGTTACCACGCCGCGAAAACTGAACCCGCAATCCTTGTAATAATTTATCAATTTCTCATTATCGCCCCAGGTGTCCATCCGAACAAAACGCAAGTTATTTGACCGTGCGAAATCCGTCGCCCAACCCGTGATGGAGCGAACATAACCGCGTCCCCGGCAATCCGGATTGGTCACGATGCGATGAATATACATCGCCGACTCACCGCTATTTGCGCCCCAAATTATCGGATCGGAGTAGGTTACCGAATAGATGCAGGCTACCACGTCATCATCCTCAATCTTCCACGATCGTTTTTCCTCGATCTCGGTTTCGACAAGAATACGGTCAAATCCCAACCAGCTCTTATGGAAAACGGTCTTTTGAAACTCGATGGCCTTGTCGTAAAAGTCGAAAACAAGGTCGATCTCGTCTTTAGTTATATTTGCGAAATGCATTTGTCGGCTACGAAGCGATTGACATCGCCGCGATCTTATTTATTGTTCGCCAATTCCTAGCGGTTGTCGGTATCTTTAATTTCTTCTCAATAAAACCTTTTCCGAGAGAGCTGTCGAGAATACTGATCCGCAGCATGTAGTAGATCGTCCGTCCTGTGACAGTAACGAACTCAACGTCACTGTTGTTGGCGAGCAACAGCTCGCGATGATCGTTCGACAGTGGTTCACCCAGAAAAAATACGTGAACATCTTTGTCGTTGTCGAACTGCCCGGCATAAGGATTCTCGGCAATGATGCTCTCGATCTCTTCTATCGTTCGAACCATCACCGAAATATCCATACTAAAACTCGTATGGATCGCGTCATGGATCTTTTTTGCGAGAGTTTTATCAGAAGCTGTTTTCGTTTCGAATAGCACGTTTCCGCTGTTAACGTAGGTTCTTACGTTTTTGAACCCAAGATCTGCTACGATCTCCCGAAGCCGCTCCATCTTTATCATGTTCTTGCCGCCGACGTTTATTCCGCGGAGGAAGGCGACGTAGTTCATAGAAGTACCTTTGTCATCCTTATGCAATCGATCGACACGCCTTCGCCCACAGGGACCGCAACCCGCTCATCGCCGGTATATCCATGGACCGAGTAAAGCTTTACACCCGGCAGCGTCGACATCATTTCGGCTGATTTAAAACCATGAGATATGGCTTCAGCTTCGCAGGCTTTCAGTATCAATGTTCCGATACCCTTCCTGGCGAAATCGGGATCAATAAAAAAACGCACGAATTTTCGCCGCGTCGATCTGGGGATCAAGCTCTTCCGAGTCGCGGCTTTCATCATAACGGCTAGCCCCGTACAATGTTCGTCGCTTGCTCCAGCCGCCGCAGCCAGCCAGGGTGGCGTCAGGGGCTTCGGCTACGAAATATGTTTGGTCGTCGATCAGTTCGAGATCGACGCCGAAGACACTTTTGATCGAAAGCT
>JBDTXM010000280.1:0-3925 GCA_040006215.1 Acidobacteriota bacterium
TTTTCCTCCGCCATTTTGAGCAGGTCGCGATTGGTCGCGGCGACAACGCGAACATCGACGTCGATGTCCTTTATTCCGCCGACACGCCGGATCTGTTTTTCCTGCAACGCGCGAAGCAATTTTGCCTGAAGCGAAACATCGAGTTCGCCGATCTCATCGAGGAATAACGTCCCGTTATGAGCGATCTCAAACAACCCTTTCTTCTCAGCGATCGCGCCGGTAAACGAACCCTTCTCGTGCCCGAACAATTCCGACTCGAGAAGATTTTCATTGATTGCGGCGCAGTTTACGGCCTGAAATATCTCGTTCGATCGAAGACTGTTTTTATGTATAGAACGTGCGATCAACTCTTTTCCCGTGCCGCTCTCGCCGCGGATGAGGACTGTGGAATTAGACTTCGCGATCTTCAAGATCATCTTTTTGACGCCGTCCATTTCCGGACTGACTGAGACTATCTCGATGTCGAGCGTCGTGAGTTTGTTTAGTGCCCGCGAAACCGTTTCGAGCAGCTTTTCGCTGTCGTACGGCTTTTGCAGATAGTCGAAGGCGCCCAGCCGCAAAGCGTCCACGGCCGAATCTACCGAGCCGTGGGCCGTCAGCAAAATAACTATGATCGACTTGTCATAATTCGTGAGTTCTTTGAGCAGGTCGAGCCCGCTCATGCCGGTCATCTTGAGATCGGTGAGCACGAGGTCGAACCGCCGGGCCTCGACAAATTTCATCGCCGCCTCGCCGGAACTAGCCGTCGTAACGTCGTACCCTTCGCCCGACAGGATCGTCTCTAAAATTTCCCGCTGATTTTTCTCGTCATCAACGACGAGGATAGATTTTCTGGCCATTCTATTCTGTTAGTTTTGTTTAGGCGAATATTTGTCGTTGAAAAACTTAATGAAATCGGACGTTACATCCGCTAGTTCACGAGAATCGGCGTAAACTGTCGACCCATCTAGTTTCGATTTATCAAGAATCAATTTATAGCCTCTGCTCGACGCGAATTCCTTCAATGCAGCATTTACTTGTGGCTCGAAAGGTTTGACCAGCTCGTCACGACGCTTATAGTAGAAATCTTTCGCATTAGCTTGCATCCCTCGAATTAACAATTGTTCATTCAGCATCTCGTCGGCTATCTTTTTGATGTCTACTTCCTGAGGAACGCGATGAGCTCGGTTTGCCAATTCGTTGTACTTTTTAGCATGGTCTTTTATGTCGTCGTTGAACGGCTTTATCTCGTTATCTAAGGGACGTAGAGCATTGGAAAACATCTTGATGCCGGTAGTCTCGTCATAGAATGCATCTATGTCAATGACGGCTTTCAAGGGAGCTGCCCTTTTCGCCGTTTGAGAGCAAACTGGAACATATAATGCGAAGACACCTACCAACAGCCCGAAGCTAAATCCAACAAGTGTCCTCATATCTATTTCGCCTTCGGCAATCTTACCGTAAACTTTGTTCCTTCGCCCTCTTTCGAATCGACTGTAATTATTCCGTTGTGAATATCCACGATCTTTTGAACGATCGCGAGGCCTAATCCCGTGCCGGTTTCTTTGGTTGAAAAATAGGGTTCGAATATCTTTTGGAGATTTTCCTCGGGAATTCCGTTGCCGGTGTCTGAGATCTCAAATTTTACAAAATCGCCGAGATCGTCAGGCGTGATCCGGATATTCAGCGAACCGCCGTCCGAACCCATCGACTGCAGAGCGTTAATAAAGAGATTGTTAAAGACCGACCGAAGAAATTCCGGGTCGCCCAAAATTTTGGGAACGTCTTCGTGCTCGACGACGCTGATCTTTACATTGTTTTCTGCCGCCTGAACTTCGGCGATCCGCAGCGAATCTTCTATAACTTTGCGGGCGTCGACCGGCTGGAGATTCGCTTTGGCAGGGCGCGAATAATTTAGAAAATCTGATATCTGCTGATTGATCCGGGCAACCTCAGATTTTAGTTGCGATGTGAGCTTACGAAATTGAGCACCTTTTTCGGGATCTTCGGGCGTGAATTTGGATCGCAGGTGGTCGAGCGTCAGGTTGATGTAATTCAGTGGATTGCGGATCTCGTGCGCGATCGCCGAGCCGAGTCGTCCGACAACCGCGGATTTTTCCGCCTGCTGTAGTTGTGCCTCGAGTTCACGATTTTTCTCGAGCTGCGCGGTCATTTCATTGAATCGCTCCGCTAGCCGTCCCATCTCGTCGCCTCGATGATTGTCTGGCACGCGCACGCCGAGTTTGCCTTCCGCTACTTGTCGTGCGGCGTTGGACAGATTGGAGATCGGCCGTGTAAATCGCCATACAAGCATGAACGTGATCAGCGTAGACGCAAGAAGCACACCTAGCATGTAGATCAAGGGCTGGGCCGCGCGGCGGGCCGTCTCGCCGCGATCGTTTTTTAAGAGGACCATGACGTACCAGCGGCCGGCACTGGTCGTCTCAAGCGGGATCGCGTGCGCCTCGTCGTCGCGATAGCGATTTAGGTCGGTCCGAATGTTTGGGAAGTATTTTAGATCGTCGCCGAGCCGACTTCCTTCCATCAGCGGCGGCAGGTTCTTTAGATCCGAGAGATTCTTATAAACTGCCTCGCCCTTCTCGCTTATCGTCGGTTCGTAGTCATCGTTAACTGCGTCACGTACTCGCCATTGATTATCGATAATAATTACGTCGATTATCTGGGCACGAGTTTCCGGGTCGATAAAGCTCTGGCCCGGGCGATCGAGCAGGTCTTCCACACGATCCTCATCGCGGCTTGAGGTGAGGCTGGTAAAGCCGATGGCCGTACCAGCTACGAGCGCCTGGCTCTGAATACGCCGCAAAGCGAGACTTTCCTGTTGGGTGCGAAGATTCAGATAATACTGAAGTCCGATCGTCGCCGCGAGCATAACAAGCAGGATCAAAAGGAGCCTTCCCCGGAATGTGTTCAAAAACCCCATAATGCTGACTTATTTATGCAATCGCTTAAATTTATGTTGCGCGTCGTCGATTTGGAATGTTATATTTAATTTCGGTTTTACCGCAAACGCCTTCGAATGCAAGAGGTGTCCACAAAATTCAAAGGTATTGCGGCTTTCCTCAACATCACCAAGAATCCATATTTGCAGAGGTAAAACATGAAGTTAATGTGTCCCGCAACGCGTCTTTCCATTGGGTTTTTCGCATCGATCCTGGTAATTTTCGGCCTGTTCGGCGGTGCCTCTGCACAGAGACGCGGTTCTTCGAGCAAGAAACCCGTGGCTAAGAAGACCGTAGCCAAGGCAAAAGATGCCCGCAAAGGCTCGCGAAAGGAAAAGGCGACCGCTAAGGTTAAGGACACGCGCAGAGATTCGAAAAAGGATTCCAAAAAGGAAAAAGCCACCGCCCGCGATAGACGCGACAATAAAAAAGACACTAAGAGCAAAGCCGAGCTTCGCCGTATTGAGGCCGAACGCCGCCGCGAGGAAGCGATCCGTCGAGCCGCCGCTCTCGCAGAACAGAGACGCCGCGAAGAAGCCGCAAGGATCGCCCGTGAACGCAAACTAGCGTTCGAACGCGGGCTTCGTACGACCACTGTCGAAAACATTTCGAAAGACAATACGGACGGCGAGGACCTTCGGGTTCGCCAGGCTGCGGTCGATGCCCTGGGATCGCGTGCAGGTACCGTCGTTGTTATGGAAGCCCAGACGGGCAAGGTCGTCACGATCGTTAATCAGGATTGGGCGATCCGCAACGGATTCAAACCGTGCTCGACCATCAAGCTTGTAACAGGTGTTGCCGGGCTTAACGAAAACGCGATCGACGGGGAAGGCAATGTCTCAAACGTCCGAATGAAGCTCGACGATGCGATCGCTTTTTCTAATAACGCTTACTTTCAGCGTGTCGGGTCAAACCTCGGCGGTTCCAAAATGACATCGTATGCGCGGACGCTCGGTCTCGGAGAGCCGACCGGCATCAACGCCGAC
>JBDTXM010000281.1:0-3828 GCA_040006215.1 Acidobacteriota bacterium
CAAAAGCCGAGCGCCGAATCGCGAAATCTGACTTACGAATTCACGTCCGACAGCAACAACATCAACGTGTTTGCCGATGCCGGCCGGCTACAGCAGGTATTCACGAACCTCATCACGAACGCCATCAAGTACACGCCCGATGGCGGCGACGTAACGGTCGACATCAAGACGACGAGCGATGCCGCTGTCGCGACCGTTCGCGATAGCGGAAAGGGAATTTCGCAAAATTCACTGCCCAATATTTTTCGCCAATTTTCACAGGCTGATCCCGCCACCGAAGAGAGCCGCAGCGGTCTGGGATTAGGACTGTCGATCGTGAATATTCTGGTAGGGAAACACGGCGGAAGCGTCGTCGCCGAGAGTAAAGGTCCTGGCCACGGCTCGAAATTTACCGTAACGATCCCGCTTTCTGCGTCAAAAGATCTTATCGCCGCACCACCGCTCGAGAATCATGATGGACGTGAACGCCCGCTCGACGGACTGCGCATAATTTTGGTCGAAGACGATCCGGATTCGCGCGAGGTGCTTCATTTGTTCCTTGAGCAGAACGGGGCCCGCGTCAAGAGCACTGATTCGGCGACCGTCGCGATCGACATGCTCGTCCGCTCACCGGAAGGCCGCACGGATGTCCTCATTTCTGATCTCGCAATGCCGGCCGAGGACGGATTTTCGATGATCAGCCGTATACGCGAGCTGCCCCCCGAAAACGGCGGGAACGTCCCCGCTCTCGCTCTCAGCGCATTCGCCTCGCCCGAGAGCCGCCAGCGCGCGGTCGAGGCCGGCTTCCACGGTTACAACACAAAACCGTTCGAACCCGAACACCTTATCTCTACTATTCTTGGACTTGTGCAGAAATTGCGAGTGTAGCTTTACTGCTTATCAGTAAACCTCGACTCGATCACGCCATTTTTTTCAACGCCCAACGCGGAAGCGATCGCGGGATACGTCTGATGCACGACCTCGAGGCCGCCAAGTTGTAATGTACTCTCGGCGTTTTCGATCTCCTCGATCGTCCCTTCGATCTCCATAAACCGTCCGAACGGAAGCTCGTCAAGAACTATCTCCGCCCCCTCGAATCGCCATGTCTTCCGCCGTTTTTCATAGACCAAACGCGGGGCAAAACCGAGATTCGCGAGGATCTTCCGAAGCTCATCAACATTAGAAAATTCCGACTCATACTCGACCCGATGCTTTATCTCGGAATCGCCATCGGTCGGCTTTTTATAAGTAAGGAGCGCCCTGTCGCCCACTTTCCGAATTCTCAATACCGATCCACCCGCTTCCAAAACGCCGCCGCCGTAGATCGTGTTCTCCTCAAATTCCTCCCTCTCAAAATCCGCCGCCACCGACGCCAAAGCATCCTCGACCCGCAGAACGTCGCCGTCGCCCAGCCGGTATTTCTTCTCTATCTCGATCGCCATACTACCGCCCTTGTCCCTCAATTCTTATTTCTAACTACTTGCCTGCATATTTCTTTGCGTCTCTGCGCCTTTGCGTCTGCGTCTCACTTCTCACTTGTCCCTTCCTTTGCGTCTTCGCGACTTTGCGGGAAAAACATCTGTAAAAAGATGCCAAGTCCGCAAGAGATCCGCAACCGTGCCATCGAGTTATTGACTTTCTGTCATCGCGCTAGCCCCACGCGAAACCCATTTCTCACTTTTCACTTCCCACTTGTCTCTTTCTTTGCGTCTTTGCGTCTTTGCGGGAAACCGTCTCTAAAAAGATGCCAAGTCCGCAGACTTTTATGATTACCGTTACCGGGCAAGCCCGACTCTAGCCGACTTCTCACTTCTCACTTCTCATTTCTCACTTGTCTCTTTCTTTGCGTCTTTGCGGGAAACCGTCTCTAAAAAGATGCCAAGACCGCAAACTTTCATGATTGCCGTCACAGGGCAAGCCCGACCTGAAACCCATTTCTCATTTCTCACCTCTCACTTCTCAACTCTCCCTTATCCACTTCCAAACCTCTGGTATCGTCGCCCGTTTACCATACATCAGCATTCCCGTTCGGTAAACTCTCGCCGCCAGCCACACAAGGCCGGCGATCGCGGCGCCATTTACCAGCACCGCCAAACCTATCTGCCAGAATGGCGGCATCTCGGCGAGTATCCGTACGGGCATGGTTATCGGCGCCAGGAACGGAGCGATCGACACCCAGAACGAGATGCTCGAATTAGGGTCGCGGATCACCACAAAGCTGAAATAAAAAGCGACGAGCATTACCATGATCGGCGGAAACGCGAACTGCCCGCCCTCTTGCACCGTCGTCACGATCGAACCAATAAGCGCAAATATCGAAGCGTAAATAAAATACCCGAGAATAAAAAAGACGAAAAAGTACGCGACCATCAGCAGCGTGATCTCGGGCATCTTCGGCAGAAAATCGAGTGTTCCGGCTTGCGCCGCAACTATCGCTATCAACACCAGGACCGACGCGATCCATATCGCAAGCTGCGTCAAGCCGGCAAGGCACACGCCTACCAGTTTCCCGAGCATCAGTGTGAATGGGCGAGCGGATGAAAAAAGTATTTCCGCGATCCGCGTTTCCTTTTCCTCGACCACCGCTGCCATTATCGCCTGTCCATAGATAGCCAGCGTGATATAGATCATCAGCCCGATAACGAACGACGCCGCCATCACACCATCTACATCCTTTTCGCCGCCTTTTTCGTCGAGGCCTTTCTTTTCCAGATCGATATGCTGGCTCAATGCCCGTAGTTTGTCTTCGCTGATATTCGCGTCCGCCAGCCTCTGCGAACGCACCGCGTCATTCACCGCATCTTCGAACGAACCATTCGAGACAAAATCGGCGGCCTTGCGCGAGCGAAATTCAAACACCGCATCGGCCGCGTCGAAATTTTCCGGAACGATCAAATACGCGTCGAGCATATTGTCCGAAATGCTTTTCGTCAACGCCGACCGCACGTCCTCCGGAGCCTTGCCGGTGGCATCGTATTTGATAAAGATAAAATTGCCGCCGCCCTGCTGCGAGCCGCGTTTTATCTGATCCTGCTGCGACAGGCTGATGTTCGACATCTGCTCGCGCGCCTGTTTTTCCACCTTGGCAGCGATCTTTTCAGAGCTCAAATTCGCCTCGATCCGCGGAGCGATCTTTCCTCTCGGATCAACGATCGCGATCCGTGTAGGCTCACCTTTCAGCGAAAAAATGATCGCCGGCACCACTGCAAACAAAGACGCGAGCAACGGCATCAGCAGCGTCCCGATCAAAAATGCCCACTTCAAAACGATCTTTCGATACTCGTGCTTTACAACTGCAAGGAACTTTTTCATTTAACTATCTCTTCGCGGCTCCGCCGCATCGCCTTTCGGAAAGGATCAGCCTTTCCGAAAGGCACCTATTTGTTCCCAGCGGCTATGCCGCTACCTCTGACGAAGAAAAATCCACGCCACCAACTTGATCGATAAAAATGTCATTCAAGCTCGGCTCGATCTTTTCAAATTTCGTGATGACTGCACCTGCCGACATCAGATCATGCAGCAGCTTTTGCGGATCAGCTCCGTCAACAAGCTGCGCCTCCAACTCATCGGCATGGACAGCGATCTTAGCAACCAGAGTTTTATCATCCAATACTGAGCCAAAATTCTCCCCGCGCAGAGCGATCAAATTCTTCCCATAACCTTCCTTCACCTGTCTCAGGCTTCCGCCGATCACTTTCTTCGACTTATTGATCAGCAGAATGTCGGTACACAGCCTTTCGGCGGTTTCCATTTGGTGCGTCGAAAACATGATCGTCTTTTCCTTTGTCTTCAGTTCCGCTAGCACGTCGATCATGAACTCCACGTTTACCGGATCGAGCCCCGAAAAAG
>JBDTXM010000282.1:0-3794 GCA_040006215.1 Acidobacteriota bacterium
CCACCGCAGCGTATTCGAAAACTACGTTCGACCGCGAAACGGCCTCAACCCCGAGGATCTCCTTTTTGGCGATAACGGTTTCTACTTCGGCAGCTTTGCTGAGTTCATTCGCGGCAGTTCGAACTGGTGCAAGCGGATATGCGATGGTCGGCTGGGCTGTTTTCAAGGGCTTGGATTCAATCGTTACATTCGTGGCCGTATCGGGAAGGGAAGCTAGCCGGCTGCCGTCCTCGAGGCAAAAATCGAGGGAGTTTTCAAAGCTTCGATCGCATTTGGGACAGCGTTTCATTTCTATTCGACCGGGTTCCGCAAGACACCGATGCCTTCGATCTCAACCTCGCAAACATCGCCTGGTTCCATCTTGGACACGCCTGACGGTGTTCCCGTGGCGATAATGTCACCCTCGACCAGCGTCATTTGATCAGAAATATATCGTATCAAAAAGCCGACGGGGAAGACCATTTGGGATGTCCGGCCGTCTTGTTTTACGACGCCGTTTACGCGGGTGGTCACTTGAATATCGGATACATCAAGGCTGGTCTCCACTAACGGTCCTATCGGGCAGAATGTGTCAAACGATTTGCCTCGCGTAAATTGAACGTCCTTTCGCTGAATGTCCCGAGCCGTCACATCGTTGAGACAGGTATAGCCCAGGATATATTCAAAAGGATCATCGGTGCCGACGAGGTTTTTACACATGCGTCTGATAATCACCGCCAGCTCGCCCTCATGTTCGACCTGGTGCGATTGGGGCGGGATCTTGATCGGATCACGGTGACCGATCAAGGCCGAAGGCGCCTTAAGAAAAAGAAGTGGTTCCGTGGGAACCTCATTGCCCAGTTCCTTGGCGTGCTCCGCATAATTTCGTCCGACGCAAACGATCTTGGATGGCGGTTTTATCGAGCTCAATTCGATCTGCATTTTGTTCTACGGAACGATCTCAGACACAACTTCCGACGGCTGACTTACGTTTCCTTTTTTGTCGGTCGCTGTCACGTAATAGAAATAAGTTTTCCCAGATTCAACCTTATCGTCCTGATAGGTCGTCGCGGTTACCAGCTTGGGCGTCACGAGCGTCCACGCCGACCGCTCCAAATTTGGATCGGTGGATCGATAGATCTTATAACCGGCAATGTCGTTTTCCGGATTCGCCGGAAAGAACAGGGAAATGGTCGTCGGCGTCGCCGCGATCGTGAGGGCCGCTGGTGCGCTTGGCGGGAAAGAATCGACAGGGTGAAGCCTAACGATATTCGACTCGGTACTCTCCGTCGGGATCGCATCCGTGCCAACCGAAACAGTTCGCACAAAGTAAAAATAATCCTTCTCGAACTCAAAGAAGGTATCGGCTAAGGTGGTGGAAGTCACCGGTGTTTTATTCAAAAGCACCGCTGCCTCCTTCTCATTTGCCGACCGATATACGTTGTAACCGATAATATTCGGCGGCGTGGTTCCATCGACGTTAGCGGCGGGTGCCGTCCATGAAAGCGTGACGGCGTCCTGCGATAGTTGCGTCGTGAGACCGGTCGGATTTGACGCAACGCGCGCGGACGGCTCGACCAGGAGAAAATTGGAGAAGGCTGCTTTTTGTCCGGAAGCGTTCGCGAGACGCACGGCATACCGGAGCCTGGCCGGCTGGCCGGCGAATTCGAGATTGTCGGTGTAAGTCAGCGTCTTTCGGGCGAAATCCGCGTCGGTGATCTTAAGCGAAGCGATGATCACACTTCTGGAAGCAAACTCATCTTCGGACATCGTGAGCGGGGAAGTAAGGGGTTCGGCAAGCCGGTATATATCAGCCCGGCTGATATTTTCAACACTCTTCAACTCGGCGTTTTTTGCCGGCATTTTCCACGATAACAATACCTGGCCGCCTCTCTGAAAGCCTGTGACCTCAACCTTCTGAAGAACTCTTTCGATCGGCGGCAACGGTGGCTTACGTTTTCCACAGCTTAAGGCGAATGCGAAAGAAAGCGTTAAAAGCACCGCCGATGCTTTAAGTGCTTTTTGCTTAAGGTTCTGTTTTGTGTCGAAGTGCTTAAATGAAAAAGCGTTTAACATCCGATTAAATTTTAGAGGACGTACTGGCGAAGGTCCTGGTCCTTTATCAAAGTGCTTAATCTCCCCTCTACATAAGCAGCATCGATCGTCTGATTCTTCTCTTCGAGTTCTGCTCCGAGAAAACTGATCTCCTCGAGAAGCTTTTCGAGCATCGTATGCAGACGCCGAGCACCGATGTTTTCGGTCGATCGATTAAGTTCCTCAGCCATCTCGGCGAGTTTGTCTATCGCGTCGGCCGTGAACGTGAGCTCGATTCCCTCTGTCTTAAGCAATGCTTGATACTGCTTAATTAAAGAGTTTTTCGGCTGCGTTAATATCCGCTTAAGGTCATCGATCGTAAGCGATTCGAGTTCGACCCGGATCGGAAACCGACCCTGCAATTCCGGTATCAGGTCAGACGGCTTGGCAATATGGAACGCACCCGCAGCGATAAAGAGGATGTGTTCGGTGTTAACCATTCCGTTTCTTGTATTTACATTGGTTCCCTCAACGATCGGTAGAAGGTCTCGCTGAACACCTTCACGTGATACATCAGGGTTTCCGCCGTTCGACCCGCGGCCAGCGATTTTGTCGATCTCATCCAGAAAAATGATTCCTGACGACTGCACCTTGGCGATCGCGATTCGAGTGATCTGATCCATATCGACCAGGCCTTCCTGCTCGTCGCGGAGCATGAACGCTCGGGCCTCACCGATTCGCATTTTCTTTCGGACCGTCTTGGCTGGAAACAGATTTCCGAACATATCTTTCAGATTGACGCCCATCTCCTCCATTCCCTGCCCGCCGACAAAGTCGATCGTGGCATTGCCGCCGCGTTCCAGGGTATCAAAGTCGATAAGCCGATCATCAAGATCGCCTCGCCTCAGCTGATCGCGAAGCTTATCGCGGGTGCGATTTTTGGGCTGTTCATCCAAACTCTCCGAGCTATTTTCCCCTTGCGTCTGATAATGCAAATTCGACGGCGGGAGCAGGATATCGAGTAGCTTTTCCTCAACATTCTCCTCGGCCCGGGGCAAGATCTCCTCAAAAGCTGCCTGTTTCGTCATATCGACCGCGACGTCTGTCAGTTCCCGGACCATGCTTTCGACGTCTCGGCCGACGTAACCGACCTCCGTGAATTTTGAGGCTTCGATCTTGATGAACGGGGAATTGGCGAGCCGCGCGAGGCGCCGGGCGATCTCGGTCTTACCGACGCCGGTCGAACCGATCATGAGAATGTTTTTCGGCAGAACGTCTTCAGCAATTTCGGGCGGAAGTTTCTGCCGCCTGATCCGGTTGCGTAAAGCCACCGCCACCGCCTTCTTTGCGTCGAGTTGCCCCACGACATACTTATCCAGCTCCTCGACTATCTGTCGAGGCGTAAGGTCGTCCAAATTTGGTCTGGCAGTAACGGACTTTGTTTCGCCGCCTAAATATATTGCCATGCGAAAATTAAAGCTCCTCGACGATTATGTCGGAATTCGTATAGATGCAGATCTCAGCTGCGATCCGTAATGCTTCTTCGGCGATCTCGCGTGCAGTCAAAGCGGTATGTTTGAAAAGAGCTCGCGATGCTGCCATGGCATACATGCTGCCTGACCCAACCGAAAGCAAGCCTTCATCCGACGAGATCACATCACCTTTTCCCGAGATCAGAAATGCATCCTTGCCGTCCGCGACAATGAGCAGAGCCTCAAGGTTCCGTAGGTATTTGTCCGTCCGCCAGTCTTTGCTAAGCTCGATCGCGGCGCGTTCAAGTT
>JBDTXM010000283.1:0-3787 GCA_040006215.1 Acidobacteriota bacterium
AATCGGTTGGCGGCATCGGCATTTTAAGCTTATGACAAGTCGCACAATCGTTCGGCGCCGGCAAGATTCCGGTATCTGCCGAATGACATGTAAAGCATGAAGTGTGCCCGATAGGCATGGTTTTGAACGTGCCTTTCTTCAACCAAAAATCGTCTCCTAGCTTTGCAGGCGGCTTGGTAACGTACTCGTCGTCCGACTCACCCTGCGGCTTGAATGTCTTGTGGCAAACGGTGCAGCTCTCCTCACCCGCGGCACGCGCGGGGCGAACATATGCGGCATTGGTGAATATCCCGTCCGTTCGATCGCTGCGAGAAACGATCTCGATATGCTTGTCATGGGGAAATCCCACCGAAAAGTCAGAAACGTGGCTTTTGGCGTTTGCCGACAGGTCAAAGACCTCACGCGGGTTCGGAAATGGATTTCGGGCCGGATCGCGCGGCGGAAACGCATTCACATGGCATATCGAGCAAATATTCGGCGTCGCTCCGCGAAAGAACTGCTGGCGATGACAATTAAGACAAGATTCGTGTTTCGGATATTCCGTAATGTCGGGAAAGGCGTCCTTCTCGGCCCTCACCTTTTTCCAGTTATCCGAGGGAAACTTGTGGCAGGTCGAGCACTCCAGCCGGTGTGCCTTCGAACTGTGCTCGAACTGGGAGTACTTCGGTACCGAAGCGTTTTTGCGAGCCGGGGTCGGCGAAACTGCCGCCCGCTCTGACGAAACGGTCCGCAAAAAAGACAGGGACGAGAAGCTGCCGAAAGCGACGATCGCTAAAAAAACCGCGATCACGACCAAACGAAGCCTCGTCAGTAATTTCGCCGAAACGTTATTCATCTAATCGCGTAGAAGCAGGCAAAGTACTCGTGTGGTTATTTTAATCAATCTCGCCGAATCATAATGTGATACTTATCACATCGTGGATTTCTAGACGTGCTACGCTAGTGCGAAATATCTCGCGATTTAGCCGGATTCGTTCCGCCAACATTTCTCGATTCAAATCGTTCGTAAACGCTAAATATAGGCAAATAGGCAACTTGCAGTAAGACTTTTTTCGGGGTTCCATTGGCATGTTAATTGCGAATCATTTCGCGATATTGATTTGAGCCCGGCCCGAGGCGTTCCCAGACAAGTAATAATATGTCCGCATTGGAAGAAACAATAAAACAAACGTCGATCGATGTCCCGAAAAGCGGAATTCGACGAGAATCGATCCTTTCCCGTTTTCTAAAGGTTCTTTGTTCGGTTCGCTTGGGTGTCGGACTGCTGATCACGTTGGCTCTAGCGTGTTTGACCGGTATGCTGATAATGCAGCAGAATGTCGAGAAGTTCGATCGGTACTACGCCGAACTTACTCCCGCTCAACGATTGGTGTACGGCGGCCTGGGCTTCTTCGATATCTACCATTCCTGGTATTTCAATGTCATCCTCTGCGTCCTTTCACTCAACATCATCCTCGCCTCGATCGACCGGTTCCCCAAGACTTGGACCTATGCGTCAAAACGGACGCTTACCGTTCCGATCCGCTGGATGCGCGACCAAAAACAGACCGATGAAATGGTTTTGACCGTCGATGCGTCGCAGGTCGAAGCCCGGATCAAACAAGCCATGAAAGAATCAGGCTGGCGCAAGATCTTTGTGTCTGAGAAGGGCGGACGTACTTTCATCATGGGCGAGGCTGGTCTCTGGAATCGATTTGGGGCCTACGCTGTCCACGTCGCTCTTCTAACTATATTCACCGGCGGTTTTCTCACGGCACAATTCGGAAATACCGGACAGATGCCGCTCACTCCCGGCCAATCCACAAATCTGATGCTCGATACAGTCGTCGAGCTCGACAAAACGAGCCAGATCACCAAGCAGCTTCCGTTCGAGATTTTCTGCACCGACATACAGCAAAAACTGATCAGAAAGGACGGCCCGATCAATGTGCAGAACACGATCGACTGGGTGACGCAGTTCAAGATCCGCGACGAGACCGGAACGCACGACGCATCGGTTCAGATGAATCACCCGTTCGACTATCGTGGATACCGATTTTTCCAGGCGAGTTTCATTCCTATCGGACGTGCACGCAATATTCTTGTTAGAGCAAACCCGACTGACGGAGCGGCGCCGCAAGAAGTAACCATCAAGCGAGGTGATTCGGCCACGCTCGCCGACGGCAAGCAACTCCGGTTCACAGAATTTCGCGGCGACTTTAAGATCGGCAAGGAGGATCCGAATGAGGACACAAGCGAGTATCCCAATCCCGGCGCGATCCTTCAGGTTGTCCAACCGGGCGGACCGCCGGTCACCGCCTACGCTTTCGGCCCGCAAATGGCAAAAATGCCCGTAGCGTCAAAGCCTGTGGCCGGATACACGTTTCAATTGGTCGATTTTGAGCGAGCATCGGACCAGCACATCTTGTCGGTGCAGCGTGACCCGGGTTCGAACGTCGTATACGTGGGTTTCGTCATGCTCTTTATTACGCTCGTATCCGTGTTCTTCTTTTCGCACCAGCGGGTTTGGGCAGCGGTCGGCCAAACCGAGGACGGAAAAGTGGACGTTGTCTTCGCCGGCAACACCAATCGCAGTCTAAATGCGTTTGACGAGAAATTCAGACGCTTTACCAAAAAATTAAAACAGCTCGACGCACAGCCGGAGGCTCTATGAATCAGGAAGTACTGGAACATTCACACATTATCTTGGACGAAAAGGACCAGCTTGATGTAAGCGGTACGCCGTGGTCGTCGTACATCCCGTTCACACTGGCGATCCTTGGCTCGTTCACCTTATTGTTGATCCGAGTGAATATCGGTGGTGGTCATTTCATAACGGATGGAGCGTTGATGATGCTCGCTCTCGCGTCTTATCTGATCGCTGCGGTCTTCTATCTGCTCAATTTTTACGCTCCGTTCAGGTTCGCGGAACAACTCGGGCTATGGGCAGCGACGCTCGGCGTATTTTTCAATTTTTCGAGCTGGCTCTGCCGATGGGCAGCGGCATACGACCGGGAATACGCGATCTTCACTAGCCAGGGCGCAGGTGCGGCGGACATGCCCTGGATATTCCGCTACGTTCCATTCGCAAACCTGTATGACTTGAGCCTTGCGTTCGCGTTCGGAGCGGGCGTTACGACACTGCTCGTAATGCGAAGGCCGCATTTCCGGATCATCGCGGCGCTTTCGCTGCCGTTGGCCGCAATAATTCTTGTGCTAGCGAGGTTTATCGGCAACGAGTTTATCGACCTGCCGCCGGTACTCGATTCCTACTGGCGCCCGATCCATGTCGGTATCGCCTCAATGAGCTACGGAATCGCATTGGTCACGTTCGCCGTCGCAGTTTTATATCTGCTAAAAGACGGACTTAAGGTCGAGAAAATGGCGTTTTGGACCAGCGCGTTCGCGATCGCGGTGTTTGCTACGATCGGTAAGTTCGGAGTTTTTTCGCCAACGAGCTTTGGGACTTATACCGCCTCGACATTCGTTGGCAGTTCGCGAATGGCCCTCGCTCTGCGGGCGGATATTCCATACGTCGGGTGGTTGCTCGTCCTCGCCACCGCCTTGTTGATCGGCGCATGTGCGGCTTTTGCTTCGTATTTGTCACAATCGGATGAGAAGATGCGTCTATTCGGCAAACGCCTTCTGGTCGGAGCTTTGGTCGTACAAGCGCTTGGCATCGGGATGCTGGTTTATCAGATCCGCACGATCCAGAACGTCGCGGCCACCATCGGCACCGGGCAATACGAACGCTTTGCCGTCTGGATGCTGCAGCAGCAGGATACGCCGCAGGAACAGATCAATCAGA
>JBDTXM010000284.1:0-3733 GCA_040006215.1 Acidobacteriota bacterium
CGGGCATGTATGAGAGCAGATAGCGGCTGCTGCGAAGCTCGTCGCAGATAGTTTTGGCGGCCGTCTGCGATTCGTCGAACGAAAACAACTGTCCCCCGGTATTCTCGGTCAATTGCTGGAGAACTTCGGCTGCCTTCGGGTGATCGCGGCGATATGCTCCGCCGGTTCGGTCCGGTATTTGGAGGGCGTATATAACGATATTCTCGTTTTCCAATTCCCCGAGCAGCTTGTCGTACGGTATCTTGCTTCCGCGGTCGAGTCCGTCCCCGACGATGATGATCGCCGTTTTCCTCGTTCCGGGCATTAGCGGTAATAGAACGCTCTTGACCGCAGCGTCGATCGCGTCGAAAAGATACGGATTGCCCTTTTTGCGAAACGTTGCGAACGACGTCTCCATCTTCTTGGCGTCGTCGGTCCATTCCTGAATGATCTCGGGCTTTTCGTCATAGGCGATCGTGAATAGCTGGTCACCGTCAAAGATCTCGTACGCAAATTGCATCACCGCTGCCTTCATCTTTTCGACGGAAGTCGGCAGCGTCTGCGAATTATCCACAAGCAGAACTATCCGCGAGGGAGAGGGGTCAAAGGCAAAATTCTTGACCTTTTGCTCAATGCCGTTCTCGAAAAAAGAGATGTTGTCGATCGTTATCGGTTCTTTTTTGCCGTCCGTACGCGACGCTGTGACGTTGATGATCGCCCCATCCGCGTCGATGCCGGTGGCGTTATGGCGAGACTGGCCGGCGGTTATCGTGGGCAGAATTAGAGAAAATGCTGTGGAAAACAGAAGAAAATATCGGAGCCGACGCGTTCCGGACGCATCGCTCCAACTAGTCCTTTTTTGTGGTGGTCGAGTCACTCGTTGTCTTTGATGCAGTTTCCGTCTTAGCCGTTGATTCGGTGGAAGTACTTTTTTCGTCGGACGAAGATGTGCTTTTCGTATCCGATTTCGGCGCGGAATCACTGTCCCCCTTTTTGCCTGCGTAGTCGGTCACGTACCATCCGGCTCCCTTAAATTGAAATCCCGACAGCGACCACTGCTTTTCCAGCTTTCCGTGACACTTTTCGCACGTCGTCAATGGCTCGTCGGACACACTCTGGCGTTTCTCGTAATGAGTACCGCATTGCTGACACTTATACTCGTAAATTGGCATTCTAGAAAACTAATAAATAAAACTGAAAGTGGCTAATTATTCCGCTGCCGCAGCAATTGTGTTCGCCTCGTGTAAATGCTCGGCCAAAAACCTCTCCGCGTCGATCGCCGCCATACAGCCTGTCCCGGCGGCAGTCACGGCTTGCCGATAATACGCGTCCTGGGCATCGCCGCAAGCGAACACGCCGGGGATATTTGTCTTCATCGTCCGGCCTTCGGTCTCCAAATATCCGACCGCGTCCATATCGAGCACACCTTTAAATAGGTCCGTGTTCGGCTTATGGCCGATCGCGATAAAAACGCCTTGCGTCGGCAGCACCGACTCCTCGTTCGTTAAGTGGTTCTTGATCCGAACGCTCTCGACACCGGTGTCTTTTGAGCCGTTGATCTCGAGAATTTCGGTGTCCCAAAGTATCTTGATCTTCTCGTGCGACAGCACGCGATCCTGCATTATCTTTGATGCGCGAAACTCGTTGCGCCTGTGAACCAGCGTTACGCTCGAGGCGAACTTGGTTAGGAACAGCGCTTCTTCCATCGCCGTATCACCGCCGCCCACTACAACGATATCCCGGTTCCTAAAGAAAAATCCGTCGCAGGTCGCACACGCCGAAACCCCGTTTCCGCCAAGGCCTTCGGGAACTGGAGCCTCGCCCGGAATCCCGAGCCATTTTGCCGACGCACCAGTTGAGATGATCAGCGAATCAGCCAAAACGACCGTCGAAATATGTTCGCTGTCCTGGCTTTCCTTGCCAAACAGCCGGAAGGGCCGACCAGACAGATCGACGTGATCGATCCAAATATTTATGATCTCCGTCCCGAAACGCTCCGCCTGCTCGCGAAACTCATCCATCAGGATCGGTCCCATGATGCCCTGCTTAAATCCGGGATAATTTTCAACCTCCGTGGTGATCGTCAATTGTCCGCCGGGTTGCGGTCCGTCGATCACTAGAGGTTCAAGCTGAGCGCGGCCCGCGTAGATCGCGGCCGTCAAGCCCGCGGGCCCCGAACCCAATATTACGACTTTTCGATGAATTTCCTTTTCTGACATAACTCACTAAGCTTCTTCCGAAACCAAGGGGACAAATCCTGTTTGCGCCTATGATAATATTATATCCGGCAACCACCGGCTTAGTCTATTTAACCTCACATGCAACCTTTATTTACGCCATTTATTTTTTGTGATGTTTCGTGTTAAACTCATACACAATTGGTTACTTGTTCACGTAACGCGCTCTTGTGATGCCAACCCCAACACAGCCTCAATTTGAGGAAAAACGCTTCGCTCTGCGAATGGCTCTTCGGCTTCCGATAGTTGTCTCCGGACGGTCGGACGATGGCGCCGCCTGGAGCGAACCGACGGAAACCGACGATATCTCGACCTTGGGCGCCCTGTTTCAGCTCAATCAAAAGATCACGGCCGGCGACAGTCTTTATATTCGTTCGCACCGGCCGGACGGCGTACCCGTCGAGGTCAAGGCAACCGTCGTCCGCGTTACGACCGCTAACTACGGTATGTCCCGTGTCGGTGTTTCGATCGCGGAATCTAAGGACAACTGGCTGCGGCTGTTTGTCGCGTGGATCGCCGATGACAATGTCGTCGAGGGCGTCGAAGAATAAGAATCGAGCGACTGCTGGTGCAGGTGCACCGACGCAAAAATTAGAATTGTATCTTTCGACAGGCCCGTCGCCTGTCGTCTTTATTTATGTCCAACCACGAAACAATAACCGTCGAAAAGCGCGGCGCCGTCGCGATCCTCACCATCAGCCGGCCGGACAAGCTCAACGCTCTGAATAGCACGGTCCACAGAGACGGCGTCGCCGCTCTAAAAGATCTGCGATCGGACGCCGGGGTCCGCGTACTGGTGATCACCGGTGCGGGCCCGAAATCGTTCATCGCCGGTGCCGACATCGGCGAATTCGAAGGCCAGACACCGGTCACCCAGCGGGACCTCTTTCATGAAGAGACGTTCTTCAATTCGATCGACGCATTTCCAAAGCCGGTGATCGCTATGGTCAATGGGTTCTGCCTCGGCGGCGGCAACGAACTTGCGCTCGCGTGCGACCTTCGTGTTTGCAGTGAAACGGCGCGGTTTGCCCAGCCTGAGATCAATCTCGGCATTATGTGCGGCGGTGGCGGTACGCAGCGTTTGACGCGGCTGATCGGCGAAGGCCGGGCGATGGAGATCATTCTCACCGGCGACATGATCGATGCCGAAACGGCCCTGAAATTCGGCCTTGTCAATCACGTCTATCCGGCCGCCGAGCTCGAAGCAAAAACCCTCGAGCTCGCAAATAAGATCGCCGAAAAAGCGCCGATCGCTCTCCAGCTTTCCAAGGAAGCCGTGAAATTCGCCTCTCGCTCCAACCTCGACGAAGGCCTCCGCCGCGAGGTTGATCTTTTCGCGATCTGCTTTTCGACCGAAGACAAAAAGGAAGGCGTCGCGGCGTTTCTTGAAAAACGCAAACCGGTCTTTACCGGAAAGTAGACCGCAAAAAGGATGATTGCGGCTCGTCAATACGTCATAAGACGAGGTGTCTGTTATGACGATGATCGAGGGAAACGCGGCGTATATTCCGGTTACC
>JBDTXM010000285.1:0-3662 GCA_040006215.1 Acidobacteriota bacterium
CTCGTAGATGGAGCCGATCTTAGAATCGCGCCAGTATTTTTCGACGGGGTAATCTTTTACATATCCGTAGCCGCCGTAGAGTTCGATCGCTTTTGAAGAGACTTGTTCGGCACAGCGGGATGAGTAGAGCTTGGCTATCGCTGCCTCTTTTACGAAAGGCCTTCCGGCGTCTTTTAGCCGGGCTGCGTTATACACGAGAAGGCGGGTGGCTTCGATCTCGACAGCCATTTCGGCGAGTTGAAACTGCACGCCCTGGAAACTGCTGATCGAGTCGCCAAACTGCTCGCGTTCCTTAGTATATTTTAAAGCGCATTCATAGGCGCCCTGCGCGATGCCAAGCATCTGGGCGCCGATGCCGATTCGCCCTTCGTTGAGCGTCTCGATCGACACCTTGTACCCTTTTCCTACCTCGCCCAGAACGTTCTCCTTCGGCACTTTGCAGGCGTCGAGAATAAGCTCCGTCGTGCTCGATGCCCGGATGCCGAGCTTGTCCTCCTTTTTGCCAACGGAGAATCCTTCAAAGCCTTTCTCCACGATAAACGCTGTAATGCCTTTATAGCCCGCTTCAGGATCGATGGTCGCAAATAGAACGAAGATCTCGGCTTCGTTGCCATTGGTGATCCAGAGTTTTTGACCGGTCAGCTCATAGTGATGCCCCTTATCGACCGCACGCGTTTTCAAGGCAAATGCGTCCGAACCGGATGCGGCTTCGCTCAACGCATATGCGCCGACCTTACCGCTCGCAAGCTGCGGCATGTATTTCTTCTTCTGCTCGTCGTTTCCCCAACGCATAAAAGCATTTGTTACTAGCGTGTTATGGACATCTACAAAAACGGAAACGGAGGCGTCAACGCGGGCGATCTCTTCGATCGCGAGAATTGCGTTAAAGATGGTCGAACCCGCTCCGCTGAATTCTTCTGGAGATTCGATCGCCATCAGGCCAAGCTCGAAGCATTGCTTGATGAGGCCCGCGTCGAGTTTTCCGGCGTGTTCCATCGCCTCGACCTTTGGGCGGATCTCCCCCTCTGCAAATTCGCGAACTGACGAGCGAAATAACTCTTCTTCTTCCGACAAAACGGTCAAACCGGTGTTTGATAAAGCGGGGCTGGCAGCGGTGGTCATACGTGTTTTCCTTAAAAGGTTTTGTTATTTAAAGTTAGATAAAATACCATTTTAGACGGACGGTATGACAAAGGCAAAGCAGTGAAATCCGAACCGCAAGTGGACGATCCGGGCATTCCGCCGCAGCGAATCCATCCCAAACACATCAATCGACTCAAGATCGCCGCTCTAGCTCTAACGCTCGGCGGGACCGCTTTGTTTGCCTATTTCGTGTATTCGGTGGGCATCGGTGAGATCGTCGAAGGAATAGAAAAGATCGGTTTCGGCGGCTTTGCCGTTTTGATGCTGATCTATTTTATTCGCATGTGTGTTCGGGCGTGGGCGTGGAAGCTGTCGGTGTACCAACCTTATGCGCTCAAGTTAAAAGACACGATCCCTGCCGTCATCATTGGCGAAGCGATGAGCAGTATGATCCCGCTCGGGATCCTGATCAGCGGTACCGCGAAGGCAGTCGCCGTACGAAAGCGTCTGCCGCTCGTGGTCGGTCTTTCATCCGTTGCGACTGAGAACCTTTTTTACAGCCTTATTACTTGCCTTTTTCTCGCGTTCGGTGCCTATACATTCTTGCGGAGCGTATCGTTAGACGAAAGCTGGGTATGGACGATCGATCTGCTGATCGGTGCGATAATCACCTTGATAATTTTTGGCCTTGTGATGGTGATCAAGCAGTGGCACCTGATCAGCGGCATCTGCGAATGGCTATATCACAAGGGAATTGCGAAAAGTTTCCTTGATTCGGGACGTGTCCAGGCCCGCACTTTTGAAAACTTGATCTACGGTTTTTATCGCCGCTATCCGGGCCGTTTTATTCCGATCTGTCTGCTCGAAACGTTTTATCACCTGCTTGGAATTACCGAGGGTTGGTATATTCTCACGAAGATCATGACGACGAGGCCGGAGCTTTTGACAGCGTTCCTGCTCGAATCGGTCAGCCGCCTGATCTCGATCGTCTTTAAGTTGATTCCCTTCGTTATCGGAGTCGACGAGGCCGGAGCTCAGTTCGTTACGGACACGCTTGCGATAGGAGCCGGCATCGGAGTCACGCTTGCTATCATTCGAAAAACCCGGATACTTTTTTGGACCGCCGTCGGCCTCGCGATCATTTTGAAGCGCGGCCTATCACTGAAAGAGTTTGTGGATCCTGGCGAATAGGCTACTGCTAAACTTCTGCCCGCGCGTCTGCCTATAGGCTCGCGAGGCCTCGTCACATTTTCCGATGTACTACATAACTATTCATGCCGCCCATGTGATCGCATTGCCAGGGGTATATCGTTGCACGATAAGTAATTTCCAGCCTTTTCATATCTTAATTCGCATTAAAAAGGACGCCGCAGCAATGTGGAGCGTCCTTTTTGTTTTTTTAACCGCGATCCGCCAAAACCGAACGCGATCTTTTTCACGGCTCTCTCAGCAGTGATTAGTACAACGGAAGGGCCTGCGGTTCACCGTAGATGAAATCGTCCAAGAGCACGATATCGCGGTCTGCCGTGTCATCACGACCCGGTGCGGCATCAGTCGCGATGCGGACCCTGGCGATACGCGCGTCATTCAGAATGATACCGAAAAATGACAAGCCGCCGTCTCCGGGTGATGCGGGAACCAGGCTCCGGAACAGAAGACGATCGCGGGCATCGTAGTATTCGATCACTGTGTTTTCATGATCGTGCTCGCGATGAAATTCGAAGCCGTTTCCGTCCTGTTGGTCGACATCAGCAAAGACAGCTCCGAACCCTTTCGTAGCTGCTCGAAGTCCGCTTCCGCCGGGGACGAAGAAAACACTATCGGTGATTCTGCTTCCGATGGGAGAAAAAAGTCGAAGCGGACTAAACGCGTGGAAGATCGTGGCATAGCTAGGGTTGTTAAATACCTCGGCCATTCCCGATGCGGGAGCCTGAACAAAACCTGTCCCCGGGGTAGTAAATCGGCCACCTCTCGTGGTCAGAAACACGTCGAACGGCGTCGGTCCCAGCGACGTAGTGTTGTTGGTTGGACTGCCGCCGTCCCAGTTGATCTCTCGCCGTCCTGTTGCGATAGGGCCTGCGGCATTGGCGTTATTGACTCCGCCGAGGGCCGCCCGATATTGGTCGACGGTTGACTGGATCGAAGCAGCGTTTGGTCCCGCAGCCTGAAATACCTGTACGGGTAATGATTTTCCATGATCACCACGGTCGTCGTACCGCAAACCGTCTTGTCCAAATGCCGCAACGGCAGACAGCGTTATTAAAGCGATTGATACAAATAATAATTGCAATTTCATAATTTAACCTAACTCCTTGTTTATTACGTCCAACTTTCGTTTCCACCTTTTGCAGAAACTATTCGCCCAACTCAATTTCACGATGGTGCATGTATCGGGCCGAAAATATCTAAAAACCACAGACCGAAAATAAGTTTCTATCGAGATAACTTGATTACTGCGTTAAAGTCTCGAGTCTGGTTTCTTTTCTTTAAGCATTTTGGCGATATTTCTTTCTATCGAATGAAAAACCTTTAGCCTTTGAAAGATCATTTTGAAAGGGCGGGTCTCTCGCCCTTTCACT
>JBDTXM010000286.1:0-3650 GCA_040006215.1 Acidobacteriota bacterium
ACCTGCTTCGCGACCCGCACAAAAAACGCGAGGTTTGGGAAGACATGAAGAAAGTTCGTGATCATTTGAATTCGCTATGAGATCTATCGTTTCGATTCTCCTGATATTGCTATTATTTCCGTTTCATGCGGCCGCCCAAAAAGGCGGCTTTGCGGAGATCACGCAGCTTCAGGGGCCGCAGAATCCGCGGCTTGGTTTTGTGATCCACGGTGGTAACGGCGTGATCGCGAAAGCCGCGATGACACCGGAAAAAGAGAAGGAGTTTCGAGCCAAACTTACTGAAGCCTTGATGGCCGGATACAAGGCTTTGCAGTCGGGCAAGACAAGTGTCGACGCCGTCGAGATCGCGATACGGATCTTGGAAGACTCGCCGCTTTTTAACGCGGGCAAAGGCGCCGTCTTTAATCACGACGGCAAGAACGAGCTTGATGCGTCGATCATGAGCGGCAAGGACCTTTCCGCGGGAGCGGTCGCCGGGCTGCATCACGTAAAAAATCCGATCGCGCTTGCTCGTGCGGTCATGGAGCGGTCGCCGCATGTGATGATGGTCGGCGAAGGAGCGGAGCAGTTTGCTAAGGAACAGAAGGTTGAACTGGTCGATGAGAAATACTTCTTCACGCAGGAGCGTTGGGATGCGTTCCAACAGGTTTTGAAGGAAGAAAAGGAAAAAGAAAAAACTCCAGAGAAGAAGCCCGGCCAAGTGTCTGTGAATTACGCAGAGCTGCCGTACAACAAATTCGGAACGGTCGGTGCTGTAGCTCTCGACAAGGACGGTAATTTGGCGGCCGGCACTTCGACGGGTGGGATGACGAACAAGCGTTATGGGCGTGTCGGAGATTCGCCCATCATTGGTGCGGGCACTTACGCTAATAATGATTCGTGCGCTGTTTCCGGGACGGGTTGGGGCGAGTATTTCATCCGGCTTGGCGTGGCCCGCGACATTGCGGCACTGATGGAAGACCGAGCAATGCCCGTACAAAGTGCGGCCGATATGGTGATCAAACAAAAGCTTCAAAAAATGGGCGGCGACGGCGGAGTGATCGCGATGGACAAATTTGGCAATATCGGTATCTCGTTCAACTCGGAAGGTATGTATCGGGCGTATATCGACAAAGACGGAAAGGCGGTCGTGCAGATCTACACAGAGCCCGCGATAAGAAATGAGATCGTGAATAAGTAGCTGTCCTTGAGAGATGAACAAATATGATTTTTGATCAGGATCGATCTCGAACCATGCAAGGTCGATCAACAACGTCTAAAGCTAACTTTTTCACTTTTTAACCCTTCACACTTTCATTTTTATGCTTTCAGCGGAAATTATTGCGGTTGGCTCAGAGCTTCTGACGCCCGAGCGGACTGATACGAACAGCCTCTGGCTGACGGAAAAGCTCAACGATATCGGGATCGAGGTCAAGCTGAAAACGATCGTTGGCGACGACGAAATGCGGCTTGAGGAAACGATCGGCGATGCTGTCAAACGCTCCGATGTCGTTATCACGACAGGTGGTTTAGGGCCAACGGAGGATGACGTTACACGGCAGGTTTCGGCGAGGGCGATCGGCCGGCCGATGGTTTATCACGACGAGCTCGAAGCCGATTTGCGAACTCGGTTTGAAAAATGGGGTCGTGCAATGCCGGAGATAAATAAGCGGCAGGCGTACGCGATCGAAGGTGCAGACGTTTTGCCTAATCCGAACGGCTCGGCCGTCGGGATGCTGGCGCGCATCGGCGAAAAATTTCTGGTCGTGCTGCCCGGGCCGCCGCGGGAATTGAAGCCGATGTTTGAAAATTATGTCCTTGAACGTCTAAAGGCGGCCGCGGGAGAGATATTCGTTAGGCGGCGAGTTTTGCGTGTTGGAGGAATGGGCGAATCGGCGCTCGACGAAGCGATCTCGCCGCTCTACACCGCCTACAAATCGGTGCAGACATCGATTCTGTTTAATAAGACAGAGGTCGAGGTGCAGATCGCGGCGACCGCATCGACCGAAGCCGAGGCTCAAGCGACGGCAGACGAATTGGCGGACAAGATCTGCGACAAACTCGGGCTTGCTGTCTTTTCGGCGAATGGCGAGTTGATGGAAGAAGTGATCGGCGCGATGCTCGCGGAACGCGGCGAAACTCTTGCAGTCGCCGAAAGCTGCACGGGAGGATTAATCGCCGAAAGGCTCACGGATATTGCGGGATCGTCGCGGTATTTTGTCGAGGGAGCCGTGACGTACTCTAACGAGGCTAAGATCCGAACGCTTGGCGTAAAACCTGAAACGTTGGAATCGTTCGGAGCCGTCAGCGCCGAAACTGCCGAGGAAATGGCTGCCGGAATACGCGAGCGTGCGGGAACCGATTACGCGATATCAGTCACTGGGATCGCCGGACCTGACGGCGGCAGCGAGGAAAAGCCGGTTGGAACGGTTTTTCTCGGTTTGTCTTATAATGGCGGAACGCGCTCGAGGAAATTTACCTTTCCGGGCGATCGTTTTTTGATCCGCTGGCGATCGAGCCAGGCGGCACTGGAATTTTTGCGGAGGCAAATGCTGAAGAATGACGATCAGTAAAGCAGTCAGGGCCCCGGCCCTTGCGATGGTCATTTACGGCGTTCTGTCGGAGATCACGGCTTTGTTTGTAAACTACGCCGCTGTGAGGATGCTCCTCGATCCGCATCGACCGCCGCCGCCAACCAACGGAGACGAACAGCTCGGATATTACGGCGGAGGGGCAGTTCTTTTTGTCATAGGTTTTATTTCGCTCTTCGCGGCACCCTTTATCGTTTACGGGGCGGTGCAAATATTGAATGGACGGAATTATCCAATTGCGCGATACGCGGCCCTCGCGACGCTGCTGCCGCTTGCCTCTTGCCTGTTTATCGTCGGATTCCCGATCGGAGCCTGGGCGATGACCGTTCTTTCCAGGCCCGACGTGAGAAACAGTTTTTCGGATGATGAATCCAGTATCAGAGAAAACGATGTACCGTAACCCAATAGATACACTTCGCCCGCCCGCGATCGGCCTGCTCGTTACCGGATGCTTGAATGCTGCGATGGGTTTTGTCACGCTCGTGAGCGGCCTGACACGGATCGCCGGCCTGACCGGACACGAGACGCTTCCGCACGAGCAGTCGGAACGCATCGGTTACTTTCTCGGAACTATCGGCAGCTACTGTATTGCCGTCGCTTCGCTGCTGCTGGCTCCGGTGATCATTTACGCGGCGGTCCAGATGATGAAGGGCCAAAAACGTTCGCTCGCGATGATCGCTTCGGTCCTTGCGATATTGCCGCTGACGTCATGCTGCTGTTTTCCGGTCGGGATAGCATTTGGGATCTGGAGTTTGATCGTGTTGAGCAAACCCGAGATCAAGGGGTTCTTTAACGGCGAGGCGCCCCGCCAGTTTTAAGCTTCCAAAGCGGTAAAAAGACCTGAAAAAGATTGCATTTTCGCTTAAATAAACGGAAAATCTAGTGTGTCGGTCCACGCGCGCTCCGTGTGTCCTTTAATTTTTTGAAACTTTGAGTCTCGCAGAGCGTGTTTACGGGTCGGACGAGTAGTTTCGAGCCTGCTCCATTTCCTTACAAGAATTTATATGAAGATCTCAATTTTTGCGCGAGTTTCGATCAGTATTCTTCTGGTTTTCTCGATGTTTGCACCCACTGCAATTT
>JBDTXM010000287.1:0-3589 GCA_040006215.1 Acidobacteriota bacterium
GTGCTCCGCATGTATTCGTGCCGGTTCCGTCGGCGATCGCTCCGGTATTTGTTCCAGTGACCGTTACCGCATGCGCACTACCGAAAAACGCTGCCAAAATGAACAAAATCGCAAACGAGGTATAAAGATTCTTCATCGTAAAGTTCCGTCGGGTCATCGAGAGTGTCGACCTTGTGAGCATTTTTAAATCCTTACGGTGGAAGAGGGCCAAGTGGAGTTAACCGAGACAGGCTGAAATACAGCCCGAAAGTAATGCGACTTAAAGTAACACTTTAACGATTTTCTGTCAATTTTATTTTTCTGCAGGGTCGGCGAGGCAGTGGTCCCGATCTTATTGAAAGGCTTGCCCGGGGGAAAATTCTTTGAGGGCGGCAAATACCTGGAGAGCATATTTTACGTTTCCGAACGGAGCGGAGACCTGGACGCCTTGGATCAGATCGCGGACTTCGAGCAGAGATTCGCGGGCGATCGCAATGCCTTCGTCCCGGGCCTCTTCCTTACTTTTTTCCGAAGCGATGCGCATACGGTCGAGTATCTCGGGGGTGACATTCACGCCCGGAACCTCATTGTGCATAAATTCAGCGTTGCGATACGAGATCAGTGGCCATATTCCTGCGACTATTGGGATCCGAACATGCGAGATGCGGTCGAGAAAATCACGAAGCTGACCTGTATCAAAGACGGGCTGCGTGATCGCGTATTCGGCACCAGCCTCGACCTTCCATTCGAAACGGCGGACCTCCTCATCCATATTTACCGCGCCGGGATTCACACCGACGCCGATCGAGAAGGCTGTCGGTTTGCCGATCGGATTATTCCCGAGGTCAAGTCCGTGGTTCAGTTTGTTGACCATGTTGGTCAAGCCGATGGCGTCGATGTCAAAAACGGCGGTTGCGTCCGGGTACGGTCCCATTTTTGGCGGATCTCCTGTTATCAGAAGCAGATTGTGCAGACCCAACGCTGCGGCGCCAAGCAGATCGGACATCATCCCAAGCAGATTTCGGTCGCGGCAGCAATAATGCAACACAGCTTCGATGCCGATCTCGCGTTCGACCAAAACCGCCGTTGCCTGGGCCGACATTCTCGTCTGTGCACGCGGGCCGTCGGGGATGTTGACGCCGTCTACTCCCGCGTCCTTTAGAAGGCGTATAGAATCGAGAGTTTTTTCTGCGTCGCAGCCCTTTGGTGGTAGGACCTCGACCGAGGTGACAAAATCCCCGCGGGCGATCTTCGCTGACCAGCGAGATCGTTCCAGCGGATCGACTACCCGAACGTCTTCCGGTTTTAGCTCGGCGACAGTTACCGGTTGGTTGCGAACCTCGCTGATCCCTTGGCGAGGGCTGAGCGAGCGGATGGAGCTGGCAATAAGCTTTATGTGCGCCGGCGTTGTGCCGCAGCAGCCGCCGACGAATTTCGCTCCGGCCTGAACGAATCGCCGCGAAAATTCGGCCATGTACTCAGGCGATCCCATGTAAAACTGTCGCCCCTGAACATCGCGCGGCAGGCCGGCGTTCGGCTGGGCAGATAGAGGTTTGTCCGTCACCGCTCGCATTTTCTCCAACGCGTTCAGCAAATGGTTCGGGCCCATGCCGCAATTGAGGCCGATAACATCGACGTCGAGCTGATCTAGCTTTTGCGTGAAGTGCTCCGGCGTATCGCCATACAGTGTCTTTCCGTCCATCTGGATCGTCATTTGAGCAATTACTGGGAGGTCGCTCAGTTCGCGGACGGCCTTGATGGCTTCTTCGATCAAGGGAAGCTCGGAAAAGGTCTCGAGTATAAATAGGTCAATTCCGCCTTCGAGCAGAGCCGCGACCTGTCCTTTATACATGCCACGCGCCTCCTCGAAAGACGTTGGCCCGAACGGCTCAAGCCGTAATCCCAACGGCCCGATCGCGCCTGCAACGTACGCTTTGTCCCCGGCGGCTTCGCGGGCGAGCCGTACCGCGGCAACATTGATCTCGCGAAGCTTGCTCTCTAATCCGTAAGACTGCAGCTTGTGTCGCGTCGCTCCGAAGGTATTCGTCTCAATGATCTCCGCGCCAGCCGAGACATATTCGTCGTGAACCTCGCGAACCAGGTCCGGAGCCGTGATATTCAGTTCATCATAGCTGCGGTTGATATAGATGCCCTTGTCGTAAAGTCGTGTTCCGACCGCACCGTCAAAGACGAATACGCCTTCCGATTCCAGTAGTTCGCGAAAATCCTTCATAAAAATAAAAGCCTCGCCAAAACAGCGAGACTTTCAAAAACTATCTTTGTGTTCTGCTGTTTAGCGGATTATTTAACGTGGTCGCAAGTCGCGATAACTCACCACAAAATTAAACTAGATAATGGAACTTTCAACCGAGCGTGTCAAGCTTCACCAGTTCAGTATTAGCGAGCAGAACCGGTGGATTTGGCTACGGAGCTGTAGCCGCCGCCGGTTTTCCGAAAAACGAATACGATGCTTTCGGGCCGGTGATCTCGAGACGCCAGTGGGTAAAGTCTTCTGCATTGTCGCATCCGTTTCCGCGACCTTGAAAAACGAGAAAATACGAGGTCGCCGCTGTCATGTCCGGCTTAAAGAAACCGGTTGCGGCCCCGACCTTTCCCTGAAAACGAAACTCTTTATAGAGCGTTATCTCGGAATTTTCCGGCCTGTCGTGGATGTCCGCTTTGAAGATTAGCATCTTCGCCGGAAGCGGAAGTGTGATCGTACCGGATCTTCCCCCTTTCGTTTCCAACTGAAAACGCCAGGCCGAGCTTTTGAATGGATTGGTCAAATTAAACTCGCCGGGCGTTGCGGTCCACGAGTCGCTTTCGTATTCCTTCTGTATCCCACGTAAGCCTTTTATGCCGTCAAACCCCGCCTCGGTCATATACAGGGCGGCGTCTTTTTGAAATTCGATATCCTTTAAGAGGCCTGTTTGATAATTGTTCGGTTTGCCCGTCCAAATGCTGTACGTTCCCGGCTCGGCGCAGCAGGCACACGCGAGTGCAGATACGGACGCAGCCAGGCACATCGCGGAGCAAAAGAGGAAAAGAGACAGTATTTTTTTCATAGAATAGTCGTAAAAAAGTTACTTCTTTCGTTGGCATTTCGGACAAAAGAATGTCGAACGGCTGCCTTGTTTTATACGTTTTATCGGAGAATTGCAAGAGCGGCATTCCTCGCCTTGCCGGTCGTACACCAACCACTCAGGCCTATCTTCGCTGCTAAAGTAGCTCTGCTCGAGATTTTCGGGATCTATTTTTACCGAGCTGCCGTATTCGATGGCCTGACCTAACACCGATCGAACGCTTTCGTGAAGCGGCCCAGCTTTTTTTGTGGGTATTTGCGATGCCGCGACACGCGGATCGATGCCCGCGTGAAAGAGCGCTTCGACCGCGTAGATATTCCCGAGCCCGCAAAATTTTGTCTGATCCAGGAGAACTTCCTTGATCGAGCGGTCCGAACGCTTTAGTGTCGCTTTTACATACTCAACATCGAATTCTTCCGAGAACGGCTCCGGGGCCAGCTTTGCCAGTTCAGGAGCTGCGTAAAGCTTCTTGGTTTCGACGACCTTCATCAACCCGAAGTGCCGCTGATCGCTGAAAACAAGCCGGC
>JBDTXM010000288.1:0-3576 GCA_040006215.1 Acidobacteriota bacterium
GATCACGGTCGGCTGTTTCGGGTTGACCGTCACACTCGCCTCGCCCGAAAGAAAATCGGGTTCGGCCAGGTTGACTATCGACACCGGCGCCGACGCCGGAGACTGCATCGGTTTCGCAAGTGTTTCGACAACCGGTTTGGAGTAAGGCTTCGGTCTAAGCTTTCTTGCGGTTTTCGGTTTGCCGGAAACCGGTTTCGACTGTGCCGAAGTACCTATCCATCCGAAAAGAACGATGGCCGGAAACATCGCGACGAGAGCGAGTTTTGATATGTAAATGTTCATATGAGTTTTTGAGACCTGATAGCTAACGCAGTTAAGGCAACTGATCCTGATTCGCGTTCGTTGTGGGTGTCGTAGTCCCTTGTTCCGTTTCGTCCGCGATGAGCGTTATTGGAGAAACCGATTTTCCGTTCACAGGTTCAACGCGGAACCGGAGGATCGTAAATCCCGTTCGAAGGTTATTGTCGTTTCGAATAGGTGAAGAGGGGCTGTCCTTTAGCAGGAATTTGCATTTAAGTTGGACGGATTCCTCGACATCCTGACCGGCAGCTTTACGCCGTATCTTCCTGACTCCGATTGCACGCAAAACATAAGGGTCGTTCTCGTCAACCGTCAGATCCTGCAGCTCCCACGACGAATTTACGCTCTCCGTTTTCTCTGCCGCGAGCACACCGTTCTGTTTAAGGTGTCCCGCTATGGCGATCGAAAGATCGGGATCGAGCATCCGCAGAAGCTTGTTGACCTGGGACTCACGAGTTGACTGCTCGACTTCATACAACGCCGCAAGAAATTCCTTCACGAGATATTTCTTATCGGTGTTCGTCGGAATATCGGGTGCGATGCTTACCGTTTCGGTTGACCCGTAATCGCGATTATTGAGTTCGACGACCCGTCCCGATGATTTATCGACGACGATGCGATCCGCTTTGCGCAGCGACAGAAAGATATTGATCCCGACACTCAAAGCGATAATTATGATAAGCACCCATACGGCTTTGAACAGTGATGAGATCGTCACGATATCATCGGGATCGCGGGTAAAGTAAAAAGGTGATTGCAGGATATCGGCCTCAGCGTCCGATGCAAATGATTTTGTATTTTCTTCTTTCATCGTGTCTTCACTACGGGCCTTTCATTTGGTCGCCCACTTTTTTTCCCTTTCGCAAAAGTGGTGCCAAACTCGAATTTGGCTGAAATGGAGGAATTTGTGGAATCTTGTGTTTACGGGTGGAGCAAATTTCGTCCGGCGGTGCGATATTTATCCGATAACACCAAAAATGAACCAACCGCATTTACGGCCGTTTGCCTCCAGCGAAAGTCGATCTTGCCGCCCATGCGGGAAGACTGCGAAGATCAGGAGAAAGGATCACCGGGCCATCCTGACCGACCGAGCGCATGGCATCCTGTCCACTGGTATTTAAGCGAAGGCGCCTGCCCGTTCGCGGATCGTAAAGAACCATCGTCGCGGGTGCCTTTTCTACTTCGCTTTCTTCGGGAGTGTACGGCTCTTGCCGTGTTCTTTGATCTCTCGAATAGATCCCAATCTCGTTTGAGACTCCCTGAAACTTGCCCTGGTCTTCCAGCCAACGATAGACTTTCAAGCCTTGCGAGACATAGTTGATCGTTTCTTTGTATGGCGGAACGCCGCCGGCCGTCCGGCTTCCGGACGCGTTTATCAGCCTGCCGTTTGAACGGATTGACTTGCCCTGCAGATAGGCCGTGACCGTCCCCTCGCCGGAATTATACGCAGCAAGAACCGAGTCGAGACGCCAGTCAAATTGCTTGCCGAGATACTTCACATATCTGGCTGCGGCATCGATCGAGGCATTAGGTTCGTATGGATCGGCAAGACCGAAACGCTCTGCCGTGGCGGGTATGAACTGCATCAATCCTTGCGCGCGCTTGGGGCTCGTCAGCCAAGGCCGAAATCGGGATTCGTTATATGCGATGGCCCACAGGATCTTTGGATCGACGCCTTCTTTCCGGGCGGCAGCGGCAATTGCTCGTTCGAACAAAGCAGCTCTTGACAAGACATCCATTCTTGCCAGCACGGTTCGGTTAATTGCCGAGCGGGCCGATGAAGTGGACGTTTGAGCAAAGCAGGTAACACCGAAAAGCAGTAGAACGGCGGCAATGTAAATTCCTTTTCGCATGGTGCAGGGCGTTGGCAAAGCGCGTGCCAGCCAGTCCGACCGGAGAGCGGCACGAACTTTGCACAGCGAGGCAGACCATTGACGCTTCGTGAAAAAAAGAAGCGTCAAGATACCTATTTCAGTTGAGGACAAAAATGAAGAAATTTATGAGGACGATACGATACGCCGCGACGCAGCTAGCCTCGGTCGCGGCAATTCTGCTTCTGACCAACATCATCTTCGCGCAGGGCCCGATCTTTACCGGAGACGCAAGTAATCTATCGAACATCATTCGCGAGGCATTGAAACTGATGGCGATCATCCTTTTCTGCCTCGGGGCGGTCGGTGTCGCATGGGCGATCTATAACAAGATGACCGCGAAGGAGTGGGGCAACCAGGCGTTCGGTTCGCTTCTCGCCTTCGCCTTCGGAACGATAGTCGCGGTGTTCTGGCAACTCGCACAGGGACATGCCGTCGGCGTCGATACGAACTTTTAGGGAGGTTTATGAGACGACGAGCAACAAGGCCGAATGTGTTTCGCGGTTTAAAGCGGTTCGGAGTTTATTCGACCGACTGGAAGTTCATCCTGGTACCGACCGCCATCGCCTATCTAACACCATTCGTCTTCGGACTCTGGTTCGGATATGTACCCCTTGGGTTTCCGCTCGGGTTATTTACGTTTCTCGTGCTGCTCGGAACGTTCAATTACTTACGTCTGAGCAAACCGGAATATTGGTTGTCACAAAAGTTCGACTCTTTTGCCGACGGACAAGTGCCGTTCAGACCACCGCTCAATTCTGAGCTGAAGACGGCCGATTGGATAAAGGACTAAAGAAAAATGGATACAGCAAATCTTTCCTTCGCGCACGTCGCGATCACACTCTTCGGCAGCTTTATGTTTGCCGGCATAGGCCTCGTTCTGGGGCTGAGAATATTTCCACATTTTCGCCACCACAGAAGTGCGGTTCGTAAAATGGAACCAATATCGAGAACACTGCCGCTTCCCAATACCCCATGTGAAAGCGGCCGACTCTTTCCGACCGAGATCGTCGGCCTCGAAGGCAATATCATCCGCTACCGCGACGGAAGTTTTGGAAAGGCTTACAGTTTCCAGCCATCCAATACTCTTTACGACGACGGCCGGCTGACCGAGCAGCGGATCGAGGACCTGAAGACGATTCTTAAGTTCGACAAGCCTGCGGGCACGATCATCCAGTTTCGCTTTGTAAATGCCGCAGATGACGGGCGGGTACTCAAGGATCGCCTTCGCTCGCGCGACGAGGAAGACAGCGACCCAATAGCGTCGATTCTTGAAGCTACAAACCTGTCCATTTATGAGGAAGCCATTCGGTCGGGACAAGTGATGAGCCAGAGGGCAGGCGTCTGGATACGTGTTCCGGTTAGAGACCGGGCGGACTCCAGTCTCCTGGGATCTGCATTTCCT
>JBDTXM010000289.1:0-3454 GCA_040006215.1 Acidobacteriota bacterium
ACGCGGGCTTCGACGTCCTTGATCTTCGTACCCTTACCATATGTGATGTCATATTTGCTGTATTCTTCCCGGCCCTTGTCGGTAAAGATCTTGACTCGTACGTAGTGTTTGAGTCCGAGACCGTCAGTCGAACTGTCGTCGACCCTCACCTCCCAGAAGATCGCTTCGGCATCAGCGTCCGGTTCGACCTTTGCGGCCTTCATTTGCAATTCGGCTGGGGTGACCTCTCGCCATTCTTCGCCGGCACGGACCCTTGTGAGGGAACCGGAAACAAGCAACACAAATAGAACGAAAAACACACTTCGCCTCATAGGAGTTAACATCTATCTAAGCCTCGTATTGTAAAAAAAGTATTTCGGAGAACTGCTCCATGGACTTTGTTCAGGTCAACGAACACCCGAACACGTAAGGAATGGAGCGAACATTTCGCTGTATTCTACAAAACTAAAAGTCCCAAATCAATGAATTTCTCAAAAAACTCGACAAAATATCTATGTTATAATTCGTACGAATTCATTCGATTTAATAACATCTTTATTATTCAGGAGATAGCTTAATGACGCTCGATATTGCCAAGATCCGGGAATTGCTGGGAGCCGATGCCGAATCACTTCTGAGCCATGTTTCGAAGACGATACCAAAAGAGAACATCCACGTTCCCGGGTCCGACTTTGTGAATCGGATTTGGGTTGGATCTGACCGGAATCCGAACGTTTTGCGAAGTCTGCAGACTTTGATCGATAACGGACGCCTTAGGGGAACCGGACATCTTTCTATTCTGCCGGTCGATCAGGGAATCGAGCATTCGGCGGGCGCAAGCTTCGCAGCCAACCCGGCGTATTTCGATCCGGAAAATATAGTAAAACTCGCGATCGAGGGGGGCTGCAATGCCGTGGCATCGACATTTGGTGTGCTCGGCTCTGTCGCGCGAAAGTACGCTCACAAGATCCCCTTTATCGTAAAGATCAACCACAATGAGCTGCTTACCTATCCGAACAAATTCGATCAGGTAATGTTCGGCACGGTCGATCAGGCACGCGATATGGGAGCAGTGTGTATAGGAGCGACCATCTATTTCGGCTCGGATGAATCAACGCGGCAGATCGTGGAAGTAGCGGAAGCCTTTGCCTATGCGCACGAGCTTGGGTTGGCCACGATACTCTGGTGTTATCTGAGAAACCCGAAATTCAAAACGAAAGAGGGCGACATGCACACGGCCGCAGATCTGACGGGCCAGGCAAATCATCTAGGCGTTACGATCCACGCCGACATTATCAAGCAAAAATTGCCTGAACGAAACGGTGGCTATAATGCCTTGAACATGGAGAGCAGCTATGGCAAGACCGATCAGCGGATCTATACCGAACTGACGACCGACCATCCGATCGACCTCGTGCGGTATCAGGTCGCCAATTGCTACATGGGCCGCTGCGGCTTAATAAATTCGGGCGGCGAATCAAAAGGGGCGAGTGACCTTGCCGATGCGGTCCGCACCGCCGTTATAAACAAACGCGGCGGCGGAACGGGCCTTATATCGGGCCGCAAAGCGTTTCAAAGGCCGATGGCCGAAGGCGTCGAACTTCTTAACGCGATTCAGGATGTGTATCTTTCGAAAGAAGTTACGGTTGCGTAGGAGTCGGCTCCGGGCCCTGCAATCACGGTAATTTATTGGTTAAGATAAAACTTGTATTATGATTGGTCGAGCGAATCTTCGTTCGGCCTTTTTTTACAACCACAAACCAGATGGAAAACGCTCGCACCAAAATTTCCTGGAAGTATGCCTTGGGGCCTGCTGTGATCATGGCGGTGCTTGCGATATATCCGCAGATCAGCCTACTGATCGCAAAAGGCTCGTCGTGGCACGGATCGTACGTAGTTTCGAACTACGACGAGACCGCCTACTCCGCTTACATTAACGCTCTGGTAAACGGCAAACCGCGCCAGAATGATCCGTTTGTCGGCGTTGACAATACAGCTCATGAATCACTCTACTCGATCCAGTTTGTGCCTGCGTACTTGATCGCGATACCGACGAGGCTGTTTGGGCTATCGACTTCGAGTGCGTTCATTGCGGTTAGCCTTATTCTTTCTGGCTTGTCAGCTTTTGCTCTGTTTTGGTTCTTATGGTCTATAACCGAAGACTCGACAATTTCCGCAGTTGGCGCACTTTTTGTTATGTGCTTCGGAACCGCAGTCGCGTTTCAAGGCGAGTTGAGTTTTCTTATTCGAGGTACTGTCCTGATCGATTTTTTCCCTTTTCTTCGACGGTATCAGCCCGGGTTCGCCTTTCCTATATTCTTCGTTTTCTGTGGACTCGTTTGGCGCAGTTTTAACGAGGACCAACGTCGGACGACGGTTCTGTATGCGCTGGCTAGCGGAACTTGTTTCGCTCTTCTAGTTTTTTCGTACTTTTATCTTTGGACGGCGGCGGCGGCGTGGGCAGGATGCGTAACGGTAATTTCTTTTATAGTTTTTCCGGACCGTCGAAAAAGCCTCATGTTCTCGGCAGCGATCATTGTCGCCTTTGCGGTCTTTTCACTGATCCCGTATTCGATCCTGCTCAGGGACCGTTCGCCAGATCTAGATAGTGTTCAACTCCTGACACGAACGCACATGCCGGACCTGCTGCACCCGACGTTGATAATAGGTTTGTTGATAATAGTCGCGGCTGGAATTCTTATTTATCGCAGGCATATTTCGATGAAAGATCCGAGAGCCGTGCTGATGCTGACGTTCGGGGCAACCCCTTTCGTACTATTTAATCAGCAAGTTTTAACGGGCCGATCACTCCAGCCAGTCCACTACGAAATATTTATTGCGAACTACCTGGTGCTCGCCGGTATTGTATCGCTCTTCGCGGTGGTTTCCGATCTGTTCGCGACTACAGATCGTACTCGAAAGCTGATAACCTACGTTGCTGCCGCTTCAGTCATCTGTGGCCTCGTGGAAGCCTCAACTTCCACAAGCCGTAACGCACTCGCCGCCGAGATCCGCGATGAGTCAGTTCCGGCGATCCGTCTGATCATGAACAAACAAACTGAAAGATCGGAACCGGACGCTGCTCCGATAGTTCTTGCGACCAATTTCATTACTTCTGACATTGTGCCTACCATCTCGACTATGCGGCCACTGTGGAACGCTCATACGTCCTCAGCGGGCGGCGTAAACGTCGAAGAGAACAAACGGCTCTTTTATCTCTATCTTTATTATTCCGGCTATTCCGACAAGGATCTGTCCGATGCCTTGACCTCTAACTCATTTGAAGTGACAGCTGCGATCTTCGGGTCCGAACGCGCTCTACCCGGACTCGGCTCTGGCGAAGCGATAAGACCTTCCGAGATTCGCGAGGAGGCACAAAGGTATGCCGATTTCGTCACGAATTTTAGGCTAGAGCAAGTGAGCAAACCCGCCTTGAATTATTTGATAGTTCCGGCAAAAGCTGAACCGAATTATT
>JBDTXM010000290.1:0-3380 GCA_040006215.1 Acidobacteriota bacterium
GTTGAACGTGCGTCATGGTTTGGTAATTTCGCGAAGCAGTTTGCGTTGATCGCGAGCGGACTTGGCTTTACACAGGCCGACATTGACGCGGTGAACGCGGACAATGCGATGCTGCAATTTTTATCCGCCAGGCTATTGCAGACCGAGAACTACGTCGCGGCTGTAAAGGCGTTTCAGCGGACCATCACATCGGGCAGGAACGGTACGCTGACGCCAAACTTCCCCTTAGCTCCCGACGCTCCGATGCCGGCGGCTGTGCCGACAGGAATTTTCGAGCGGCTCGAACGACTTGTCCGACGAATTCGCGTCGCTACGGGCTTCGGTCCGCAGATAGGAGCGGCTCTCGGGATCACTCCGCGGATAGTTGAACGGCTCTCATCTTTCGACACGCAACCGTTGCCTAAGGTATCTGTTTCCGCGAATGCATACACATTTATAGTTCGCGTCACACGCGGGCTGTTCGACGGCTTTGTGGTCGAGATCAAACGCAGTTCGTCCAGCTCGTGGGAAACTCCGGGATCTTTTGTCGTGTCACCCGCCGAGGTCACGATCGTCCCGCTAAAACGCGGCGAACCTGAGATCCTCGAAGTTCGCATCCGCATGCTGAAAGGCAACAAAATGGTCGGGCCGTACTCGGACGTTCACTTGGTTACCGTCACGCCTTAGAGGATGCGGCACTCGCAAATGTTCGCACGCGTTACTCCGCTCGAATGGTCAGCACCGCGATCTCCGGCGGCATCATGAAGCGAAATGGCAGGATGCTCGTGCCGATCCCGCTTGTCACAAACATATCGACGCCGCGGTCGTTGATGTGTCCGTACGAGTATTTCTGGCCATAACTGGACGGAACGACCGGAGTTCCCAACACCGGCAGCCAAACCTGGCCGCCGTGCGTGTGAGCTGCAAGGATCAGTTTGAGATCAGGCGATATCGCAAGATCGCCGGTGATCATCGGCAGAATGTCGGGGCTGTGTTCGAGTACGATCACTTCTCCAGAGTCGCCGCACTGTTTCAACAATTCTTTCGCGTTGTTAGAAAATTCAACCCAACTTTTGATTCGAAGATGATCGATGAGGCCGAGAAGCCTTAACGGCTTGCCGTCGTTTTCGATCGTCGCGCACTGCCCATCGAGGACCTTGTAACCGATCCGCGTTAGCTCTTTGGCCACGACGCTGTTGCTGCCGCCATCGTCGTGATTGCCGAGGACGGCGTAAACGCCAAGCTTTGCACTAAGACCGGAGAAGTTGTCAGCGATCTCCGCCATCGGCATTTTCAGATGTCCCTGTCGGTCTGCCTGCGAGACGTAGTCGCCAAGCAAAACTATCAGGTCCGGCTGCTGTTCGTTCGCCCTGGCCACGACATCGCGGATCTTTTGCGGAGTGACGCCATTCGATCCACCGTGAATGTCGCCAATAGCGACGATCTTCAGCCCGTCAAATGTAGGATTCCAGCCCTTAATTTTTATCTCACTGTGATTGACGACGAGGCGATTAGGCTCGATGAAATAGGAATAGGAGACCAGTAGAACGACGATGGCTGTGAAAGTCAGGAACGTGTAGAGAATTCGCGTCGGTAAATTCGCCATTTATATATCACCGTCTGGGAAATATTCCTTCCACCTATCATCGACAAGCTTTACGATGTCCTCGCGAGGCTCGACCTCTTTGGGATACCACGGTTTCATTCGGGCATCGATAACGATCGGGGCGGTGTAGCCGATGTGATTGTTTTTGAGCTCGACGGCTTTTGCAAAAATGTCAGTGGCGGGATTGAATCGCGTCCACGTCGCCCAAAGGAATTTCTCGGTTGAGTCAGCATACTCCGCGTGATCGTGGATGACGACGATCTGCCAATCATCAAACTTGCCCGATTTCGCGATGCGCTCTGCGAGATCTTTGTCGCTCTCGTACGTTTCGCCCTCGACGACAAGACATCCGCCGCAATACGGAACTGCTGCGCGAATTCCCTGCTGCAGATCACCGCGAAATTCGCGAGCCAGTTCACGCTTGGCTTCACCCGTTCCCATTAGGATCGCCTTGCTCCCGTGATTTATCTTGCCGCTCGCATAATCGAGCGTGTCGAACGCGGTCTGGCTAAATATGAACAGATCGCGATGCCATTCGACGCGTGCCAGAATGTGTTCGAACAAAGATTTGAAATCGCGAAGGTCCTGCGGCTTGTCAGTTAGCAGCAGAAATTTGGTCAGCGTTAATTGTCCTTCGCCCAGAATGCGAAAAGCAGCAGAGAGAGCTTCGCGACCGTAACGCTCTTTCACGACAGCCGCTGCAAGCGAATGAAATCCGGTCTCACCATAGCTCCACAGATCGCGAACCGCGGGCATGACAAGCGGGAACAGCGGCGACAATAGCTCCTGCAAGTAATCGCCGATAAAGAAATCTTCCTGACGCGGTTTGCCGACAACAGTCGCCGGATAGATAGCGTCCTTTCGATGAAAGACGGCGTCAGCATGGAAGACCGGATAATCGTGCTGCAGCGAGTAGTAGCCGTAATGATCACCAAACGGACCTTCGGGCCGGCGTTCATGCGGCGGCACGTGACCGACGATCGCGAATTCAGCCTCCGCGATCAGCCGATGCCGATCGTCACCGAGAGGATTCGTCACGGTCGATATTTTGCCGTCGACAAGCAGTGACGCCAGCATCAATTCCGGCACATCCTCAGGTAGCGGAGCGACCGCCGCCAGGATCATCGCAGGCGCACCGCCGAGGAACACCGTCGCGGGCAGGGCTTTGTTCTGCTGCTCCGCCTCAAAATAATGAAACCCGCCGCCTTTGCCGATCTGCCAATGCATCCCGGTCGTAGTCGCGTCGTAACGCTGCATGCGATACATCCCGAGATTGTGTTTTCCGGATGTTGGGCTCTCGGTATAAACGAGCGGCAGCGTGACAAAATGTCCGCCGTCCTCATGCCAAAGCTGCAGCAGCGGAAGCTCCTCGAGATCGACTGACTTTTGCCTGACATCGAGAACCGGTCCGCCACCGACCTTTTTCGTTCCAAACTTTAGTGCCGCGAAACCGAGATCGCGATATTCCCACAGCGTCTTCGGCTTTGGCGGCAGCAGGTGCTCGGCCGCATCGACCGCTCGTCGCACAAATTCCTGCGGCTTGTTGCCGAAAGCCAGATCGATGCGCTTGTTGGTCCCGAAAAGATTTGTAACAACGGGAAAAATCGATCCTTTTACATTCGTAAAAAGCAAAGCCTTTCCTTCCCGCTCGATCACCCGCCGATGGATCTCTGCGATCTCAAGGTACGGGTCAACCTCAGCCGATATCTCGACTATCTCGTTCTCGATTCTAAGGGAATGAATGAACGAACGAAGGTTCTTATGCATAGAAAGAAATTTGCCCGCGAAAAACGCG
>JBDTXM010000291.1:0-3359 GCA_040006215.1 Acidobacteriota bacterium
CCCTGGACCTCGCGAGTATTGGCATATGCGACTGATGCGTCGCGGGCGGCTTTGATCACGCCAGTGGCACCCGAGGCGACCGTATAGCGTCCGTTCTCTAGCGAAAACATCGCGATCTTGAATCCTTCGCCTTCTTCGCCCAGCATATTTTCCTTCGGCACGCGAACGTCTTGCAGGGAAAAATAGCCGGTATTTCCGGCCCGGATGCCGAGTTTGCCGTGGATCGTACCACTCGAAAATCCAGGCATAGTACGTTCGACGATAAAGCAGCTCAGGCCTGAGTGATCGCGTTTTTTCTGCTTTTCTGTATCGGTCCAGCAGAAAAAGAGGAAATTATCGGCGACGTCAGCGAGGGAGATCCACATTTTCTCGCCGTTCAGGATCCAGTCGTCGCCATCGCGTTTTGCCGTCGAACGCATACCGATAACGTCAGAACCGGCATTAGGCTCGGTCAACCCGAAGGTCGCGATCTTTTCGCCTTTTGCCTGCGGAACGAGATATTTCTGCTTCTGCGCTTCGGTTCCCCAGCTATAAACGCTTAGGCTGTTCAGTCCGACGTGGACTGACATCGCGACGCGAAGAAACGTATCGCACGCCTCAAGTTCTTCGCATACCAGCCCAAGCGAAACATAGTCGAAACCGGCTCCGCCGTATTGCTCAGGGATGCAAACGCCGAGCAGTCCAATGTCGGCCATTTTACCAAAAACGGTCGGCTCGAAATATGATTTCTCGTCCCATTCCTTGATATGCGGGGCGATCTCGCCGTTGCAAAATTCGCGGACGGTCTGCTGTAGGGCAATGTGTTCTTCTGATAATTCTAGGTCGATCACGGCGGTTAATTTCCCCTTTTGTTATTCTGATATAATCAATATTTACAACAAGTTTAGAGTCTATCATCTGCCCGAAATTTTGGCTAAAAGGGCTGTGTTTTTCGCCAAATGATACCAGTTTCAAAAGCATTTAAGATCATCGACCGCGAGGTCACGGGGCTCGGTTCCGAACAGATCACAGTCGAAAATGCCGTCGGACGCGTTTTGGCGGAGAATATCGTGGCAGATATGGACATGCCTCCGTTCGACCGGTCTCAAATGGACGGATTCGCCGTGCGAACGGAGGATGTCGCGGATCCACCGGTGACCCTCGGGCTGGTTGGCGAATCGGCGGCGGGCCGAGGCTGGCACGAGCGGATGAAACGCGGTGAGACGGTCAGGATCATGACCGGAGCACCGATACCGCTCGGCGCGGACGCAGTTCAGAAGCTTGAGTTGGCACGCGAAACAGGCGGTCAAGGTGGTCACGCAGTGATCACCATCATGGAAAGTGTTGAACGAGGGAAATTTATAGTTGGAAAGGGTTCCGAGATCAAAAAAGGTGCGGTTTTGTTTCGGGAAGGCTCGGTCATTTCGCAAGGCATGATCTCAGGGATCGCAGCATTCGGCTATTCGACACTCGAAGTTGCGAAACGGCCCGCCATCGCTATTTTATCGACCGGCAGCGAGATCGTGCCGATCGATCAAATTCCCGGGCGGGACCAGATCAGGAATTCCAATTCGCTGATGCTAAAGGTCTTGTGCGAAAAGGCCGGCGCGACAACCAGGCCGATGCCGATCGCCGGCGACGATCTGGACAAACTGAGATCACGTATCTCGAAAACCGCAAGCGACGGTAAAGCTGACGTTCTTGTTATTACCGGCGGCGTTTCGGTCGGCAAATACGACCTGACCAAAGCGGCTCTCAAAGATCTCGGGGCGGAGATATATTTCGAAAAGGTTAGATTAAAGCCGGGAAAGCCCGCGGTTTTTGCTCGGCTTGGTAAAATGCTTATTTTTGGGCTGCCGGGCAACCCTGTTTCGTCAGCGGTGACATTTTATTTATTCGTTCGCCGGGCGATCCGACGAATGCAGGGAGCAAACCAGATCGACCTGAGATCAGGTTACGCCCGGACGTCGAGCCGGCTAAAGGGAGCTGCCGAACGCGAAACCTATCTACCCATCGAGCTAAAGATATCGAGTGACGCGACTATGATCGCCGAGGCCCTGAAATGGGGCGGCTCGTCGGATTTTATTGGGTTTGCGAAGACGGAGGCGTTGGCGAAAATACCGCGAGGCCGCATCTATGAAGCCGGTGAGATCGTCGAGATCGTTTATATCTGAACCAAATGAAAAAGCTATCGCACTTTGAAAAGGGGAAAATAAACATGGTCGATGTCTCGGCCAAAAAGGAATCGACGAGACGGGCGACAGCCTCGTGTAAGGTACTGCTCTCGGCCGACACGATCAAGATCCTAGAAAGTGAAAAGAATCCGAAAGGCGACCCGCTTGAGATCGCTCGGATCGCCGGCATCATGGCGGCTAAAAAGACCTCGGAATTGATCCCGCTGTGTCACCAGATCAATCTGTCGAAGGTAAACGTCGAGGCTGCGATAACCGACAATGGTGTTTCGATCAGTTCCGAGGTTGTTACGACGGCCCAGACGGGTGTCGAGATGGAAGCTTTGACGGCGGTCGCGGTCGCGGCTCTAACAATTTACGATATGTGCAAGGCCGTTCAGCGGGACATTGAGATCACCGAGATCTGCCTCGATGAGAAAACAGGCGGAAAAAAGGATTATCGGCGCAAATAACCGCCGCGGGACATCTAATAAATGTTTCCGCATGAGCGAACTTTGGAGTAGAATAGGCGTATTCATTTTTGTGAAAGGTCGAGGAGTTTTGCCCTTATGAGATACAAACTGGCCGAAGACGTTAAACCACAGGTTATGCTGCTGGCGGTTGCTACCGTAATAAGCGTGGCGCTTTGGGTACTGTCGTGGTATTTGCCGGTGGTTGGATACGTGGTCTATCCGCTGCAGCTTTTTGCCACCTTTGTACACGAAGGCAGCCATGCCCTGACGGCTTTCCTGACCGGAAACTCGGTTACGAGCCTCTCGGTCGCGCCCGATGGAAGCGGCGTGGTTTGGACAAAGGCTTCAGGCTTTTCGCAGCTCTTGATCTCGAGCGCAGGCTACTTGGGCACGACGGCATTCGGAACGCTGCTCCTGGCCTGGATGCGATACGGCTATTCGTCGCGAAAGGCGTTGTACATCGCGTCCGGTTTCGTCGGCGTGATGACAGTCGTTTTTGGATTTTTAGCTCCGTTTTGGAATTTGCTGGAGAACGTGACCTTCGGCAGTGTTGTGTTTACAGTGATTTCGGGTGCGATGCTGACGGCGGGACTTTTCGCCGCCGCGAAATTCGCGAATCAAAAATGGGTCAACTTTGCCTTGGCGTTTTTAGCCGTTCAATGTCTGCTTAATGCGTTCTTCGCCCTCAAAGACCTTTTCTTTATCTCAACCATGACAAACCAGTTGACCGACGCCG
>JBDTXM010000292.1:0-3325 GCA_040006215.1 Acidobacteriota bacterium
ATTCTATCGAAACCTGATAAGTCTAAAGCCCTCGCGACGAAATCTGAAATCGGTTGCCGTCCGGATCGCTTCCATCGCACATACGGATATCACCAAAATCGAATATCTTTGTCATTTCGACGCCAAGGTTTTGCAACCGTGATCGTTCCGCGGCGACGTCCCTGGTACCGAAAACGAATTTGATGCCATTGTCTGCTTTATCGCCTTTTTCGACCGAGCCGGAAAATTTATGGAATGCGAGATTGCAGCCACCGGCGTTCAGTTCGGTCCAACCAGGGTCTGCTTCGCCAACCAATTCCAGTCCAAAATGCGAGGCATAAAAATTCACCAGCCTCCCGACATCTTGGGTGAAAATTATTACGCGGGCCAGATCCATGTCTAAAACCGTATCACAGCGTCCGGGCCGCCTTCGACGTGGACGGTATCTACAAACCGGATGCTCTTCGAATCGGTCGTCATCACGACCGAATGCGTCCGCTTGCCCGCACCAAAGAAACGGACACCTCGAAGCAAGGCCCCGTCGGTAACACCAGTCGCGGCAAAGATTATCTTTTTGCCCGGTGCCAGATCGTTAGTGTCATATATCTTGTTAGGATCCGTGATGCCCATTTCGTTAAGCCTTCGCATGACCTCGTCGGCGGGCGGCACCTTTGATTTATCGACGCCGAGGCGTTCGTGGTCCCAAACCAGCTTTGCCAGTATCTCGCCATTGAGGCACTTCATCGCGGCGGCCGTAATGACGCCCTCGGGAGCTCCACCAATGCCCATCAGAGCGTGAATGTTGGTTCCAGCGACCGCGGCGGAGATACCAGCCGAGAGATCCCCATCGGATATCAAGCGAATGCGCGCTCCAGCGGCCCGGACCGCGTCAACGAGAGCCTTATGACGGCTGCGGTCGAGGCACATGATAGTCAGGTCTTCGACATCGCGGCCCAAACGGCGGGCAATATTTTTTAGATTGTCTGGAACCGGAGCTTCGATATCGACGGATCCGCGGCAGGACGGTCCGACGACGATCTTGTCCATATAGATGTCGGGTGCGTACAGCAATCCGCCGCGTTCAGCCGCGGCCAGAACGGCTATGGCATTATTCGCCCCCAGAGCACAGAGATTTGTTCCCTCGAGCGGATCTACGGCGATATCGACCTCGGGAAATTCGCTTCGGGCCTCGTCGGAAAACGCTCCGCCGCCGACCTCTTCGCCGATGTAGAGCATCGGCGCCTCATCGCGCTCGCCCTCGCCGATCACGATCCGGCCGCGCATCGGAACGGTATCCATGACCTCGCGCATCGCTTCGACGGCGACGTGATCGGAATGCTTGCGATCACCCTGGCCCATCGTTCTGGCGGATTCAATGGCTGCAGCCTCGGTGACCCGCAGGAAGTCTAGTGCCAATTCACGCTCAGCTTTAGTATTTTTCATCTGATGTTCTCAGGACAAACGACTTATCGAGTTTTGATTTAATGAGGCATTCTATCATTTGTGTAACCAGATTTGACAAGCTATGCTCTGGGTATTAGGTTTTTATTTTGATTTTTCGATGAGAATCAAGAGGAGATTCCCCAGCTAAATGACCTACATTGTTACCGAGCCCTGCATCGAATGTAAATACACCGATTGCGCGGCAGTCTGCCCGGTTGAGGCTTTTCACGAATTGCCCGACCGGCTCTTGATCAATCCCGACAACTGCATTGACTGCGATGCCTGCTTGCCCGAATGCCCGGTCGAAGCCATCTACTCCGATATGTCGTTCCCCGAGGAATATACCGACTGGCTTGAAAAGAATAAGGAAGCCGAAAATTTTCCGATCATCAGCACCAAAATACCCGCTCTCTTCGGGCCGGGCTGTAAAGGGCAGCCGGAATAGAAGATCGCGTAAAACATGAAGGGCCGCCTCAGGGTGGCCTCTTTTTTTATTTAACGATCTCAAACCTAAACAGCTGTGTTGAGCTCTGTTTGGACAGGGTGTCTCGCACATTGATCTGAAGAACATAGTCTCCGGGACCAAGTGTGTCCTTCAGCAGGATCGCACCGCTGACGCGCGGACCAGGAGCTCCCTGCTGGAACGGCGCATCGAATTTGTTCACATTGCCTTCGATCACTACCTTGTCGTTTTGCAGAATTCTGGCTTGTGTTTCCAGATGTGAGCCTTGCGAACTGTCACGCTTGTTGTTGTAAACTTCGAATCCATAGCGAAGGACCGTCCCCGCCGGAAACTGCCTTAGAACGGTGTCGTAAAGAAGCGTCGATGGTATCTGCATCATGCCGGGTCCGTTGCCGACCTTTCCCTGGGTAATGTACTGCCACGTATTCATGGTGACATCCTCGACCGCGAGCGTAGAGAGGGTCAGCCTTTGCTTATTGACATCGGCAACCTCAACTACCTGTGTCGCCGAACCGATCTTGCCCGTAGCTGTATCGCGCAGCGCCACACGGAACTGATAAACGCCCGGCTTTTTAACGGGCATGATCAGCGTATAAACAAAACCCTTTGCGAGCATCGCCTCATAGGTCGCGCCTTTCGTCTTTATCGTATATTTCGATTCGACGTTATCGACCGGCATCCCGTTATCGCCAAAGGCTACCGCATCGACATCAAAGGTCGACGTTTTCCAACCTTCGGCAGTGTCGGCAAAGGTTAGATTTCGCGCATCGATATGTAGGAACGATCGAATATACGAGCCCTGCGTCGGATCCTGAGCGTAGAGGGCATTGACGCTCAGGGCGACGTCGCTCTTTGCGAAAGGCGACATCAATGCCTCGGACATCGCACGCTCCGCAGTCAACTGGGGCGTCGTTTGATTGCCCGGATCGCTGCTGAAAAATCCGCTCCGATAGTTCACTTTCAGCCCCGGCCGTTTTACCTTTATCTCGAATTTATTGAATTTCCGTTTGTTTGGATCGAACGTGTCTGCGTCAGGCACGTAACCGAGCAAGTAGTATCCTGCTTGTTCGTCGAGGGCTCTTTGGATACCGCCATTTAGGTCGTTGCTGTCGAGTAGCGCTTTGCCGCCCGTTCGTTCGGCAAAATAAACGAGTCCGTCCTGACTTTCCTTAAAGTCCCGAGTACGTTCATTTACTTTTTGTTCCCGATGCCCATCGATGATCTCGTAAGTGCTGTCTGACGCGGTGATCGCCATAGACTGGAGCCCTCGCGTGTCGAAGGTGTAGATCACGACGGACGAGCGGTTCGCAACGTCTGTCACATCCTGCAAATAGTCGAAAACACTGGAGGCTCTGGATTTATCCGAATCATTTGTGATCGCGATGCCGTCTGAGAAAAGCATCATTGCCTTGCGCCCTGGCAAATTCTTCATCCCGCCAA
>JBDTXM010000293.1:0-3109 GCA_040006215.1 Acidobacteriota bacterium
GACGAACGTGCACCGATCATCGCAACGGTGATCCAGAGGATCTGCCGCCATTCGGGCAGGCCGTTTGCAGCGAGCACGGCGCTCAAAAAAGCGAACGGCAAAGCGAACAGCGTGTGCTCGAATTTGATCATTTCGAGCGTAGTTTTCAGTTTTGAAACAAAACCCGCCATTTTCTGTATCTCGCTTGAATTCTAGCAAATCGAAACCGCTATTTCAGATACACGGATAAAAGCGTCAATGTCACCGCCTTCCAATTTAATTCGTATCTATTGATATTAGGCTACTTAAACCGCTAGAATTACGTCGAATGCCCAGCGGTCGCGTCCATGACGCCATTACAACATTTTTGGCGGTGCCGGTCCTGGCCGCAGGGTATTTAGCGACCCGCGAAGTGTTCCCGGCTATGACTGTGGCCGCTGCATTCGTGATCGGCGGGCTGATGTTTGGCCCGGACCTTGATACGGTGTCGCGACAATATTCGCGGTGGTGGGTACTCAAAGGCTTGTGGTATCCCTACCGAACTTTTTTCAAGCACCGTTCGCGATGGTCTCACGGTTTGGTATTCGGGACATTGTTACGCGTAATCTATTTTACCGGTGTGGTCGTATTGGGCGGCTTAGCTGCAGCGTTCGTTATTGAATTGGTTTCCGGCGAGCGGCTTGCAGGATATTCGGATTTTGTCCAGGCCTGCCGTCATCTCGGTACGGCGTTTCGGGCAAACATAGGTATCGGCGTTGCCATCGCGGCATTCTGCGGTCTCTGGCTCGGGGCGGCAAGCCACACCTTTACCGATATAGCGGGAACCTATATAAAAACCGGAAAGGTGGCCGGGCTCCTTTGATCATTTACCCTTTCGCGCGTTTGCGAGCCGGAGTGCGTGGCGGCGAACGGCGTCGGAGACGTTTCGGTTGTTCGACAGGGCGATGAGGTCTTTGAGCTGCATCCGGCTCATTATCGTCATCGAGTTGCCGATCGGCGTTCGGGGATTTCTGACCAGATTGTGAACGATACTGTAGCTTCGCGACCAGTGACGGCTGGCGGCGATCTGACGAAGTATGTCCTCGCCAGCCGTACGCATCGAGGCGATCTGCTCTACTTCCTGCTCGGTGATCCGCGGGTTTTGGACCACGGCTTGCGAAACCAGCCGGTTCGGATCGCGGATAAGGATGTTGCGGGCTTCCCGGTCACCCTTGGTTCCCAATCGAATACGATCCTTCACGTTCAGCTTCATTACTCGATAGAGCATCGAAACGCGCTCTGACGGTATCTCGCCGTCCTCGCGCATTTCGCCGAGTATCTTGCTGACGGCGGCCTTGCGGTCGGCATCACTCTCCTCATAAAGCTCCTCGAGATACTCGAGTGCGAGCCAGGAATCATCTGTCTCGCGATCAGGTACGACAATATGTTCTGCAAAAAAAGCCGCGTCCTCATCGGTAATATCACCTGTTGCAAACTCGGCTTTCTCGATGAATTCGGCCGCCGCCTCTTTGCCCTGAGCGCGCAGTTCGCTCGCGATCTGCGCGGCACCGCGTTCCTTTTCAAAGAACTCGCGTTTTGTTTCAAGGGCCCGGCGTTCCGATTCCGGCGTTCGATTAGAATTTCCAAGTATCCCATCGATGAGTCCTGGGATCTGGATCATCAACTGCTGGTTGTGTGAAAGCAGCTCTAGGAGTTCGCCTTTCGTCGACGTTTTGGCGAATTCAACCAGAGCAGCCTGCGGCGTCTTTGCGTTCGTGACGATCGCCTCGTGGACGCTCAGCGGAAATTCGTCGCGGGTGGCGAAATGGGCCAGGACCGCCGGTGCTACATCCTTTGACCTGAGTACGGCTTCGAGCGTCGAGGTGTCCTGCGAGAGAAGCGATTTTTTTGCATGGTCAGCGAGTTCCGCGTCGCCGCCCGATACAAATGACACAAGGATCTCGAGTTGATCAAGGGGCGGCAGCGGGAGAATTCCCCGAGCCGCAGCCAGTTGGGCCGGGCGCGGAGCCTTGCCCTCTAGTACGGCACGGACTGCTGGATTGGTCGAAACGATCTCCGAACTCATGCGTTGGTTTAGAAAAGGCGGCTCATGGTGAAATTTCACCGCAGGTAGTGGATTTTATCATATCCAGTGATGTTCTTGACTAACCTTTACCGTTACAATAGCTTTATTAACAGGTGAACAGGACTAAAATGGAGCATCCCGCCTATTGTCCGTATTTTGAGTAAATAATGATCAAAGAAGAATTAAGCGAAAAGATCGCTGAAAAGCGGGCACGGGTAGGTGTGGTTGGTCTTGGATACGTCGGATTGCCACTGATCGTCGAGTTTTGTGCTAACGGATTTGAGGGCATCGGATTTGAGGTTGACGGGAAAAAGGTGGCGGAGATCACGGCCGGTCGGTCGTATATCCCCGATGTTCCGACAGACCGGCTGCGGTCCTGTGTCGACGAGGGAAGGCTTTCAGCGACGACAGATTTTAGCAAGCTGGCCGACTGCGACGCGATCATCATTTGCGTTCCTACTCCTCTCCGAAAGACCAAGGACCCGGACATGTCGTTCATCCTTGCCGCGGGCAGCGAGATCCAGAAACACATGCGGTCGGGAACGCTGATCATCCTCGAATCAACGACTTATCCAGGTACGACGGACGAAATATTGCAGCCGATGTTCGAGGAGAAGGGCTTTGAGCTCGACAAGGATTTCTTGCTTGCTTTCTCACCGGAGCGGGTCGATCCCGGCAATCCGCAGTTTCAGACGCACAACATTCCAAAGGTCGTCGGCGGTGTTTCGAAAGATTCAACCGAGGTCGCGGCTCTACTTTATGGACAGATCGTCGAAAATGTCCATCCGGTTTCCTCTGCCCGTGTTGCCGAAGCGTGCAAGCTGTGGGAGAACACCTTTCGGGCGATCAATATCGGTATGGCGAACGAGATGGCAAAGGTCTGCAACGCATTAAATATTGATACATGGGAAGTTGTGCGTGCCGCAGCAACCAAGCCTTTCGGCTTTATGCCGTTCTATCCCGGCCCCGGCATCGGTGGACACTGCATCCCGCTCGATCCCCACTATCTTTCCTGGAAGGCGCGCCAGCACGGTTTCGATTCCCAATTCATCTCGCTAGCCGAGC
>JBDTXM010000294.1:0-2939 GCA_040006215.1 Acidobacteriota bacterium
TCGGTCAGGCTTGGCCGACGCTTGTATTTATGCCGTACACCGCGTTTTTCGACACGACGAGCCGGGTTCAATTGTTCGGCATTAAGGGCGGCACAAATGGATTTTGGACCGAGGTTGCTCCTCATGAGGTCGCTCATCAGTGGTGGGGACACATGGTGGGCTGGACGAGCTACCACGACCAGTGGATGAGCGAAGGCTTTGCCGAGTTTTCTGCCTCTTTGTACATTTACTACGTCAAAAAGGACACCGCAAAATTCATCGAATTCTGGGAGAACCAGCGAAGGGAGATCATCGAGGCTTCGCCCGCAACTAAAGGCCGAAAGCCATACCTCGTTGGACCCGTCACGCAGGGATATCGGCTGAACAGCGCCAAGACCGGCAGCATCGCTCGCGTGATGATCTATCCTAAGGGCGCCTTTATTCTCCACATGCTCCGGATGATGATGTATGACCACAAGGGCGGAGGCGACGAGAAATTTAAGGTAATGATGACTGATTTTCTTGCGTCGCACCCAAATCAGGACGTCTCGACCGAAGATTTCAAGCACGCTGTCGAAAAACACCTCCTTCCGCAAATGGATATCGATAAGAACGGTAAAATGGACTGGTTCTTTGACGAGTGGGTCTCCGGAACCGAGATGCCGTCATATAAACTCACTTATTCGCTCACAGCTTCGCCCGATGGTAAATCGATCCTAAATGGAAAGGTCGAGCAATCCGGCGTTTCCAAGGATTTCGTGATGCAAGTGCCGCTTTATGTTGACTTTGGCAAGGGATGGGTTTCCCTGGGATCGGCGAGGATGGTCGGGAACACGGCAATCGATCTGAAGAATATCGCATTACCATCTGAGCCGAAAAGAGTTGCGGTCGCAGCGCTCGAAGATGTTCTGGCCGAAAAGATAGAAAATATAAAACAATGAAAAAACACTATGCGCTCTGTGGAAAAATGATCTATTATTAATAGGACGGAACGATTCAGGCAGAAAAACACTTCAAAATTCGGTGCGCCCAATTTCGATTTTCGCACTCCTTGCCGATTAGAGGTTTACCCTAAGCTGTCTAAACAAGCCGTAGATCCAACAGCGAGGTTTGCAAACAATTTATGATACGAATGGGAAAGAATTCAAAAGCAGAAGAACCAGCCATGACAAATTATCAAAACACCCCATCTAATACGGACACAACAGGTTATGCCCCCTCTAATGAGCCCACGACTGCCGCCTCGCGCGTAGTTTCCGACAGCGAATCGATCGCACGGGATATCAAGGAAGGCCGCCTGAGCGGCTTTGTCGGACACGGCACGACGCTGACCGGCGAAACCAACTTCCAGATGATGCTCCGCGTTGACGGACAACTGACCGGATCGGTCACCTCCGAAGGCGGAACTCTAATAGTTGGAACAAATGGTCAAGTCGACGCAAATGTTGATGTAGCTTCGGCGATGATCAACGGATCGGTAAATGGGGATATTTCCGCGACCGAGCGAATTCAGCTTGGACGCACAGCAAAGGTCGTCGGAAATATTCAGACGCCCCGCCTAATTCTCGAAGACGGTGCAATTCTCGAGGGTGGCTGTACAATGCTCAAAGCCCGTGACGCTCAGGAAAAGAAGACCTCGGAGCCGAAATCGTCCTACAGCGCATCCAGCACGACGCCCGCTGCGACACCGGCGTCGAGCTCATCGTCATACGTCAGCTCATCGGCATCGACTTCGACAAGCCCGACCACAGACAAAAAGGACAAATCTGACACCGAAGCAACAGCCGGCGCCGCCGCTCTGTGATCGATCATTAGGATCTAATTAAATGAAGGCGGCCTTCGACGGCCGCCTTTTTCTTTTTGCCCCACTTGCAGAAAACCGTATCGTTTCAGTAAAGTTCTACAAACCAAACAGGGAGGATAAGCTTATATGTTAGAGGACTTTAAAGCATTTATTGCACGCGGAAATGTGCTCGATCTGGCCATCGGTGTGATCATTGGCGCGGCGTTTGGGACGGTGGTAAAAACTTTTACGGACGGAATTATTATGCCATTTGTTGGAATGGCAACCGGCGGCATCGATTTCAAACATAAATATTGGGACATCAGCGGAGCGATTCCCCAGGGGCTATCGGGTGACGACCTGCAAAAGGCGATAGATGCCGCGGTAAAAGCCGGTAAACCGCTCGTGATGTATGGCCAATTTATTAGCGATATTATTACGTTTTTGATAGTCGCCATTGTTATGTTTTTCCTGGCTCGCTACGCGGTGCATTTATTTAAAGGACTCGCAGCAAAGGCGGCACCTCCTACCGGAGAAGAAGTACTCCTGACTGAGATCCGCGATCTGTTAAAGGCGAAATAGGCGATCGTCAGAAAGAAAAAAGCGCTTCCGGAGTTATGCAGTGGTCGAGTGCGATGTCGTGTTCGCCGACATCGTCGATACGGTCGACGGGCTCGAAAACATTTAGTCCGATCTTTTTGCAGTCGTCGCGGCAGCGGCGGAGAAATCGGTCGTAGACCCCTTTTCCGTACCCGACCCGATGCCCGGTTCTATCGCAGCAAAGCATGGGGACGATGACCAGATCTATCGTTTCGGGATCGACGAGATCACCCGTTCCGGGCTCGAGAATTGACCATCTATTGTGGAGAAGTATGGTGTCGCGATGATGTTTTACACTAGTTAATTCGCCAGAATCGAAATTGAATTTCGGGGCGAGGGTCGTGACACGCGGAAAATCGGCCCAGACACGCTCAATTATCGGCAGTGTATCGAGCTCGTTAAATTTCGTGATCGGAATATAGGAGTTGAGGTATTTTACGTCCGACAGGTCGAAGGAAGAAAAAAAACGATCTCGTATCCCCAGGCTGTGTTTTGAAATCTCGTCGCCTGAGATCGCTTTTCGATGCTCAAAGTAAAGCGATCGAAGTTCGGCTTTGTTCATGAAAGCGCGTGAGGT
>JBDTXM010000295.1:0-2897 GCA_040006215.1 Acidobacteriota bacterium
TTCAGTATCTCGCCGGTGATGTGTCGCGACCAGTCCGACAGTAAAAAACAGATCGCCAGCGCGATATCGTCCGTCGACGCCATCCGCTGCATTGGTATCGCGCTAAGAACGCTTTTCTTATACTCCTCGTCCTCAAAAACATCACGCACCATCGCGGTTTCGATCCAACCGGGCGCGACGCAGTTTACGCGGATCTTCGGGCACAACTCAGTTGCGAGTGCCTTTGTGAAAGATATCTGACCGCCTTTTGACGCTGAGTAGTTCGAGTAGTTCGCCTCGCCGCGCTGACCGGACGTCGACGAAACCATCACGATCGCTCCGCTCGGTTGTTTTTTTATTGCGGGTACGCAGGCCTTGGTCATTGCCCACGCGGATTTAAGATTCGTGTTTATCACCTTGTTCCAAAGCTCCTCCGACATGTCCTCGATCGGCGCGCCGTCCCAAACACCGGCGTTGCAGACCAACAGATCGATCCTGCCAAATTTTTCGACCGCCCGTTTAGCCAATTCCATCGCCTGCAGGATCTCGGAGGTATCGGCCTGGACCGCGATCGCCTGGACGCCCTTTTCCACGCACAAACGCACCGTCTCAGCGGCCTCACCGTCGTTGCTAAGATAATTGACAACGACGTTGGCCCCGCCTTCGGCGAGCCGAATAGCTGTCGCGCGCCCGACGCCCCGCGATGATCCCGTAACGATCGCGGCTTTGCCCGCAAACAGGTTTTTTGGAAGCTCGATCCCAGCCTGATCTTGGCTCATAAAATGGAGAAATTAACCAAGGATGGACACAGATTAACACAGATTTTCTAAAATTCTTATCCGAGTTTATCTGTGTTAACCTGTGGTTCAAACTGCGTTTTATGACCGATAAAAATCTCCTTGAGGACCAACCCATCGCATGGACGCCAGCACCCGATGTCATCGAACGCGCTCAACTGACGCGTTTTATGAACCAGGTCGGCGTCTCGACCTGGGACGAGCTCTACCAATTCTCGATCCGCGATGTCGAGAAATTTACAGAAGAGGTCCTCAAATTCCTCGACATCAAATTCGACCCGCCATTCGAAAAACTCCTAGACACCACCGATGGCATCGAATTTCCGAAATGGTTGACCGGGGCAGGCCTCAACATCACAAGACCGTGCGCCGAGCGTTGGGACAGGAAAGGCTATCCACTTCCGCCAGCTCTGATTTGGGAGGGCGAAGACGGAACGTCTAGGACGATCGGCTATCCACGGCTGGCAAGAGAAGTCAGAAAATGTGCTTCCGGGTTGCGTAATAGAGGCCTTAGAAAAGGAGATGCGATTGGAATACATCTTCCGATGCAGCTCGAAACTGTGATCGCGATCCTGGCGATCGGATACATAGGAGCAATATCGGTCCCAGTATTCTCAGGCTTCGGCGTAGAGGCAATCGCAAGCCGCATGAATGCCGTTGGTGCAAAAGCATTGTTCACTTGCGACGGTTTTGCTCGCAGGGGCAAGTTCGTCGATGCGTTTGATGTTGCCGAGCATGCAGTGGAACATTGTCCGACAATACGAGACCTGTTCATCGTTACCAATCGAAGCACGACCGTTGAGTGTCGCTTATCGAACGTAAACTATCTTAAATTCAGAGAACTTTGTGATATCCGATCAGGCGGCAATGCATCTAAGGGCAACCAGCACCCCGAACCAACCTCCGCCGAAGACCCGCTGATCATCCTCTACACCTCCGGCACCACCGGCAAGCCAAAAGGTATCGCTCATACACATGCGAGTTTTCCTATTAAGGCGGCGCAGGATATGGCGTTTGGGACGGATGTGGGCAAAGGCACTCGTATTTCTTGGTACACGGACATCGGCTGGATGATGGGCCCGTGGTTGATCTATGGTGCACTCATAAACGGCGCCACGATCTGCATCTACGACGGCGCCCCGGATTATCCGACGCCCGACCGCATGTGGGAATTTTGCGCCAAGCATAAGGTCGAGGTGCTTGGCATTTCGCCGACGCTCGTTCGAGCTCTGGCGGCACACGAAGAGAGTGTCAGTAGCCCGCACGTAAGTAATGGCTCCGTTGAGAATGAGGAACTCCCGCAAAGTCGCAAAGACGCAAAGAAGAATCCCTATGAGCGTCATGACCTGTCACAGCTCCGGATCTTCGCCTCGACGGGTGAGCCTTGGAACCCGGATCCGTGGTGGTGGCTTTTTGAGAAGGTCGGCAATTCGAAACTTCCGATCATTAACTACTCGGGGGGCACGGAAATATCTGGCGGAATTCTGATGGGCAATCCGCTCCTGCCGATCAAGCCGTGCTCGTTCCCAGCTCCGTGTCCGGGAATGGATGTCGATATTCTTAACGAAGACGGCAACTCAGTTGAACCCGGCGAGGTCGGTGAACTCGTGATCCGTCAGCCGTGGATCGGAATGGCACGCGGATTTTGGAAAGAGAAGGAACGCTATCTCGACACGTATTGGCGGCGATTCAAAGACATCTGGGTCCACGGCGATTTCGCGATGCGCGACAAAGACGGCCACTGGTTCATCCTCGGCCGTAGCGACGATACGCTAAAGGTCGCCGGCAAACGCGTCGGCCCAGCCGAGGTCGAAAGCATTCTCGTCTCGCACCCCCAAGTCGTCGAAGCCGCGGTCATCGGCGTCCCGGATGAGATGAAAGGGACAATCATGGTCGCATTCTGTGTTACTGCGGAAAGCTTTCCGCAAAGTCGCAAAGCCGCGAAGCAAGAAACGGCGGAAACACGGCCGGCAGGTAGGGTGCCCGTAGCTACGCCGGAACTCGAAATAGGGCTAAAAGCCCTCGTCGCCCGCGACATGGGCAAACCGCTCGCTCCGTCCCGCATCCATTTCGTCTCCGCTCTACCCAAAACCCGCAATGCCAAAGTGATGCGCCGCGTCA
>JBDTXM010000296.1:0-2855 GCA_040006215.1 Acidobacteriota bacterium
AACTACCGTGAACTTCGCAATTTTGCAACGCGTCTTTCAGTCGAGTCGATGGACTCCTCGACCATTACGGCCGACATGGTTAGAAAAACTTTAAAGCCGGATTTTTTGCCTGGTCCCGCCGGAGCGGCGTTGCCATTGCCCGCGACGAATGACGATCATGAAGCGTATGGGTACGAGTTCGCAGAACGCAAATTTGTCACGGTAATACTTGATCCTGAATTGGACGATCTGAACAGTGTTTATTTGAAGGCCGCAGCTACATTCATTGAGCACAAGTTGAACAACAGCAACGGAAGTCTCCGTCTTGCTGCCAGATCGCTGAACACAACCCACTCAACCCTTTCGCGGATCCTGACAAAAAACCGTGAGCGGTCTAAAAATTCTCCCACAGGCTCGGCACATAACACGCAGTATGGAACTTTAGTCCACTCGGCGGCCGCTTAATATTCATCTCTTGATTGTTCATTTTTGGTTCGTGATCAATCACGAACCATTTTTTTTTGCGCCTGTCGCGACAAAGCAGATGTAACGATGCTCAGGTCACCCCGGGGCCACTACTATTCTCGCCACAAGGAAAAAGAAGCTGAAGGCAGTGAAGTGGAGTGAGAACAAACATGGACATTCTGAACAGCGGTTCCTTCGTGCCGCTCGACAACAAGGAAAGAATGGAGCAACTGGCCTTCACCGCCAAAACGCTGGCGATCGAGGTTAGCCGGGCCGAAGGATTTCAAAGCAGCGGTCCTTCGAATCATCAGCTTGGACTTGAGATGTGGAACGGGGCGCAATACGTCTGCCGGGCACATGAGGAAGCAACCATAAGAAATATCTTCCTAAGCAAATTCCTTGAAACGCTTCGAGCTATCGAAAAACAAAATACCGTTCAGCCGAGACCTCCCCAAACTAACACTACTGACTCCCCAGCGATTCGCCCTCTTGATCCGGTTCATCCGCAGGTCGTTACAACGACGACGGCGATCACGCCCAGGCTGTCATCTCTTTCGGAGCCGTCACATCCTTCCGATTGTTCGATAGAGCAAGAATCGGAGGATCCAGCCGACGAGTATCTTGGAGTGGTTTCGGATGACGACGTAATTGAAGCGAAGCGCCCGTCGTACTCCGACGAATGCGTGCCGGAGTGTGATTCGGATGTCGAGGCCATCGTGGATCGACTCGACATTGAGCATCCGGAACCTCGGAATGATGAACATTCGGAACCGAACGGAACCGGATCAGAGCAAACAGAGATCGCTGCCACTGCGAATGTATCTCGCGGGAGGGCTGAACTCGATGATGCCGCGTCGGTCGAGCAGAACGATCTTAGTGAGGTAGTTGAGGAGAAAATCCACACGGAATCTGTGGACTCGCCAGAACCATCCCCGATCGAGTCGCTTGTCATCCACGAAAAAGAGCCGTACAACTTTGACGGCTGCACGGTGACGGCTGTTGTTCAACTTCTTCCCGAAGCCAAGGGCGCGCGGAAATGTGTCGTTAGCGTACGGACGCATGATTTCGCTCCAAGCGTCGCGGTCGTCGATGGGTCGACGGCTGACATACTCTCTCAACTTTCGGGCGTGCTGTTGCTCGCGTTCGAGCAGTACAGAAACGAGCTGCCGGCAAGGGCTGCGGAAAGGTTGAAGAAAGAAAAGCCAGCTGCAAAGAAGGCGTCCAAACCGGCGGCTAAGACAAGCAAGACCGCCGTCTCCACCCCAAAATCCGATGCGTCACCAACGCCTTCGGCTGCGGCTGCAGTAACCGATCATAACCAGCAGGGCCTCTTTGGGGCCTAACCTATTTGAGGTAGATAGCAATGGCAAATGAACAGACGACGGGCGATGATTCGACACCGATTACTGAACCTAAGGCGACAATCAAGATCGAGGGACAGGAGTTCGAGCTTGACGCCGCATTGGCGCAGGAAGACAAGACCTTAAAAGTTGTCCTTCAGCCACACTTCGCTTCGATCGAGAATGCGAACATCACCCGTGACGTTAAGGATGGAAAGCTTACGGTCACGATCGTAAAACGCGCCCAGCACAAAGGGGGTGCGATAAATGGCGACGAGTCTTCGCTCGATATCTTGATTGCAGAGGCGGAACAAGTTCCTTGGCAAGGGACTATTCCGCTCGACCCTTTCACGCACTCTCAAACAATACAAGGGATGTTCAAACTCCCCGAGCCGATACATCGACCGTCTTTCCATTCTCTACCTGCTTCAATATCCAACGATCTGCCATGGTTTTTTTGATCATTCGGCTGCCGGAGTTACCAGTGAGTCTGCTCAAAAGAAAACAAGGATATTTCCGAAGCGAGGACCCGAGCAAGAAGATCGCATGGTCCGAGCGTAGCTGATGACGCAGAAGACGCAGAGGCTCCAGCGTCCATGTTCGTCCGGCGACCGGCGGACGAGGACGGCTGGAACAATAACAACTGGTGGATGGCCGACGATCCGGGAAATGGAACCGGTAATCCGCCAGGAACGTCACCGGATGCTGGAGCGGGAAACGGCAATTTTCAGTTTTCGGCTCCGGTCGTGTCTTTGCCTGGCAGGGGAATTGATATTGCTCTTTCGCTCAACTATAACTCGCGGGTTTGGAGCAAGTCGGGCAGTACAATGAGTTTTGATGCGGAAAGAGGATTTCCGGCGCCGGGCTGGAATCTCGGTTTCGGCAAGATGATGTTTATGGGAGTCGATGGAGGCTGCATGATGATCGACGCCGACGGAACCAATCATGGTTACTCGGGATATGCGGCACACGACCCAAATGGGAACACATGGGCAAGCTTTACCGGACATGCTGCTGACGGCACGTTTATCGACTATAACTGTTATGTTTCTACGTACAATGGCGTAACGA
>JBDTXM010000297.1:0-2799 GCA_040006215.1 Acidobacteriota bacterium
ACGATGAGTTTTGGCCGCCGCAGCCGAGAATCACAAAAAGCAAGGCCAGCAACAGGATCAGATTAGTTTTATTTGTTTTAAGCATATTATTTTCATTTTTACCGACGAGCAAGACGGATGGTCGCTAACACAACGATCAATGCGATCCCGATCATCGCTAGGCATTGATCCGTTGTATACGGGCCATACCGCTCGCCTTATCGCATTAAAAATATTCAGACGTCGGTGTTGTTCAAGATCTTAAGTTTATTCAGATACTGCGCGGGCATTGTCCGAGCATTCTATTACTCCCTATTTGATCTCCAATGCGAAGGGTACCGGTGGCTCCAGGTGAGGTCGCCGGTCGGCCCGTAAGAAAGAACGAGACCCTCGAAGCTGTCAATTTTCCCAAAAGGATATAAGTTTTTACCCGTTTGGCGCTCTGTGCTCGCAACGACGTAGCACTTTGCCTGCTTAGCAAGTTCCGAACAGAACATATTGCCGTCGGTTGGAGATCCTTTCATTTTGATAAAGGCTGGGCGGCATGCGTTTATCCATATTTTTTCTACAAAGCCGCTCCATTTGCCGAATTCCGCTAAATGCTCGCGCCTGATGCCTTCGCCCAAACTGAGATTGCCCGGGGATCCGTGACAATTGATAACGACATGCACCTTTCCGACGACGGCTTTTCCGTGCTGGACAAGCTCTCCCGAAAGGTCGAAAAGAGACGTCCCCTTGCTGCCCGAATGGCAGAATTGAAGAACCATATCGATCAGCTCCGAGCGCTTCGTCCCGCCAAAGATCGTCCGCGACTCCTGCATCGAGTACCAGGTATTTGTGCGCTGATCGTTAAGCGCGATCGCCGGCTGCGGAATATCTATCATTTTACTTCCTGGTGTGCTCGCAACCGATTGGCCGTGTTTCGGGCCTGGACGGTCTGCGTAATTAAGGAATAGCCGGCATCGTAAATATGCAGAGGCAACATATGCATCTCTAATTAAAGATCTCGATCAATATTACCGGCCGATCTTTTTCATCATCCAAATAGTCATAGTATTTATTGAGGATGTGCGTCAGGGCTCGCAGCGAGCCGTAATGATTGAGTGCCGTCGTCTCCAAAGTCGGAGCAATTGCCTGCACAAATTCGAGGCCCGGTTGAATTCCGGGTGAAAACATGTAGCGTGCGAACCCCATTTTGTCGCCTAGAAGTTTAGATTGAGTCGCTGAAACGGCTATCGATCCCTGTGCAGCAGATCGAAAGGCCGCGAGACGGTTTACGGCGGTTGTGAGTGCGTACGTGAACCCAAGTTTCGCGTAACTGCTTATGGCGTCGCGGGTGGTCCCGTCGATCGACGGCAAAACGTAATCGGCACCGCCCCCGCCCAAACCCTTTAGATTTGGGCCCGAGACCGAGCCCATAGCAGAGATGATATCGGCCGCGATGAAGAGGTTCTCGTCGGGATTTTCGGCTCTTGCATAGTGAAATCCTTTGGTTCCGTTGGCATTGATCTTGAAACTCATAAGTTGTTATCCCCACTTTTCGGCAGCCGCAATATTTTGTTCCTAATTTCGGAGTTTCTGTTAAATGTTATTTAACAAAAGGAGCGCAATCCACTGCATACCAGGAGCCCGCTAGTATCTTCCGGCCTCCCGCCATGGGAATGTCGCGATCCAGGGTCCACATTTCCATTTCAGTGCTAAACGTTCCGCCGCCAAGCGACTCATAGCCGAAGCTGCGCCACTGTATATAGCATTTACTGCCGGTCCTTTCTTTCCAGAGAATGAGCGCGTCTACGGTTTTTCTGAGAACTTCGCCAAATGCGTTCCTCGCAATTTCGTAGTTTGGTTCGAGAAAATATATATGAAGGATCGGATCTGGGATCTTGGTTGGGTCGGGCCCCTTCCACCATTTCACGATGCCTCTTTCAAGCGCGGGGTCAACTCTCCTGGATGTGTAATTTTTTGTCCAACTGGTAATGACGCCTTTGGTTTGTGCGTCAAACACGATCTTCTCGTTACTTCCCTTCGTTTTCTCGAAGGACCGTACGGAAGTCTGGAAACTACTGAGGTTTGCAAGAGGATGGAACGAACATTGACGCTTATCGTCGCTTTGGTCCGCTTTGCTTTTGTCGGCGTGATAATAAACAAATGCGCCGTAGTCAGAAAAGGAGCCGGATTCACCTGAAGCGATAAGAAAAGAATTGTTGTCTACCTTACGCGCGTAAAAGGCGGCCCCACCCTTTCCGCCGACCAGTAAATCGGACCCGCTTGACGTTTTACCCGAGTAGGTCGTGCCGGCTGAAACAAATACCAGCGAATCACTGTCGAGGGTTTTGACGGTAATACTTTCCCGCTGAAAATCACCGATTAGATCGGCATCGCTCTTACAAACGTTATAAAAGGGCCTGCCTTCCTGGGAAAATGCCGGACTGACCCAGAGTAATGAGAGAAACATTGCACATATAAGGGTTTTCATTTGTATCTCCTCTACAAATTCTTTTGGGTGTCGATCTAGATCACGTTTGCACTGTTTACCTGAGATTTCGTTATCGGTGATATTGAACGGATAACTACGGGCATTGCGACCGCAAATTTAATATTTTTCATCTTTGACTCCTTTTAGTTTTCAATTACGCGTTGTAGCCAATGCTTTGCGGCAGTTTCGCACCGGATAAGGGCTAAAATGAGCATCCGAACGAATTCTATCTATCGGCTTTTCATCGTGCGGAATTTGGCGTTCTTACAATCGGAGCCTGAGGCAACCACTATCTGTCGGCATCATCGCGAACAACAAAACGAAGTGCACAATTATCGGCCTGT
>JBDTXM010000298.1:0-2745 GCA_040006215.1 Acidobacteriota bacterium
GGGACCGGTATGGCCATCGCAGCCAACAAAGTCCCGGGAATTCGGGCAGCGGTCGCTTGGGACGAAGAGATCGCCCGGCTTGCCCGCCAGCACAACAACGCAAACGTCCTCTCGCTGGCAGCTCGATACGTACCTTTTGAAGAGCTTGAAAAGATCGTTAAGGCGTTTCTCGAAGCTGATTTTGAAGGCGGCCGCCACGAACGCCGCGTGGAAAAGATAACCGAGATCGAAAAGGAAGACCTTGAAGGAAAGAAATAGATGCCGAAAATTCTCGCATTCGCCGGCAGTCTCCGCGAACACTCATTGAACAAACGTGTTTTGAATGTCGCGGTCGAAGGCGCACGAGCCGCTGGCGGCGATGTCACCGTGATCGATCTTCGGGACTATCCCATGCCGATCTACGACGAAGACGATCATAAGCAAAATGGCTTCGACCCAAATGCCTCAAAATTTCAAGATCTACTCGCGGAGAACGACGGATTGATGATCTCGTCACCCGAATACAACGGCTCGATCCCCGGCGGTCTAAAAAACGCGATCGACTGGGCTTCCCGCAAAAGTGAAAAATACGGCCTCACCGAAGTGTTTACGGACAAAGGCGGCGCGATAATCACGGCCAGCCCCGGCAGCTTTGGCGGTCTCCGTTGTTTGGCCCACTTGAGAGGAGTCTTTTCATTGCTCGGTGTCCACGTGCTTCCGATGGAGATCGCCGTATCGTTCGCCGCTCAAAAATTTGATGGTGACGGTGTGGAAATGACTGACGAAAAAACGAAAAAACTTCTGGAACTGCAGGGAGCTTCACTGGTCGCGATCCTCCGAAAAACCCACGTGTAACCATCATTTACCAGACCGAAGTGCCGACCGTAAAAACGAGATAAACGGATACAATGCCTTTGCGTCGGCCGCTAGTAGCTTTGGATAGTCCCTAGCGAGAGCGATCTTGTCGTCCTTATATTCGCGATGTGCGGTCATTGATTTCATTTTGAGATATTCGATCTGCGGATGATCTGCGGGAAAACCCTTCGGCATTAGCTTCAGCTTTTCACCGTGAAGTCCATCAAACCGCTCCGTAAAACTTTTAACTTCGACCGTTTTTAGAAATTCCTTTGGCATGGTATCTATCGCTTTTCTTACCTTTAACAGATCGGCGGAGTCGGGCATATGCAGGCCCGCGGCTATAAAAGAGTGACCCGGCTGGAAATGAAAATAATAGCCCGGTGACGTCGACTTGCGACCGCCGGGAGCAATATATGCTCCCAGATTATTTTTGTAAGGGTTTTTGTTCTTTGAAAATCGCACGTCACGATAGATGCGGAAAACACAGTCGGCGGCGAGCGTTCCGGAAATATCCGGGTCAAATTTTGATATCAGGGCGATCAGATTGCCGGTAAATGCGGCAATATTTTCCTTTGCCGCCGTGAATTGATCTTTGTGAGCGTTGAACCACTCGCGATCGTTGTTTTTGTCGAGTGTTTTTAAAAATGTAAGCGTTTCCTTTTTCAGCATGATTTTCTTTGTCTAGCAAATTTCTGAAGTTCGCGTAGAATTATTTCCAAAGCAAGATTCTGTCCACTTCAACTTTAACGCGAAAATTGAATTTTTCTATGGCTGAAGCATCATCGACCCAGAAAAGGATCAATCGCCCTCTGTTGCGAACGATCGAGGCCAATTCGCCAGAGCGGCACGCGAGCTGGCTCGAGCTTTTCTTCGATCTCGTTTTTGTCTTGGCGGTTTCCAGGGTCGCAATGATACTGGCGCAAAGCTCCGATTGGTACAGTTTTGCGAAGTATGCAGCGTTGTTCATCCCGCTGTGGTGGACATGGATCGGCTATACGTTTTACGCCGACCGATTTGAGACCGAGGAAACCTCGTATCGGTTGTTAATGTTTGCGGCTATGCTGGGTGTTGCGGCTCTTTCGCTCTCGCTCGGCGGTGCCTTCACGCCGACCGGCGACGTCGCCTTTGCCGTGTGCTGGTCGCTCGTACTGCTGATTCTCGCGGGACTGTACGTCCGGGCCGCGTTCTACATTCCTCTTGCACGCAGTTATGCTTTGCAGTTCACCTATGGCCTCGTCCTTACGGCTGCGACCCTTCTTGGCTCACTTCTTATTGCTCCCCCATACCGTTATTACATCTGGGCCGCTGCACTATTCCTGGACCTCGGAATTCCCTTTTTTAATCGTCGTGTAACGAACTCGATCCCAGTCGATCTTTTGCATATTCCCGAGCGCCTCGGCCTGTTCACGATAATCGTTTTAGGTGAGGCCGTGCTGGCAACCGCGACCGGATTGGCGACTGTGCAATGGAATTTGACGACCATTCTGACAGCGACACTCGGCTTCGCGATGGCCGCGTGTATCTGGTGGATCAATTTTGAATTTGTCGAGGACAGTCCGGTCAGATCTCGATCGCTAAAGACCCGATTTATCTATCTCTACGGTCACTTTTTTATTGTCACGAGTATTGTCACGTTCGGCATCGGCGTCGAGCATTCTATCAAGGACAGCCCCGACGCTCATCTTCATTTGTCCACCCTTGTTCTTCTCGCCGGCGGCACCGCACTCATGCTGGGGGCGATCACGGTAATACGGCTGATCGCGGGTGCGTGCCGGCTGATTTACGTTCGAGCTCTGATGGTCGTGATCTCTCTATCGCTTGTCTATTTTGGCCAGTTTCTTCCTCCGCTCGCAGTTGTTGGGGTCTTTTTCGCGCTATTTATTTCGGGAGTTTGGCTCGAAGGCCGTT
>JBDTXM010000299.1:0-2676 GCA_040006215.1 Acidobacteriota bacterium
ACCGGCGAACGGCTATAAAGGTCCGGCGTCAGTCGTTTGAGCGTATTTTCCAATGGCGGCTCTTCGGCGGCGGAAACATCGCCGTGCGAGCGGGTCATGCGAGTGATCGCAAAACCGATCAAAACAACCATGACAAGAGCTCCGGCTCCGATCGCGAATATGGTGGATCTCGAGCCTCCGAGGCCGCCGGGAGGTTCCGACGCAGCTGCATTTTCGTTGGCCAGCGGCGTCAGGCGTTTTTCTTTTTCGACCGCCCGCACTTCGCCGTTGAAACGATAGCCCCGGCGGCGAAGCGTTTCGATCATCGGCCGTCCGTCACCGGTTTCGCCGAGGGCCTTTCGCAGAACGTAAATGTTCTGCACCAGGTTAGATTCCTCTACGAAAGCGTTCTCCCAGACGCGATCCATCAATTCGTCCTTTGAGACTATCTCGCCGTGCCGTTCGACGAGGGCGAGAAGGGTCTCAACAACCTTCGGCGTGAGGGATATCTCTTCGGCGCTACGGGAAAGCATTAAGAATTCCGCATCAAGCGAAAAATCTTCGAACGCGTAAATCAAGGGAGCATTCACTTTATCTCCTTTGATATTAATTTGTTCTTTATTTGATTCTAAATTTAATGACATCCCAAAACTCAAAGCCTAAATTCACCCTTTTAACCGGAGCGAAGAGAAAGTTGATTCGCTTTATTTGCATTTTAGGTGAAAGGACCAAATGCCACAACGCCGAATTTACGAGCAAGGGAAGGAAATAAACACAGGGAGTGCCCCAAACGGCACGAGATTCTCATTTCATACAAAGGAGTCATACATATATGCAAGTCGTAACAAACGGACACGCAAGGGTAACACCCGAGCGCATTTTTCAATTCACGTGGGGTTTCACGACCTCGTTAACGATGGAGGCAGCGTTGCACCATCATTTTTTCGACGCGATCGAGGCCGGTGCGGGCACGGTCGCCGAGGTCGCCGCAGGCGCCGGAACCTCGCTACGCGGGACTAGAATATTGCTCAATGCTCTGACGGGACTGCAGTTTCTTACCAAGCAGGAAGGAAAGTACGCGCTCACACCCGACGCGGCTGAGTTTCTGGTCAGCAAAAAGCCGGCCTACTTAGGGGGTTTTGTTCGCCACCTCGTGCGAAACACACTTCCGATCTGGATGAATCTGCCAGAGGTTGTTCGTACGAGCGAACCGATCCGAACGGTAAGCGAGGAAGAAGACGGCTCGAAATACTTCGAGGATTTTGTCGCCGATCTCTTTCCCGTCAATTACATTACCGCTCGGGCCCTGGCCGAACACCTAAAGCTTGCGGAAACCAAGGAGCCCATTTCGGTTCTAGATCTCGCGACGGGGTCAGGCGTCTGGGGAATTGCGCTGGCGCAAAGCTCGCCCAACGTACGCGTAACAGCCGTCGACTGGGAGGGCATCATTCCCGTGACAAAAAGGTCAGCCGAGAAATTTCAGTTGACCGACCGCTTCACATTCGTGCCCGACAGCCTCGAAAATGCAGACCTTGGTGAAGGACATTCGATCGCCACTCTGGGGCACATTCTGCACAGCGAGGGCGAGTTCCACAGCCGCGATCTAATTAAACGCACCTTTGAAGCACTAAAACCCGGCGGAACAATAGCGATTGCCGAATGGCTGGTAAATGCGGATCGAAGCGGACCGCTTCCGCCGCTTCTCTTTGCCATCACGATGCTTCTTATGACCAAAGATGGCGATACCTTTTCGTTCGAAGAGATCCGATCCTGGCTCGAGGAGATCGGCTTTGAGAACGTGAGGTTGGCGGATGTCCCGGGCATCTCGCCGCTCGTTCTAGCGACGAAACCAAAATAAATAACCAGCAAAGTGTGACGCCTGCCGCTGCAGTTCAGCGGCTAGGCCCACTATTGCCACATATATACCAGTCCACGGACAAGGAGAAATTATCAATGGTCATATACACTTTTGCAAAGGATTTCGGCCTATGCCTTACCGGATCTGACATAGATCCATTCGAGCGCCACTTTCACAAATCAATTCCCATAGTTTCGATAGTGGCTTGGATCTATGAAACATACGCAAACAATCCCGGTGATATCGATTGCCTTGCTATTTGCGCCCACGGCTGGCCGGGTATCGTCTCCATCGGCCAGCAGTTTGGGCTTCATACCGCGCATCTTTTTTCGCCGCTATGCGGGGCCTTTGCCCAAAACGGACGAGGGATCGAGATCCACGCATGCTACGTCGCTAGCTCGACGAATCCGGAAGGCAACAATGGTACGGCTGATGCGAGCGGGTGGGGGTACGACATGATGTACAAACTGGCACAAACGACAGCCACCAAGGTTACGGCACCGATCGATTACATATGGGGAATTCATTCTGGTTCGTCATATACCGGTTATCGCACAATGACCGTTACGCCCGATGGGGCTGCATCATTTAGAGAAAATTAATATAAGGGATGGAAACTGTGACGCCGGAGATGTCTTCGAATGAAAGACCTTCGGCGTCCACGGAGCTAAAAATTATGAGAACGAAATCAAAAGGCGCATTTTTGCTGCTCATCTTCGGCTTGCTATTTAGCGTTGATGCCCACGCCTTTCAATTGGGACAAAGATCGCCTCTTGAATGGGCGGAAGAGTTGGTTGCGAATATCCAACCGGAAGATACGGACTACCAACATAAACACG
>JBDTXM010000300.1:0-2631 GCA_040006215.1 Acidobacteriota bacterium
TGGCCTTGCTCTCCGAAGGGATCTCGATGATCGCATTAACGATCCGCGGCGAATCACCGCCGATCTCAACGTTATGCCACGGATTAAAATTCATTGCTCTATTTTGCCGAATTCGCGGATGTGCTCGCGGGCGACGCGGGTTTGGCCGGGACCGCCTGAACATAGGCGACGTACACGTTGGTCAGGCGATCGAGCGAGGCTGGATCGCGTTGGGCGAGCATCGTGATCACGTTGTCTCGGTCGGCAAAAATGGGTTTGAGTTTTTCTTTTTGATCGGCAGTCAAAAATCCCGCGCTGCCATTTTCGCCTTCGCTCCCGAGCCGGGTGAAAAAATCACTCGCTTCCTGGCGCGCGGTTTCGTACTCGCCGCGTTTTGCATCGACAGTCGCCGACAAAAGCAGATTGGTGATCTCGGCCTGCCGCAGTTGCGTTCGAGCCGCGTCGCGATCGGCCGCATTGCTCCTCGCAGTAAGCCACATCGGGACCAGCCCGATCAGGAAAGCGACAACAAAAACGCCGGCCAAAGCGCCTAGCAATGCAAGCTTTGTCTTTAGTCGGTCCACAAATGTTATTTCCGGTTCAGTCATTGATCCCTCCGCTAATGCACCGATTATAACGCCATTGATCCCGGCGTCGATAATCGCGTGTTGGACGATGGGATAATGCCTGTGATCGAGACGCTTGAAAAAGTGATGATCGACAGTGTTATGGGCGACAGATGCTGATCATCGCGTTACTGCCCGCTGCTGCCATGATCGGCGATGTCGCGGCAAAGCCGAGATCAAATTTTGAAGCCTATTTTTTGCCGTTTTTGAGCGGTAGAAAAGTGAATTTTTTTGACCGGAAAGTGGGCATTTTCAGGGTTAAACCCAATCACCTCAATAGGATAAAGCGTTTTCTAGATATGACGTGGTTTTCTCGAAATGCTTGATATTCCAATACACAGCCTAAAGGCCTGTTTTAACAGGCCTTAGAGCATTTCGTACAGGTTTGAAGGTCGATGTTCCCGGCACGCGGGAACGGGTGGTCAGCTTTATCAGCCTTCGGCTTCCGAGAACTTGCTCGTAGCCGATTCCTCCGCTTGTTTTAGTTTGGTCAGGTTTGCCGTTTCGATCTCGCTGAGCTGATCGTCCTTAAAATCGGCGTTGGGTTTGTACCACGCCTGCGAATCGAAATATTTCTGGAGGTCCTTGTCCTTGAAAACGCGTCCGTGCCGGGCGTAGATCTCGTTCCGCAGCAGCCTGAGGTCCTCGGCAAACAGTGCTCCGAGAGCTTCGTCAGTAACTGTCTCGGTCGAGAGGCGTTCGCGCTGTTTGGTCTCGAACGCAGTCAGCAGATCGACGTTTTGCTGCTCTATCTTATTGAGCCTAACCGACTTTTGGTCCCTGGCTTCCTTGTACCAGTCGCGCCAGTTGAAATAGTCGCGAACGCCCGGAGCGTCAAATTTCTTGCCGTGACGGGCGTAAAACTCTTCGCGAAGAATGCGTAGATCGAGCAGGCTCAGGCCAGCCAGCTTGTCCTCGGTCAGCAGCGTATTCTGGAAATTATCCATATCGCCGATCGAGACGGCCGTATGCCTGCCTTTTTCCTTTTCAGCGTTTAGGCGCTCGATATTCTTTCGCTCGAACTCATTGAGAACAGACGGGTTATAGGCGGCGTTTTTCTTGTACCAGTAGCGGTCGTCAAAGTATTTCTGCAGCCAGTCTTCCTGAAACGGCTTGCCGTGGATCGCTTCGATCTCGGCGATCAGGATGGTGAGCTCGGCACCAGTGTATTCGCGCAGATTGTCGTCGGCGATCGGTTTTGACTTCCAGATACGCATGTCGCCAGGTTCGATCGACGGATGCTTTTGAGCCTCGGCCAAGCGGATAAAATCGAGGTTTGCCCGCTCTCCCGGCGTGAGAATGGAGTTTGAGAAATTCTTGTTCGCCTTATACCACGCCTGTTTTTCGAGATATTCCTGTATCGAGCGTTCCTTGAATATGCGGCCCCGCTTGCCAAAGATCACGCCCCGAAGCAGCGCAAAATCGTCGGCGTTCTCATCTTCTTTAAGTCCCGCGATCTTTGCTTTCGTCAGCTTTACGGTCGAAAAATTGAGCTTGTCGAAGTTGTTGCGGTTAAACTGTTTCCACCGCTCGGCCCGCGCCGCCGGATCGACCTGTTGGGCCGATAGCGCCGCCGCCGCCAGTGCGATCGTCAAAAGCAGAAATATCGATCTTCGGATCATAGATTTTCAGTTGAGTTTCTAATTCTTTGCGGTAACCCGGTCTATCTTCCAGGCGCCGCCTTCTTTCAAAAGTTTGAGGTCAAGATCCCGGTCCCACGCCGGCGTGTCCTTCGTCTTAGGCTGCACGAGCTTTACGTGAAGCGTCGCACTTCCACCACTTACCGCTACCCTGCTTACCCGGACATTGTCGCCCCAATCGTGCCCAAAATCCTGTGCGGCGACAAAATAATCGGCATCATACTCTCCGCTGGCTATCGTCTTTCGCACCCATTTCGCCAAACGTGCTGAAACAAATTGGCCGAATTTGGCCCTCTCGTCGGGCGGATTTCGATTCGCATTCAATTCATGGACATACCACTTGTAAAAAGATCTCGCCGTCTGTTCCGGCGTCGCCGTCTGGCCAA
>JBDTXM010000301.1:0-2613 GCA_040006215.1 Acidobacteriota bacterium
AGCATCTTCATTTAAAGAAAAGCGAAGTGCTGTTCGCGGCCTTCGGCGGCTGGGACGCGTACGGAGCTAAGAGTTTTGGGTACACGACAATCTGGATAGACAGATTTGGCGTGCCGGCCGAGCGGCTCGGGATCGAACCAGACACTACGGCGCAAGATCTAAGCGGACTCCTAAATATAGTGCTGAGGGATAAGTGATCATTCTCCGCATTCTTCGCACTGAGGCGGAGCCATATAGCAACGATAAAGCGTGTCACAATTGATCCCGATCGCAACTGCGAGAAGAAAGACATTCAGGCAAAAGAGAAGTCTTGCGATGTTCAGCAACCGGGATACCAAAGCTCTGCTACTTTTCTTACAAGCCCGCCTTTTTTGGCCATTGATGAAAGAAAGAGTACGCCCTCTACTGACTCGGCACCGTCGTTCAAATCGAAGAAAAAATCGGGTCGGCCATCGTGATCAAGGTCGCCGATCCAATTTATATATCCCATATCTGCAGTGATTTCGTGGCTGACCGTTTGGAGAACTTGGCGCTGCTCTCCGTGATGCGGGAAGAGTGCAGAGATGATCTCGCCTTTGGCATTTTTTGCCTTAGCGGCGGCGAGCTTGTATTTCTCACCGTTTAGCTCGAAAGTTTGCTCGAAATTATCATCGATCTTGCCTGAGCGGTCGTCGAGTTGGACGCCACGCTTGTTAAGTTCATCGAGAAGCACATAATCGACGGTTCGGAAGACCGAGGTGACCTTACCCGAGCGGATCCCGTCAGCATCTTTGAACATAAAGAGGGGTTTATTTGCGCCGGGTACATCTACTGCGATCATGTTATTCTCGTCCTTCGAGATCCGAAGCTTGGTTGAACGAACGGAATATTTTCCGTTTTCTTCAAAAAGGCCTAGCCACCTCTCTCCGTTCTTCGCCGGAACATCTGAAAACTCATAGCCGAGTTCCCCTGTTACGAGTAGTCGTACCGGGTATTTCACACGAGCGTTGTCCAAAAGATCGTTTACCTCGTCGATAGTTTCGACCTGATCGGGGGTTTGGGTAGATGAGCTCGGAGGCTCAATAGACACGGAGGTCGCCGGTGATTCCAGCTTAGCTTCGCAATTTGCGGCTTCCTCATGGATCCTGAAACTCGGGGTGATACTGTACCCGACAAAAAAAGACGCAATAAGTAGAGGCAAACCGATAAAAATTCGTCGCAGCATGATGTCTTCACGTACTCCGACATGAAAATTAGCATTGACAGGCACTTAAGAACACCGTGGGTAGCCACAGTCGAGCCATCGGAATCTACTGTTAGCGAGTTCTTATTTCGCGGAAGAGGTTGTTTGCGTCGGAAGCTGTTTTGGTGTCGATGGTAATACGGAAAGGACGTTTGGCGACGAATTTTGGGATTTCTGTTACGGCAGCCCCTAGGTGTTTGAGTTTTTCGACTATCTGGTTGTTGGGCGGCTCGGGGATGCCGAATTTTGCACACGCTCGCAGGAATGCGCCTCGGAGGCGGTCGAAGGCTAGTTCGCGGTTGGCCAGGACCTTTCCGCGGGATTGGAAATCGCCGAGGGCGTAGAGGATCACGGTTTCGAGATCGACGGTTTCGGCAGGTTTTTCGAAGAGTTTCGGCTGCATTGCTTGAGAGGATTCTAACATAGAGAAATCTGGTATTTGATGTAAACTCTTGGGTGTCGTTACAGTGGCCTCACTTCGTGCGGGCTTCTGCAATATCATCGTGAAATGAACAAATTTCGTATTGGATTGGGCGTTAGCGGCGGCATTGCGGCGTATAAGGCTGTCGAAGTAATGCGGCTTTTGCAGAAAGCGGGCTGCGATGTCGCGGTGGCGATGACGAAGCACGCGACGGAATTTGTGCAGCCGCTGACGTTTCGTGCTCTTACCGACAGCCGCGTGATCGTTGACGATTACGACCCGCAGAATCCCGATCCGATAGCACATATAAATTTCTCGCAAAATATCGACCTGCTGCTGGTCGTTCCGGCGACCGCGAACATCATCGCGAAGTTTGCTAATGGGGTCGCGGACGATTTTCTTTCGTCAACCTATCTCGCCTCGAACGCTCCGGTTTTGATCGCTCCGGCGATGAATACCACGATGTGGGAGCAGCCGGCAACGCAGCGAAATATTGCGCAGTTAAAAAAGGACGGTGTGCGGTTTGTCGAGCCGGTGGCAGGTGAGTTGGCGTGCAAAACGGTAGGTACGGGAAAGCTGGAGGATGTTGAGAATATTGTTCGGCAGGTGCTTGAGTTATTAAAAGAGGGGGTTCCCGCAAAGACGCAAAGACGCGAAGAAGAAAAGGAAGAAGAGAAGAACGGGCAAGATTTGAAAGGGGAGCATTTACTGATCACCGTTGGCGGAACACGTGAGGCGATCGATCCGGTGCGGTTTATTTCGAATCATTCATCCGGGAAGATGGGTTTCGCGCTTGCGGAGGCGGCGGCAAAGCGGGGTGCTGTCGTAACGGTCGTCGCTGGCGTGACGGCGGTTGAACCACCGGCTGGTGTAACGGTGCTTCGGGCGTTTTCGGCGGATGAGATGCATGCAGGAGTGATGAAGGAATTGCGGCAAGCGACGATCTTTGTCGGAGCGGCCGCGGTGGCGG